>NZ_JBNCLC010000004.1:164289-436202 GCF_049844475.1 Micromonospora sp. DT47 | reverse complement strand
TTGCGCCAGTCGTAGTCGGTCGCCCAGTAGCGAGCGAGGTCCTGCATGAGCGCGAGCGGCACGCCCTGCGAGTCATCGTCGACGGTCTCTTTGTTCGGCCAGCGCGTGGCTCTGATGCGCGCGCGCAGATCCTCGAGGTCCGTCTCGGGGACCTCGATCTTGAATGGCCGCACTTCTGCGGCGCCCGTTCGCGCTTCCGTCTTGACAGCCACGCAGGCCTCCCTTCTGCTTTGAACGCCTTTGAGGTCGAGCGGGTGGTCTCCGCCCGCCTACCGCCGACAAATGGCATGCCCCGGCTCCTGCCTCGCGAGGGGCAAGTCCGGTGAGGGCGCTGCCCGAACTTGTGCCAGGTCAGCAGGGGCGCGCGGCCCTATCTGTCCAGAGCGTAGGACGCCTTTCCCCGCGTCCGGAGCCATACGAGCAATCCCGCATGGCCTTCCGGGACGGGCCGGGCCCGCGCGAGCTATGGACTTTGCTGTCACCGTTGCTGTCGCCAGCCACGGCCCGGGCTTCCCACGCCGCTCGATCCGCCAGGCCACGAACGGTAAGCCAGGAAGGGAACGCGCCGAGCAACAGGCCGCTAGCCACCACGACAGACGCGTAATCCGGGCTGGGTCCTCGCTCGGCAGCGCCTCATTGCTGCCGGTCGCCTGCAGGAGAGCCGACCACCTCGAGGCGTTCGAAGATGTAGTAAACGGGGACGGCGGCGATGATGGCCAGTGCCACTGGCGGGCTGACGAAGGCGACGGCGACCGCGGCCAGATACAGGACCGACGCTACCCCGAATCGCAGCCGCGCCTTCCAACGGGCCCGCTTCGGCAACGGCTGCCGGAGCCGCCCCGAACGCAAGGTCCATTCGAAGATCCCGGCGAAGCTGAACCCCATCCCCATGAAGGCAGCCGCATACAGAAGCACCGCCACCCGGGCGTCCTGCCCGCCCAGCGCGAGGTACTTGGCCACCGTCGCCGTATCTGCCGGGATGAGGACGACGAACACCAGCAGGACGAGGTTGAGGAGGGCCAGCGTCCGGTCGACGACGGCGACGTTCTGGACGAGGGCGTGATGGTTGACCCAGATGAGCCCGATCGTCATGAAGCTGATCAGGTAGGCGACAAATGAAGGCCAGTGGTCCGCGACTTGATGCAGGAGCGGGCCATGACCCGGGCCGGCCACCGCCAGGTTCAGCGCTAGTAGGGTGATCGCGACCGCGAAGACCGCATCGCTGAAGACCTCCAGCCGAGTTCGGCTCACTCCACAGTTCTACCGCAACACTGCGACGTGCCGAGGGGATTCAACCCGGCCAGCTACCGCCGGGCCCCGCCGTCGCAACCCACCCCGGCCTGAGCCCCGCACCTCCGCACTGCGTGTCAGACGTTGAAGCGGAACTGCGAGCCGTGATTGGCTCACCAGCGGGAACAGCATTCGACACCTGCTCACACGGCGTCTCAGGCTGCCAGGGCTGCTCACTAGTCGACAACGTTTGACAGTGTCTCGTGCCCCCTGTGTGCCCCAGATAGCCGCGCCGACAAAGGGTGGCGACCTGGCAGGATCAGCCCGGTGATGAGTTCCGCCGGATTGCTGCGCTGCGCGGCGATCGCATGGGTCGACGAAGACTGGCCGGGGTGGGTCCGTGTGCGGCTGATCGACGCCGACGGACGAAGCTGGTTCTTCGTCGACAAGGTCCCGATCTTCTTCACGGATGACGGCATCCTTCCTGGCGCTTCTCTCCCCCGGCCGGCGTTCGTGCGGTGCTACGTCGTCGGCCAGCAGGAGGACCAGGTCCTTGTCGTTAGCACTGATCCGGACCACGTGGAAGCCGAGGACGGAACCACTCAGTTCCGGGTCCGCCCGAATCAGCTAGAGCGGACGAGCCCGACCTGAGCGTTTGTCGGTCCAGCGGGCGGCGCGGATGCGGGGCAGGGCGGGCACGTGTCGGAGTCCTTTGGTGTGGCGCGAGGTTAGCGGTAGGCGGCGGTGGCGAGGTCGCCGATGGTGGCGTCGACGGCGGTGGTGATGTCGCGTACGGCCTGGTAGTGCTGATCGGCGATCGCCTTCAGGTGTGTGGTGACGGTGGTGGTGTCGTGGTCGAGGTAGAGGTGTTCGGTGAGTCCGAGGACGGCGGTGAGGCCGGCGAGGGCGGCGGTGTGGTTGTCGGGTTGTTCCCGGCCGGCGACCAGGTAGCGCAGCCGGGCTCGGGCGACGATCGCCCATTTGCGGTCGGTGGCTTGGTAGCTGTCGGTGCGGAGGAGGCCGCCGAGGCGTCGCTGGCTGTGCTGGCGCAGGATGCCCGCCGCGACGAGCCCGGCTCGGGTGCGGTCGTACATGTCGGTGGAAGAGGTTCGAAGCCACATCCTCAGCGGCGGGGCAGCGTGCCGGATCGAGGAGAGAGCGGAGTCCGCGATCAGGTCGCCAACGGGTGTGTCGGTGTGCAGGCGGATGCGCTGGTCGGTGGCGGCTCGGACGTCGTCGCGGGGGCCGAGGTGGATCCGTCCGGCGAGGAATAAGTCGATCAGCACGGCGCCGGCGAGGCCGAGAGCGAGGGCCCGCTGGTGCAGGTGGAGCTGACCGGTGTCGTCGTCGTGGCCGAGGAGGTAGAGCTCGTCGCGCAGCGGCAGGCGGGGGAGCGGGAGGCTCATCGGCTGCCCTCCTGCTGGGCGGCGGTGAGCTGCCGCAACCGGTCGTGTCTCCCGTTATACGGGGCGGCGGTTGTGGGCAGTAGCGCCTTGTCGGCTGCGGCGAGGACGGTGTAGTTCGGGTCGCAGACGTTGCCGATGGGCGCCTGGCCTATCTGGGAGACAAGCTGGTAGGCGTCGAGGACGTGCAGGCCGGTGAGCTTGCTGGTCCAGCCGACGAGGTCGTGGTGGGCGATGCGGTAGGCGTCTTCGAGGGGGCGGGCGCATCCCACGGACATGATCGACGTGTCGGTTTCCAGTCGCGGCCACGGTGTGGGCTCGGCTTTGATGACGTCGACGATGAGGGTGGTGGTGGCGGCGATTTCGATGCCGGCGCCGCAGGCTTCGCCGTCGCCTTGTCGGGCGTGGGCGTCGCCGAGGGCGAGCATCGCCCCGTGCACGTTGACCCCGAGGTAGACGGTGGTGCCGGCGCGTACCTGCGGGGTGTCGAGGTTGCCGCCGTGCGTGTCGCCGACGATGGTGGATCGGGCTTCGAATCCGCCGGGGGCGACGCCGATCGTGCCGATCATCGCCTCGAGGGGCAGGTCGATGCTGTGGTCGCTGTCCGTTGCTGCGAACCGCACGGTGCCCGCGCGTCGGTCGATCCGATACACCCATACCCGTTCTTCGAGGGGCGGTTGGAGGGTGGCGGTGTGCGTGGTGGAGGTCAGCGCCCCGAAGTGCGGGAAGGTCGTCGAGACTCCCCAGTCCCTGGCCGGGACGATGGCGCAGATGTGGACGGCCAGGGTGTCGCCGGGCTCGGCGTCTTCGACGAAGAACGGGCCGGACACGGGGTTCAGGTAGGGCATGCGGCACTTTTGTGAGGGGAGATCGGCCGGTCCGCGGACCAGGCCGCCGAAGCAGTCCTCGGTGTAGACCTGCAGCATGTCACCGGAGCGCAGGTGCGCCACGGGCATCCGGCCGCCGAAGGTGTAGGCCAGTTCGTCGCGGGTCGGCCGGTACACGGTCTTGTCCATGGCGTTCACACCCGTTCCGCGTCGTGCCGCAGCGGCTGGACCGGCGCCAGTCCGGACAGCACGGGGCGACGGCCGGTGGCATACAGGCCGGCGAGGACGAGCACGCCGAGGGTGAGCCAGGCCAGCCCGAGACGCTGCGCGGCGATGTTGGCGTTGATCACCACGTAGGCGAGGATCACGAATCCCACCGCCGGCATGACGAGGTGCGCCCACCAGTTGCGGCTTGGGCGGCGGATGAGGTGATGCACGACCACCGAGACGTGCAGGACCAGGAAGGCGACCATCGCCCCGAAGTTGATCAGCGACGACAGCAGGGTGATGCCGTCTGTGCGGGTGGCCATGTACAGGCCGAGGGTGAGGGACACCGCGCCGGTGAGCAGGGTGGCGTTGATCGGGACGCTGCGTCGCAACGACACCTTCGCCAGGAAGCGGGGCAGCTGCCGGTCGCGAGCCATCGCGTACAGCAGCCGGCTGGTGGCGACCTGGGCGACCATCGAGTTCGGCAGCCCCCACGCGATCGCGGTCGCGACCGCGCACAGCGTCGCCAGCCAGTTCCCGCCAGCGGCGCCGGCGGCGTCATAGAAGGCGGTGCCGTTCGGGTCGCCCCCGTGCAGGAGACCGGCAGAGTCGGGGACCAGCATGGCGGCCAGCCACGTCTGGGCGATGAACAGCACCCCGGCGAGGACGAGAACGGCCGCCATCGCCCGTCCGACCTGCCGGGAACCGTCCCGGCTCTCCTCGGCGAGCATGGAGATCCCGTCAAAGCCCAGGAACGACAACACCGCCACCGACACCGCCCCAGCGATGAGCGACCAGGTGAAAGTCTGCGGGTTGTAGAAGGCCTCCCAGCTGAAGCGGCCCTTCCCGGCGACCAGCGCCGCTGCGGCCACGACGAGGAAGATCCCCAGGACGATCAGCTCGCCGACGAGCATCACCCGGGTAACCGCCGCCGTCAGCCGGATCCCCACCGAGTTGACCACCGTGTTGACGGCGACGAACCCGAGCACCCACACCCAGACCGGCACCGACGGCACGCTCGCGTGCATCGCCACCGACGCAACCAGGTACAGCAGCCCGGGCACCAACACGTAGTCGAGGAGGATCACCCAGCCGGCGAGGAAGCCGACCGCCGGGTGCACGGCACGGCCGGCGTAGTTGTAGACGCTG
Organism: Micromonospora sp. DT47; assembly: GCF_049844475.1. Taxonomy (NCBI): domain Bacteria; kingdom Bacillati; phylum Actinomycetota; class Actinomycetes; order Micromonosporales; family Micromonosporaceae; genus Micromonospora; species Micromonospora sp. DT47. The sequence continues at coordinate 431,386 of NZ_JBNCLC010000004.1, read as the reverse complement.
CCCGACATGGGGAACGCCTTGACCATCTGGGCGTAGGAGAACGCCGTGAACACCAGCGCGGCCACGCCGATCGCGTAGGCCAGGGCCACCATCCCGCCCGAGGCGGCGTACACGCTGCCGAAGATCGCCATCGGCGCGATCGGCACCATGTACACCAGGCCGTACGCCATCAGGTCGCGGAACCGCAGTTGCCGGCTCAGCTCCTGCTGATAGCCGTATCGCAGCAGCTCGTCAGGGTCGTACATGAAGGACCTTCCGGACGGATTGCAAGGGGGGTGACCGGTTCCCACGCCAAGCCGCGCCCGTAGGAGTGACTAACAGCCCCGGCTGGCGTGTGGGACACGACTACAGCCAATGGGGCGGACCTTGATGTCGGACAGGGGCGAGCCGTAGATCGCGACAATCTGCCGACAGCACGTTGGCCGGCAGATACTCCCTGAGGTCTCGACAAGTGGTCAGTGATCGAGGAGTCTGCGCTCAGCCGCCGTGGTGGTCACCAACGCTCCGCACGAAGACGATGCCGCCGTGGGAAGCCACGCACGGATCAGCCGATCTGGCGTGATCGAGGTCCGTGGGCAACGGATAGGACCGGCAGTCGCAGGCGACGCATCGACGCACGGATGCGTAGTGTCGCGGGCATGAGTGAGGTTCTGCAGGTCTACACCGCAGCAGGTAGCCGGGAAGCCGCCCAGCGGCTGGCAGAGGGCGCTGTGAAAGCGCGGCTGGCGGCTGGTGGACAGATCGTCGGGCCCGTGGACTGCGTGTTCTGGCACGAGGGGAAGTTCGGTACAGGCCAGGAGTGGCAGGTGGTGCTCAGGTCCAGCAGCCGGCGGTATCCCGCACTGGAGAGCTACCTCAAAGAGCACCATGAGTGGGCCAACCCGGAGGTAACTGCAGTGCGGGTGGTCGCTGGTTCGGAGCCTTACCTGGCATGGGTCCGCAGTATCACTGAGGCCACCGATTCGCAGGACACGTGACGGCGCCTGGTGGCCTACGCGGGGATGTCCCCGCTTGCGGACAGCGCCTTAACTTGATCTTTAACCTCCGAGGGTCCTGTAGGGACCCTGACCGATCACGGAAACAGCCCTTGGTCGATGATCTTCTTGTCTAGGGAAGAACATCAATAACCAAGGGCTGTTCTGGTGACCAGTGTGCATGACCGTCGTCCGACCGATGCCGTCGGGGAGTTGGCGGGGTTCCGGCGGGAGTTCTACGGCTGCTTGACCGCTCGGGCTGACGCGTTGTTCGACCTGACGGACGCGGTGTTGTGCGCCGACGGTCCGGTCCGGTCGCTGGTGGAGTTGTCGCTGGTGGGTGAGCACCGTCGGGGTCACGGGGCGCTGTATGACGCCCTCGCCTGCGGCCGGCTGGACATCGATCGGCTGCGCACGGCCCTCGCGGCGGTGCCGTTGCCCCGGGCAGCTGACGGGCGTCTCGTCCTGGCGGTCGACATCACCTGTTGGCTGCGGCCGGACGCGCACACCTCGCCGCAGCGGATCTTGTGTCACACCTACGGCCGCGGCAAGGATCAGACCATCATGATCCCGGGCTGGCCGTACTCGATGGTCGTGGCCCTGGAATCTGGTCGCAGTTCGTGGACCGCGCCGTTGGACGCGGTGCGGCTGGCGCCTGGTGACGACGCGGCCACGGTCACCGCTGGTCAGCTGCGAGACATCGTGGGCCGGCTGATCGCGGCCGGACAGTGGCAGGCCGGGGACCCGGACATCCTGGTCGTGGCCGATGCTGGTTACGACGCGCCCCGACTGGCGTTTCTCCTGCGTGACCTGCCCGTGCAGGTCCTCGCTCGGATGCGCTCAGACCGGGTACTACGCCGGGCAGTGCCGCCCCGGCAGCCGGGAACGGTCGGCCGTCCGCCCCGCCACGGCGGCGAGTTCGTCTTCGGCGATCCCACCACCTGGGGCGAACCCGACGCGGCCACGATCACCGACACCCGTCTCTACGGCAGCGCGTGGGCTCGCGCCTGGGACCGACTGCACCCCCGGTTGACGTACCGATCCGCCTGGATCGACTCGGCGAAGGTACTGCCGGTCATCGAGGGAACCGTCATCCGGCTGGAAGTCGACCATCTACCCAGCGGCGCGACCCCGAAGCCGGTCTGACTGTGGTGGTCCGGCGTCGACGCCACCGCCGCCGACGTCGACCGGCTCTGGCAGACGTTCCTACGCCGATTCGACATCGAACACACGTTCCGCCTGTTCAAACAGACCCCTCGGCTGGACCTGCCCCAAGATCCGCACCCCACAAGCCGCCGACCGATGGACCTGGCTGATCCTCGCCGCCTACACCCAGCTCCGCCTTGGCCCGCGCCCTCGCCGCCGACCTGCGCCGCCCCTGGGAGAAACCTGCCCACCGCAGCGTCTGTCACCCGCCCGCGTCCGCCGAGGGTTTCGCACCTCCGCACAAAGGCCACCTGCCCCGCCAGCGCACCGAAACCCTCCCAGCCAGGACCAGGACGACCACCCGGCCGCCGCAACACCCACCCCACCCCGCGCTACGACGTCCACACCGCGACCACCACGAACGCCAAGACACCGGCTGCAAAGAAGACGAAGTCTGTCAATCCCCGTCCACGCCGCACGGGTTAAAGATCAAGCTTAAGAGGTGCGATGCGACGGCGCACGGTGGCGATCCGAATGGCGGGACGCGGAGACGCGACACCACGGCAGAGGCGCCTGGACCGGTCCAGCAGGATCGCCGCCCGCTCCACCTCACCAGCATCGAGGTAGGCCTCAGCCAGCCAGGTGGAATAAAGGGCCTTGTCCCGTGCATACGTGTCGTCGAATCGCTCAAGGGCGCTTTCCAGCTCAGGAATTGCCCTCAGTGGGCGCCGTAGCTCCGCCCAGACACGGCCGGTCATGATCTGAATCTCGTCGTGATCGACCCATGCCGCCCAGTCCGGAGCAACGTCGGTTCCAGGTTGGGCGACTGAATCATGCGCGGCGTCGAGCGCGGCGATGGCCTGCCTTTCCTGACCGGCGACCGCGTAGGTGAACGCGAGTCGCTCCAGCAGCAGGGCTTGAACTGCGGGGCTGGCACCGGCGTTCATGGGAACACGGGACGCTTCCGCGGTGGCGATGTCGGGCTGGCCGAGGCTCGCCCGCAGGTAAGCCGACAACGCCATGGCGTTGGCCGCCAACTGCACGTCGTCTGCCTGCACGGCGATGGACCGGCTGATGGCGAACATAGTGTTCGCGTGGGCGTTCTCGCCTGCATCAAAGGCCGCCCAGCCGGCCAATTGGGCCTGCTCGGCGAGGAGTGACAGCAGGGCCTTGGCCGTCGACTGGCTGAACGACGTCGTGTTGAACATGGCCATCGTCGCTCGGAGTTCGGCCTCATAAAGCCGTAGCGTGTCGACGCCACCAAGGTAGTTGTCGAGGCGCCGCAGCCGCGCCGTGCGCCTCACACGCTCCTCCACGTCCGCTAAGCCGATGCGACGGCCTGCCGCGGGGCATACCAAGGCCGCGCCGCCCGCCGCGAGCATCGCGGCGGCTTCGATGAACTCCCGGCGGTGCATCTCCTTGTTCTCCTCCACGAGCTCGGGCTGGATCTGGCTGGCTGGCGGTCCGCCAAAAAAGCCCTGTGATGCCGAGCCTGTCCCTCCAGCGGCACGCCGGAGCACTTGCAGCTGATCGAACGCTGCCGTCAGCTGCCCACCGGTGTCGAGGACCTCGTCGCAACGCTCCCAGAACCGCCTCGGGGGCCGTTGACGGCCAACCTCCACGTTAGCGATGGTGCTACGCCCGTAGTGAAGCAGCGGCGCTAGAGAGTGCTGCGTGTAGCCGGCCAGAGCGCGGAGACGTGCGAGCTGGCGCCCGAGCTGCTGCCAGCGTTCGTCGAGGCCAACCGCGCCCTGCATGGCTTCCTCAGTCATCTCATCTGCACCCGACGAACTCGCTATCGATCGATCACGGCCTCCGTCTCCATGCCGATCTTATGTGTCGGGAGCTCATAGCCCGGGGGCCGACAATGTCAACAAAATGTCATCGCTTGCCCCAACGGGCTTGTCGACACCTTCCCAGTCACCCCAGGGCTCCGAGTCGCTTGCGTGATGGAGCGCGAGCATCCTCGATATCTACACCGCTGGGTGGCTGCGGTTTGCAGCTCCCTGTCGCGATGTCGGCCGATTGTCGAAGGCGGCTGACAACCCTTACCGACATCAGCGGTGACGGTGTCCCCTTGAAGGCGTCACTACGCCGCCTTCTGCCGAGGCAGCGGGAATCTCACGTCCAAACCAGCGGCGCGTCAGCGTCGGTACCGTCGTCAGAAGGGAAAGGCCATGACCTCGGAGAACATGCCCGAGTGCACTGCGGTCGGCCAGTGCGCCGCCGAAATCCTCGACCGGATGAAGGACCACCCGGCCTACGACCGGCTGCACAGCTCCTCGATGAAGTACTCCAGCTGCTGGGCCACGTTCACCGGCTACCCGTCCATCAGCCGCTGGTCCCTGCAGCGCGACGCCGGACCGCTGCTGACCGAGGCCCTGCGCGTCCTGGCGCTCAAGGCCGCGGTGTTCGAGCTCTCCGGCGGCGACGAGCAGGCCGCAGAGCTGCTCGTGCCGGCACCGGTCGACGAGATGATCCACGCGGTGCTGGCCCAGTTCACGCTCATGTCCCGCATGCAGGCCGACCTGCAGGTCGTCTTCGCGCACGCCACCGAGCTCGAGGAGTTTACCTACACCCGCGGGTGCATCACCGACGCCTACTACGCCGCCGCCGGCTGGGGCGAGCAGCCGCTGCGGTACTGGCTCGACTCCGCCGAAGTGTCCCGCCGCCTGGCCGTGCTCAACGCGCACTACCAGCAGGCCGGGCTCGGGCGCGACGGCAGCAGCCACGACCTCGACTTCGACGCGCCGACCTCACCGGCCGCTGCCATGCCGGTCAGCGGTTAGCGAGCTCCACCGACAGGACCCGGCGCATCGCGGCCACCACCTGCCGAGGGTCGAACCGTTCACCGGCGAGCCGCTCCGCGCGCGCCACTGCCGTGAAGATGCCGTCCGGGTCAGCGTTCCGCAACACCGCTACCAGCCACCCTTCAAGGTCGACCAGCTCGGTGGGTAGCTCAAGGGCGGCAGCGGTCGGCGCCGGCCGGGCGGACTCCACCGGAAGAGGCTCCCCGGCGGAGGCGTAGCGGCCGGGAGGCAACCCGACCCGGTAGGGGTGCACACAGACTGCGGTGCCGGACGGCGCGACGCGCCACCCCACGTCCTTGTTGTAGGCGAACTCGGGGCCGGGCCGGTCGACCACGTCGAACTGGCCCGGCCCCAGCTCCTGAGCCGGGCACACCGCGCAGGTCTGCTCACACCACTCCGACCGCAGACCCGTCACGGCATCGATGCTACGACAACCAGGAGGTACCGGTATGACGGTCTTGTCCCATCCCCGTCCTCTGCTCGTTGACCGGGCACTGCGGGACGCCCGGCGCTGGTGCATCGGCCACACGATCGATGACCGGCCCGCCCTCGCACACGCCGTTCGTGTCGCAGTCACCATCGGCGACCACGTCGCCGCCCCCGAACCAGCCCTGATCGCGGCAGCCCTTCTTCATGATGTGCCGGACTTCGCCCCGCCGGGGGAGCACCTGTACCGGACGCTGATTGAGGATTACGGCCTGGAAGTGCCCCGGATCATCGCCGCGCTGCACGCCGAGCATCAGGCGCTCGACCAGCCGGATCCGCCGATCCTCGTCGAGGACGCCGCTGTCGTGCTCGCCTCAACAGCCGACAAGATCGTCGCCCTCACCTCGCTACTACGCCGCGCCCGCGCCAGCGGGGACGTCACCGACTTCTTTAGCAGGCGACCGACGCTGCTCGCCCTGCTCCCGTACTTCCGGGCATACAGCTCCGCCTGTCGCCGCCACGCCCCTGCCAGTCTGGCAGCGGCACTGGAGGCCGTGCTGCATCTGCTCGACGGGGCTACATCGAACGTGCACCCGCGGGCGGCCCGATGAGCACGGCCCAGTGGAGCCAAGCCACGGTGGACGTCATCCGCCAGCATGTGCTGCTTGAGGCCGGCGCAACGATGACAGCCTCCGAAGTCATCAGGATCTGGGAACTGTCAGGAGTCGAACGACTCCACCTGACCACCGACACCAGCGTGATCTTCAAGTTCGCGGTGAAGCCGTTCACAACCGAAGCGGAAACCCTGATCAACCTCGCCGACCACGGCATCCCAGTCGTCGCAGTACAAGCCTGGGCTATACGCGACCAGACGCTCGGAATGCTCACGGAGGACCTCGGCTTACCCGTGCGGACCGCGACCGAGAAGGACGCCGCAACCACGGCCGCATCGCTTCACGCCACCCCGGTCCTCGGCCACCTCGACACCTTCGACGAGGAAGCACTGACGAGCTTGCCCGAACGAGGGCTGGCCGCGCTCGCCGCATTGCAACGTCAGGGCCGCTTCCTCAACGCATGGGATATCAACCGGGCATTACAGCGCCTCGCCTCGTGCGCCAGGGCACTGGCAGCCGGCGCCGAGCGACCACCCTTCGGCGTATGCCATGGCGAGCTTCACCCGACATCGATTCACGTCGGCACCAAGGGCACCAGGCTCCTCGACCTCGCCAAAGCGTTCAACGGCCCGGGCCTGCTGGACCTGGCCACCTGGTTCGGCACCCGCGCTCCTGCCCAACCCCAGCATCTGAACCGACTCATCCATGCCTACATTCACGTTGGCGGCCACCCAGACGCGGCGAGCCGTCGCGGCGGGCTTCCCGCACACCGGTGGGCACTGGGCTGGCACCGCGTCTGGGCCGCGCACTGGTTCCTCGCTCACGCCGCCGCCGGACACCACAGCCGCGCGAGAGACGACTCCCACCACACGATCATCCGCCGGCAGGTCACAACTGCCGTCACGCTCTTGACGTCGTCGTAATCCACCAACTCATAGACTTACGCCCCTATCAAAACCGGGGCCGCGTGAACGCCGACGATGCGGTGGTCAGCGCGTGGCGCGTCTGCACGATCATGAGAATGACTGGCGAACACTGGGTACCCGCCTGGCGCAGCTACGCCGGGCCGCGGGCCACAACCAGCACCGGTGCGGCTTGCGTCAACCGCCCACGGCAGCGGGGACGGTGCTGTGCCGCGGCAGGTTCTGACACCACCATCACGCGGGCCAGGTCGGGCAATGCGCCAATGGCGCGGCCGGATCCGGGATCGTGGTGCGTTTGCGGCGGCCCAGGTGCTGGCCCACGAACCCCCACTGCTGCATGATCCACTCGACCCGCTTGCCATCAACCCGCACGCCGCACACTGCCGTAAGGGCGGTGGCGGCTGGCGGAGTGGTTACCGCAGCTCAACCTGACCCGACCTGAACCCAGCCCGACGCCAACAGTTGCCATCACCTTGAACGCCGGCTAGGACTTGGCGGCGAGGCGAGCCAGGTGTGGGTGGATAGCGGACACTCCTACGGATCAAAGGGTCCAGGTTGCTAGAGTGCTCGGCGCTGATAGGTCCCGTCGCCACCGAGGCCGCCGACGAAGTGAACGGGGGCGGGAGCCGGCTCTGCCAGATGAGGAGCCTGCCCGACCCTGTTGATCCCTGCTGCTCGCGCGGAATCTGCTCGGTGAGTCGTGGGCGCTGCTGGGCCGCCTTGGTCAGCGCTGGGCAGGGACTGGCACGGAAACCGCCCGGCCGGCGATTGCATGCTCCATGTGTGCTCCGCCGGTCGGCGCAACGGCAGCCGACACCGCGCGGCACGGGAGGGCCCTCCTGGGCACTTGTGGGTATCCACTGGCAGGTACGCTGGGCACTCGCGCCCTCGTAGCTCAGGGGATAGAGCATCGGTTTCCTAAACCGTGTGTCGCAGGTTCGAATCCTGCCGGGGGCACCTCGAAGATCAGCGAAAACGCTACCTGAGCTGGCAATACGCGCAGCGCTCGAGTGGCCGGCGTATGCAGCCGTAGGCCACCAGAATCGGCCGTCGTAGGTCGCGGAAAATACGCGGAATGATTTTAACTTCGCCTGCCCAGGTCAGCTGGGGTGTCGGGCCAGGCGACGCCGGTCAACGCCTCATCGATCCGGCTGTTGACGGTGGACTCCTCGCCGCCGGTCCGACAGTCGATGCCATTGCCCGTGAAATGACCGCTACCGCCAACGCGCTGGCGCAACGCGACGCCCAGCAGGCCGAGGACGCGCTGCAACGGCTGGGTGTGGCAGAGGCGGCAAGACGCAACACGACCGAGATGGTCGCCGCAGCATGCGAGGTCGCGCGTCTCTCACCGTGGCGGAGACGACGGCTGGGCATCATGCGCCGGTACGAGCACGCGGCCGAGCACCTTGAACTCGCCTACACCAACAGCCGCGAGATGGTGCAATGGGCCGCGTTGGCCATACGCGCCCGGGAGCCGCTGCCGGCCGGTCTTCCAGCAGCGATCGAGCACTTCGGCCAAGCGTTCAGGCTCCTGCATCGTGACTTCCTCGCCGGACGGGAGCCGGATCGTGGGCGGGAGCGAGCGCTAAGGGCGATCAATGACGCCAACGAGGCGTGCGCCGAGGGTCTCGAGTTCTCCGGGGCTGTCGTCGTCTCGCAACTGCGCGTTGTCGTCAGTCAGTTGCTCCAAGTCTCCGGACTCCCACAGACAGAGGCGAATCAGCAGGCGGGTTTGAATGCCGACGTCTAGCTGATGCCCCGGCGGTTGGACTCCTGCCGGACCGCCTCTGTGAGCCGGCGTTGTCGGGTCTCAGGACGTCCGTGACAGAACAGTCTCCAGACGTGGGTGACACTTCCGCCTAGCCGGGTGGTGACGGCGGCTCGAGTGGGCGTCCTCTCGCGCGGGCCGTGTCGGTGACGGCGATCCCGGCCAGGACTGCGGTCGCGGCGAGGGCGGCCAGCAGCGGCGGCACGAACAGCATCGCCGGTGCCAGGGCGGCCAGCACGAGCACGCCGATCGGCCGGTTCCGGGATACGCGGGCGAAGACGGCGTATTCGAGCCCGGCACGCCCGGCCAGGAACAGCGCGGGTCCGCCGAGGATGACGGTGATCCAGGCCGGTTGCGTGTGTCCGAGTGGATGGGCGATGACGAGTTCGACGCCGACGGCGGTGACGACGATGCCGGCCACCATGATCGGGTGGGAGTATGTCGCCGCGAAGCCGACGCGGGTCGGGTCCGGGGCCGCTGCGGCAGCCTCGGCCAACAGTTCCCCGGCGCGGTAGATGTAGATCCGCCAGAACAGCACCGTGGTGGCGAACGACACCACGAACGCCGCGCTCCGATCAGCCGCGAAGCCGCTGCCATAAAGGGTCAAACCGGAGACCAGGATCAACTCGCCGAGCACGATGATAAAGAACTGCCGGAAGCGGTCGGCCAGGTGCTCGCCCAGGACGCCCAGATCCGCCTTAGGTGAGCGACCCAGCCCCGGCGTGGGCCAGCGGAGCGGGACCGCCGCGTAGTCCACGGCCACCGCCAGCGTCCACAGCGCCCCACGCGCCGCACCGTGCGTGACCGCTCCAGCGATCCACGGCACCGCGGACACACCGAACCAGAACAGCACCCGGATGCTTCTGCTCTGCAACTCGTGGCCACGCAGGGCGAGGACGAGGAAGAGTTGGCGGCCGACATGGATGGCGACGTACCCGCCTGCGAAGACCAGACCTCGCTCGCCGAACGCGTCGGGCACCGCGACCACCATCACCAAGCTGCTGAGCATGGTCACGGTGACCAGCAGCTGTATCGCCGCCCGTTGTGGGTCATACAAGTCGGTTGTCACCGCTGTCATGATCCAGACCCACCACATGGCCAACAGCAGCACCAGCGTCTGGAAGGCGCCGCTCCACCGGAGATCCTGGACCAGCCCGTGCGAGAGCTGGACGAGCGCGACGACAAACACCAGGTCGAAGAACAGCTCCAGAAAGTTTGTCCGCGGCTCCTCGGGTCCTCGCAGCAGCTTGGCACCGCTCGTCGTCATCTTCTCGCCCGTTCTGCCGGCTTTGTCTCAGGCTTGAAGCATTCGTACCACGCGGCGGCGCGAAGATGTCGGCCCGACAGCAACGCTGACAGCAACCAGGTCAGTCGCTAGCGGCCAGCCGACGAGTGAGGACAAGATCCGGACTATTCGTGGAACGATCATGGCGGCGTCGACCGGGGGAGTGCCGTTTGCACTGCTAGTAGGCCCAGCAGCCGATGAAGCGGTAACCCCCTTCCTAAACCGTGTGTCGCAGGTTCGAATCCTGCCGGGGGCACCAGGTCACAGCCTTGATTCACGATCACTGTTCCGCCTGTTCCCGCCGCTGGTGGTTCTTCGGCCATCGCCGGCCGGCAGGCGCCCCGGCGGGGACCGGGGCGCCTGCTGCCGTCGCGGTCGGACCGCCGTTGAGCGTCAGACGGTGGCGGCGTACATCCGCAGCCCGGCCGGCCAGCCGCCATCGCTGGCGACCGCGTCCCGTACGCCCTCCCAGCCGGACCCGTGCGCGTCGAGCCGGTCGTGCACCAGCTCGACCCGGGTGCCGGCCTCCGTCGGGGTGAAGGTGACGGTGACCCGGCTGCCGGGGGCGTCCGGGGCCGGCGGCTTCCAGTCGGGGCCGATCAGCCAGGAGAAGGCGAAGGTGCGCGGCGGGTCCCAGGTGAGGACCCGGCCCCAGGTGCAGACCTCGCCGGCGTCGTTCTCCTCCCACAGTCGGCCACCGACCTGCGGGTCGACGCCGACCTGCTTGAGTTCGCCGGACTGGAGGTGGTGCGAGCGTTCCCACCAGCGGTCCATGCCGGTGGTGAAGACACTGAAGGCGTGTTCGGGTGGGGCGGCGACCTCGACGCTGGTGCGGACGACGGTCGGCCCGGTGGTCTCTGTTGTCATGGTGTCTCCTCGGGCTGGTGCTCTACGGCCTGCGCGAACGCGGCCAGGGCCTGGTTCCAGAACTGGTCGAAGTAGCCGCGTACGGCGGCCAGACCCTGGGGGTCGAGCGCGTAGACGCGGCGGGTGCCCACGGCGGTGGACGAGACGAGTCGGGCTTCCTTGAGGACTTTCAGGTGTTGCGAGACCGCGGGACGGCTGACCGGCAGGCCGGCCGCGATCTCGGCGACGGAACGGGGACCGGCGGCGAGGAGCTCGAAGATGGACCGCCGGGTCGCGTCGCCCAGGGCGTCCAACATCCGCCCTTGGTAAGTGGCCACGAACGGTAAGTCTAGACTTTCCGATGCTCCTGTCAAGGAGGCCAGGGCCCGCCGACGAACGACGGGCGATGTAACGAGAATTGGCCGGAAAGCGCTGCGCCTTCCCGCGCCGCGCGCTGGGCCGCCCCGGCATAGGCTCCCATGTATGTCGACCGCGGGTCACGGTGGGTCGTGACCTGGTCGGACGCGATCGAGGGGGCGCGTCCGGCATCGGTCGTCCTCGTCTTCACGTGACCACCCGGAGGACCCTTTGCGTCGTACCGCACTGCTCTCCACACTGACCGCCGGGGCGCTCGCCGCGGTCCTGGCCGGCGCCGGTCCGGCGTCGGCGATCAACACCTACCACGCGCAGCCCGCGCCCGAACGCACCGAGGTCGGGGCGCTCGTCGTGCAGTGGGACAACGACCTCGACCCGGCCACGCCGGACGTCGTCGACTGGTACTGCACCGGCACCATGGTCGACCGGAACACTTTCCTCACCGCCGCCCACTGCACCACCGACTGGGCGCCGGGCGTGCGCTTCTACGTCTCGCTCGCCCAGAACGTGCAGGCTGAGCTGGACGCGGCCAAGGCCAAGGGGCTCAGCCCGGCCGCGGTCGCCGCGAAGGTCGGCGTCGAGGGCACCGAGCACACCAGCCCCGACTACCCGGGCAACTCGGCCGACTCGCACGACATCGGCGTGATCGAGTTCGGCGACGCCGGGGCCGCCACGCTGGCGGAGCGCTGGCCGTTTACCCCGGCCGTATTGCCGTCCGCCGGCCAGCTCGACGCCCTCGGCTCCCGCGCGCTCGACGCGGCCCGCTGGGAGGTCATGGGGTACGGCACCGAGGAGGCCCTGCGCGGCCCCGGCGGCCACACCCACCCGGGCGGCGGCGCCCGGATGAAGGCCGACGTCGGCTTCGACGCGCTCAACAAGACCTGGGTACGCCTGGCGATGAACGAGTCGCGGGGCTACGGCGGCGCCTGCTACGGCGATTCCGGCGGCCCGAACTTCGTCACCGTCGAGGGCCGGCGGATCCTCGCCGCCACCACCATCACCGGCGACTCTCCCTGCTACGCCACCAACGTGGTGTACCGGATGGACACTGACAGCGCGCGGGGCTTCCTCGACGACTTCGTCGACCTGCCCTGACCCGACGCGCGAGCGGCGGCCGGCGGGAGTCCATCCCGCCGGCCGCCGTCTTTTCCGCCGCGGGTCACACCCCGAGCTGGTCCGCGCGGGTGATCACCTGGTCGATCAGGCCGTAGTCGCGGGCCTGCCCGGCGGTGAACCAGCGGTCCCGGTCCCAGTCGCGCTGGATCTCGTCGAGGGTGCGCCCGCTGTGCTCGGCGGTCAGCTCCTGCATGGTCCGCTTCACGTGCAGCATGTTCTCCGCCTGGATGGTGATGTCGGCGGCCGTGCCGCCCATCCCGCCCGAGGGCTGGTGCATCATGATCCGCGAGTGCGGGAGCGCGAAACGCTTGCCCGCCGCCCCGGCGCAGAGCAGGAACTGACCCATCGAGCCGGCGAAGCCGAGCGCCAGGGTCGCCACGTCGTTCCTGACGTAGCGCATGGTGTCGTAGACGGCCATCCCCGCGCTGACCGAGCCGCCCGGCGAGTTGATGTAGAGGTAGATGTCCCGCTCGGCGTCCTCGGCGGCTAGCAGCAGGATCTGCGCACAGATCTGGTTCGCCGAGGCGTCGGTGACCTCGGTGCCGAGGAAGACGATCCGTTCCCGCAGCAGCCGCTCGTACACCTGGTCACCGAAGGACGGCTGGCCGCCGTCCAGCATTCGCACGCCGTACCCGATCATCGCGACCGCCCTCCACGCGCCGGCGGGCGACCGCACCGCCCGGGAACCGGCGCCTCCAGCCTGCGCCCGGCGGTGGTCGCGGCCCCAGCGTTTCTGCCGGCGGCAGATCGGCCGTGGGCAGAACCGGCCGGCCTAACCGGCGGTCAGTCGCCGCCGGCCCGCCCGGGCCCGCCTCCGGGCCAGCGCCCGGCGGGTACGCGGACCAGGGTGCCCGGCCGGCGCCAAGGCGATCAGCCGGACCCGCAGGCCGGACCCGCCGACGGGCGAGCCGCCGTGCAGCGTCGCCCCGCCGACGTGCACGGCCAAACCCAGGGGCGGCAGGGATCCGACGACGTGCAGCAACGGCCCGCCCGCACCGCCGACGGACGACATCGGCCGGCCCACGTGCGGCATGGAAGCGCCGACGGGCGACATCGACCCGCCCGGCCGCGGCACCGGCGCGGCCGTCCGTGCGTTGGGCCCGCCGGCGTGGAAGCCGATCCGGAGGGTCGGGCCGGTGGCGTCGCGGCGGGCGACCGGCACCCGCTCCAGCCGGGCCAGGGCGGCCCGGGGCGCGGCGGGGATCCGCGGCTCGACCCGGCGCAGGTCGTCGCGGGCCCCCTCCAGCAGGTCCGACAGGCTGATTCCGAGGGCGCGGCAGATCGCGGCGAGCACCTCCGAGGAGGCCTCCTTGCGCCCGCGCTCCACCTCGGAGAGATAGGGCAGCGAGACGCCGGCTGCCTTGGCCACCTCGCGCAGCGTGCGGCCCTGACGCAGGCGTACCCGGCGCAGCACCCCACCGATCACCCGGCGCAGCAGCGACATGCGGGCCTCCTCGTGGTCGGCGTCCCGGGACCTCCCCATCATGCCCGGTCCCGGCCCCGCCTACCGGCCCGGTACGCCACCCCGGGGTGCGCTTTCCCCGCCAACCGCTATGTTGTGGGCGTGCAGGCGACCCAGGGGGAGCAGGACCGACGGTGATCCATTTCCCGGCGCAGCGGCGGGGCCCGCTCAGCGCGTTGAGCCTCCGCCTGGCCGCCGCCCTGGGCCTGGTGGTCCTCACCGTGGCAGTGGTCTACCTCGACCGGGCCGGCTACCGCGACGTCGACGAGAACGGGCTGACCCTGCTCGACTGCGCCTACTACGCGGTGGTCACCCTTTCGACGACCGGGTACGGCGACATCACCCCGTTCTCGCCGTCGGCCCGGTTGGTCAACGTCCTGTTCATCACCCCCGCCCGGGTGATCTTCCTGATCATCCTGGTTGGCACCACCTTGGAAGTCCTGACCGAGCAGTACCGGACCGGCCGTCGCCTGGGGCGGTGGAGGAGAACCGTGAAGGACCACGTCATCATCTGCGGCTATGGCACCAAGGGCCGAAGCGCGGTCTCCGCCCTGCTGGAGAACGGCCTGGACAAGTCCCGGATCGTGGTGGTGGAGCGCAGCGGCGCCGCCCTGCGGCAGGCCACCTCCGCCGGGCTGGTCGCCATCGAGGGCTCCGCCACCCGCTCGTCGGTGCTGGAGGAGGCGCACGTCCGCAACGCCAAGTCGGTGATCATCGCGACCGACAGCGACGACGCGTCGGTGCTGGTGGCGCTCACCGTCCGGCAGCTCACCGCCGGTCAGGTCCGGATCATCGCGGCGGTTCGGGAGGCGGAGAACGCCCCGCTGCTGCGGCAGAGCGGCGCGCACCACGTGATCGTCTCCTCGGCCACCGCGGGCCGGCTTCTCGGCCTCTCCACCTCGGCGCCGCCGCTGATCGACGTGGTGGAGGACCTGCTCACCCCGGGCCAGGGCATGGCGCTGGCGATGCGTTCGGCCGAGCGGCACGAGGTGGGCAAGTCGCCGCGCGAGCTGGAGGCGCTGGTGATCGCGCTGGTCCGGCGCGGCAAGGTGGTCACCCTCATGGACAAGGCCGCCGCGGTGATCGAGACCGGCGACATGCTGGTCCACGTCCGCGACGACCGCCCCACCGCCACCACCTCCTGACCCCCTCCGCGCACGCATACAGAGAAAGAGTGGCCAGTCCCGAGGGGATGGCCACTCTTTCCGTGAAAGCGCGGTGGAGCTAGACGATGGTCCAGGTGTCGCCGCTGGAGAGGAGGGCGGCGAGCTGCTGCTCGGGGGTCTCGGTGACCGTGGCCTTCGCCGTGGCGAGCTGCTCCTGCACCACGCTGTCGTACGACGGGCGGTCGACCGAGCGGAACACGCCGATCGGGGTGTTCCGCAGGTCCAGACCGGGCAGCCGGGACAGCGCGAAGGCGTACGCCGGGTCGGTGACCGTCGCGTCGTGCACGACGATCTCCCCGGCCGGGGTGGTCGCGGTCTCCCGGACCTCGAGGCCGAAGCCGCCCGGCGGGTGGACGACGCAGAACTGCCCGTCCTTGCCGAAGGTGATCGGCTGCCCGTGCTCCAGCCGGATCAGGTAGTCGTCCCGGGTGTCCGGCTCCTTGAGCTGGTCGAACGCGCCGTCGTTGAAGATGTTGCAGTTCTGGTAGATCTCCACGAACGCCGAGCCCTGGTGCTCCGCGGCGGCCCGCAGCACCGACTGGAGGTGCTTGCGGTCCGAGTCGATGGTGCGGCCGACGAAGGTGGCCTCCGCGCCGAGCGCCAGCGACAGCGGGTTGAACGGAGCATCCGCCGAACCGGCCGGGGTCGACTTGGTGATCTTGCCGACCTCGGAGGTGGGGGAGTACTGGCCCTTGGTCAGACCGTAGATCCGGTTGTTGAAGAGCAGGATCTTGAGGTTGACGTTGCGGCGCAGCGCGTGGATCAGGTGGTTGCCGCCGATGGAGAGCGCGTCGCCGTCACCGGTCACCACCCAGACCGACAGGTCCGGGCGGGAGACCGACAGGCCGGTGGCGATCGCCGGGGCGCGACCGTGGATCGAGTGCATCCCGTAGGTGTTCATGTAGTACGGGAAGCGCGACGAGCAGCCGATGCCGGAGACGAAGACGATGTTCTCGCGGGGGATGTTCAGCTCGGGCATGAACTGCTGCACCGCGGCGAGGATCGCGTAGTCACCGCACCCGGGGCACCAGCGCACCTCCTGGTCGGACTTGAAGTCCTTGGCGGTGAGCTTGAGGGCGACGGGCTCAGACATTCTTCAGCACCTCTTCCAGCATCGTCTCCAGCTCGGCGGCGGTGAACGGCAGGCCGCGGACCTGGTTGTAGCCGATCGCGTCGACCAGGTAGCGGCCCCGGATCACCTGGGCCAGCTGGCCGAGGTTCATCTCGGGGATGACCACCCGGTCGTAGGCGCGCAGCACCTCGCCGAGGTTGGCCGGCATCGGGGCCAGGTGCCGCAGGTGGGCCTGGGCCACGGAGAGCCCGCGCTGGCGCAGGCCACGGCAGGCCGCGCCGATCGGGCCGTACGTGGAGCCCCAGCCGAGCACCAGCACCCGGGCGTCGCCGTCCGGGTCCTCCACCTCGATGTCGGGCACCGGGATGGTCTCGATCCGGGCCGCCCGGGTGCGCACCATGAAGTCGTGGTTCGCCGGGTCGTACGAGATGTCACCGGTCTTGTCGGCTTTCTCCAGCCCGCCGATCCGGTGCTCCAGCCCCGGCGTGCCCGGGATGGCCCACGGCCGGGCCAGGGTCTCCGGGTCGCGCAGGTAGGGCAGGAAGGTGGTGCCGTCCTCGCCGTTGGGCGTGGTGGCGAACTCGACCCGCAGGTCGGGCAGGGACTCGACGTCGGGCAGCAGCCACGGCTCGGAGCCGTTCGCGACGTAGTTGTCCGACAGCAGGAGCACCGGGGTGCGGTAGGTCAGCGCGATCCGGGCTGCCTCGAGCGCCGCGTGGAAGCAGTCCGACGGCGACTTCGGCGCGATCACCGCGACCGGCGCCTCGCCGTGCCGGCCGTACAGCGCCATGTTGAGGTCGGCCTGCTCGGTCTTGGTCGGCATGCCGGTGGACGGTCCGGCCCGCTGCACGTCCACGATCACCAGCGGCAGCTCCAGCGCCACGGCCAGTGAGATGGTCTCGCTCTTGAGCGCGACACCGGGACCGCTGGTGGTGGTGATGCCGAGCGAGCCGCCGTACGACGCGCCCAGCGCCGCGCCGACCGCGGCGATCTCGTCCTCGGCCTGCATGGTGATTACGCCGAACCGCTTGTGTTTGCTCAGCTCGTGCAGGATGTCCGAGGCCGGGGTGATCGGGTACGCCCCGAGGAAGACCGGCAGCCCCGAGCGCACGCCGGCGGCCACCAGGCCGAGCGAGAGCGCCGCGTTGCCGGTGATGTTCCGGTAGGTGCCGGGCAGCATCTTCGCCGGCTTCACCTCGTAGCGCACCGAGAAGTCCTCGGTGGTCTCGCCGAAGTTCCAGCCGGCCTTGAAGGCGGCCACGTTCGCGGTGACCAGCTCGGGCCGGGCCGCGAACTTGCGCCCGAGGAAGCGCAGCGTCGACTCGTACGGCCGGGAGTACATCCAGGAGAGCAGGCCGAGGGCGAACATGTTCTTGGCCCGCTCGGCGTCCTTCTTGGACACGTCGTGCTCGGCCAGCGCGCCGACCGTCATCGAGGTCAGCGCCACCGGGTGCACCACGTAGCCGGCGAGCGAGTCGTCCTCGAGCGGGCTGGTCTGGTAGCCCACCTTGGCCAGGTTGCGCCTGGTGAACTCGTCGGTGTTGACGATGATGTCCGCCCCGCGCGGCAGGTCGCCCAGGTTGGCCTTGAGGGCCGCTGGGTTCATCGCCACCAGGACGTTCGGCGCGTCGCCGGGGGTCAGGATGTCATAGTCGGCGAAGTGCACCTGGAAGCTCGACACACCCGGGAGCGTGCCGGCGGGTGCCCGGATCTCGGCCGGGAAGTTGGGCAACGTGGAGATGTCGTTGCCCAGCTGCGCCGTCTCCGAGGTGAACCGGTCGCCGGTCAACTGCATGCCGTCGCCGGAGTCACCGGCGAAACGGATGACCACCCGGTCCAGTTGACGGATCTGCTTGGTCACGCCCGCACCTCGCTTAGCTCAGCCCCGGACCGCGGGCGGCTGAACATGTTGGTGACCCCGCCTTGCCCCGCCACGTGACCTCCTTGACGCGCCACTGCGCCGACCCACCCGTGGCTGGTCCGGCCCGCTGTCGTTCCTCACCTGAGAGCCTACGTCGAGCCGTTAGAGCATCCCTGGTGGAGGTCAGACGACTGGGACCGGATTTGGCAGCCGTATATCCCAGTTTGTGAAGTTTGGCGGGCAGTCGCCGTAATCGAGATCACCGGCCATCGGCACATACCGGTGGCCGGTCCGGTCACTCGGTCGTCGCCGGGTTCGCCGCCGGGTCGGGGGCCGGCCCGGTCATCCGCCGTCGCAGCGACGTGGTGGCCAGGGCCAGCGCCAGCACCACCAGCAGCCCGGAGACCGCGATCAGGATGACCGCGATCCGCTGCACCGAGGTCATCCCGCCGCCGCCGGAGGACTGTCCAGCCGCGGCGAGCACGCCCTGCGAGCCGGTCGGGGCGGGGGTCGCCACCGGCGGCGTGGCCAGCGCGGCCGCGGCGGTGATCCGGAAGCTCATCTGCATCTGCTTCGTCCGGCCGCTGCGCGGGTCGAGCCGACCGACCACGGCGCCGGCCAGCGGCGCCTCGCGCTGCGCCTCCGGCGTGGCGGTGACCGGCAGCCGCAGGGTCGCGATCCGGCCGGCGGGCAGGGTGCCCACGTCGCACCGGGTACGCGTCGGCGAGGTCGCCGCGCAGCCGGCCGGCGGGGTCGGCACGCTCACCCCGGCGGGCAGGACCACCTCGACCCGGCCGGCGGCGTCCACCTTGCCGGTGTTACCCAGCCGGACGGCCAGCTCGGTGGGGGCGCCGCTGATGTCGAAGGCCACCTCGTCGGCGTCCAGCGTCAACCCGGGCACCGGCGGGCCGGGCGGGAAGAGCACCGCGAAGCCCTCGTTGTCCTCGGCGGTGCCGTTCACCCCCGCGCCGGTCGCGGTCACCCGGACCGAGCCGCTCAGCGGCATCTGCCGCCAGGCGGTGCCGCTGACCCGTACCCGGATCAGGCTGCTGAACCTCGCGCCCGGCGCGGTGGTCCACTCGCCGCAGCGCCAGTTCCCGTCGCCGGAGGCGGCGCAGCCGGGAGTCCCGGCGTCGGTCAGCCCGGCCGGCAGCGTGTAGGCGAGTCGGAGCTGCTCCGGCACGGTGCCGGTGTTGGTGACGGTGACCCGCAGCGTGGTGACGGTGCTCCTCGCGTTCCAGTACGCGGGGCTGAGCGACACGTCCCGGGTGTGCACCCGGGCGCCGATCTGGCCCGTGGCCACCGGACCCGGCCCGGGCTGGGCCGGCGGGGCGGGATTGGCGGGCAGACCCGGCGCGGACGGCCTGGTGGCCGGGGCGGTGGTGGGTGCCGCGGTGGTGACGGTCGGGGCCGGCTTGTCCGGCGCGGTGGTCTCCGGCACGGCCGTGGTCGGGGCCGTCGTAGGACTGGTCGGTTCCGGGTCCGGGGACTGGGTGGGCGGCGCGGTGGGCGGATCCGGCTCGGGTGCCGTCGGCTCCACCGGCGGCGTGGTCTCCTCGGTCGGGTCACCGGCCGGAGTGGTCTCCTCGGCACCCACCGTAGCGACGCGGGCGACCGTCGGCGCCGCCGTCGCCAGGCCTGGCGCGACCGCCAGCGCGACCGCCAGGCCGACCGCGAGGGACGCCGCGACCAGCGAAGAAGTATGCCGGTCCGACACCCGTCGATCGGGGCCTGAGTCCACGCGGGCCATCTGTCCTCCGTGACACTGGGTGAAGCTTCATTATTCGGCAACAGTTGCCTCGGGGCACTAGTCCCGTCGGGAAACAAATGCGTAACGTGTTCGGTACTCCGCCCGGTCCGTCCGGTCGGGGTCGGTGCCCGGTAGGCTGACTCACCGTGACCGGTTACCTGGGCTCGTACGCGACGCTCGGGCTCCTGCTGCTCGCCGCCGCGCTCTTCTTCGTTACGGCGTTCTCGGCCAATCGGGTGTTACGTCCCGGCCGTCCGGCCGATCCCCCGGGCAAGCGGGCCAGCTACGAGTGCGGCCTCGACCCGGTCGGCGGGGACTGGGCGCAGATGCAGATCCGCTACTACGTCTACGCCTACCTCTACGTCCTCTTCGCGGTCGAGGCGGTCTTCCTGTTCCCCTGGGCGGTGGTCTTCGACCGGCCGGGCTTCGGCCTGGTCACCGTGGCCGAGATGGCCATCTTCGTGGCCGTCGTCGCGCTCGGCATCCTCTACGCCTGGCGCAAGCGCATCCTCCGCTGGACCTGACGCCCCGGCCCCGGGCGGCGGGGTCAGGCCAGGCCGCGGCGGGTCGCCGTCGGGGGGCGGTGACCCCGGATGGAGGCGACCATGTCGAGGACCCGGCGGGTGGGTCGGACCTGGTGGGCGCGGAAGACCTGGGCGCCGAGCCAGGCGGAGACCGCGGTGGCGGCGAGGGTGCCCTCCAGCCGTTCCGGCACCGGCAGGTCGAGCGTCTCGCCGATGAAGTCCTTGTTCGACAACGCCACCAGCAGCGGCCAGCCGGTGCCGGAGAGCTCGTCCAGCCGGCGGGTGATCTCCAGTGAGTGCCGGCTGTTCTTGCCGAAGTCGTGCGCCGGGTCGATCAGGATGCCGTCGGGGCGTACCCCCAGGGCGACCGCGCGCTCGGCGAGCCCGGTCACCGTGGTGACCACGTCGGCGACCACGTCGTCGAAGGTGGCCCGGTGCGGCCGGGTCCGCGGCGCGAGCCCGCCGGCGTGCGAGCAGACCAGCCCGGCGCCGGTCTCGGCGGCCACCCGGGCGAGTGCCGGGTCGGCGCCGGACCAGGTGTCGTTGAGCAGGTCGGCGCCGGCCGCGACCGCCTCCACCGCCACCTCGGCCCGCCAGGTGTCGATCGAGATGACCACCTCGGGAAAGGCGGCCCGGACGGTGGCGATGGTGTCCACCGTCCGCCGGATCTCCTCGGTCACGTCTACCTCGTCGCCCGGGCCGGCCTTCACCCCGCCGATGTCGATGATCTCCGCACCCTCGGTGACCGCGCGCTCCACCGCGCGTAGCGCGCTGTCCTGGGCGAAGGTGGCGCCCCGGTCGAAGAACGAGTCGGGCGTCCGGTTGACGATCGCCATCACCACCAGATCGCCCGGTGCGAACGTCCGCCCACCGAGCCGCAGCGCCCCGGCCATGCCCCGCCTCCCGCCCGTCACCGGCCGGGTCGCCCGGCCGGTGACGACGCTATCCGGTGGTCCGTCGCGCCGTCGGGGCGGGACGCCGACCAGGATCGCCGACGACCCGGCTCGTTGGGGTCGCTCGGGTGCCGGTCCCCGTGCCACGATCTCCCCATGGGTCAGGTTCTGCTCGTACTCGTCATCGCGTTGACCGTGGCCGCGGTGGTGTTCGGGGTGACGGTGCTGGTCTCCGGGCGGGATCCCGGCCTGGCGCCGGCCGAGCCGGACGGTCGGGCCGTCCCGCTGCCCGGCGCCCGCCCGTTGCGCGAGTCGGACGTCGGGGAGGTCCGTTTCGACACCGCGCTGCGCGGCTACCGGATGGCCCAGGTCGACGAGGCGATGCGCCGCGCCGCCTACGACATCGGCTACAAGTCCGAGCTGATCGGCGTGCTGGAGGCGGAGGTCGCGGCGCTGCGCGAGGGCCGGACGGCGGACGCCGACGCGCTGCGCCGGGTCCGCGAGGAGGCCGCCGGCACGCCGTCCGCCGTCGGCGACGACACTCGGGACCACGACCACCCGCCCGTCACCCCGGCCGGCGGCGCCACCGCGCCCGCCGATCGGCTCGGCGTCGAGCGGGTGCCGCCGGTCGACGGTGCGCCCGGCTCCGCGCGCGATGCCGACGACCCCGGCACCCCGCGGGACGCCGTCGCGGCCCCCGCGCCGGACGGCACGGAGCCGCCGCGGGCCGCCGTCGGCGACACCCCGCTCGACACCGCCACCCGCCACGCCGACGACGCCGCCCCGGTCGACGGGCGACCGGGCGCGGTGGCCCGCTCGGAGTCGGCGTGACCGGCCCGGACGGCCCGGACGGCCCGGACGGCCCAGACGGCCTGGGCGAGGCGGCCCAGCCCGGTGCCGGCGAGTTCACCGCCACGGTGATCGTCGACGCCCCCGCCCCCCGCGTCTTCGCGGCGCTGACCGCCTGGGAGCGGCAGTCCGACTGGATCCCGCTCACCACCGTCCGGGTCGTCGAGGGCGACGGCGGGGAGGGCAGCCTGGTCGAGGTGGTCACCCAGCTCGGCCCCGCGGCGCTCCGCGACGAGATGCGGGTGGTCCGGGTCGACGCGCCGTACGAGGTCGGTGTGGTGCACTGCGGCAAACTGCTGCGCGGCCCCGGCGTGCTGCGCTGCACGCCGCTGGCCCGGGACCGGACCCAGGTGGTCTGGCACGAGTGGTTCCACCTCCCCGGCGGGGCGGCCGGCCGGCTGGCCTGGCCGCTGCTCTGGCCGGGCTCCAAGGGCAGCCTGACCCTGGCGCTGAAGAAGTTCGCCCGGCTGGTCGAGCAGGGCCGCCTGCCCTGACCCGAGTCCGATGTCAGGGCCCTGCCCTACCGTGTACGCCGTGACTGACCTGGTGACCGGCGCCGACGGGCTGCCCCGCTGCGCCTGGGGGGCGAGCACCCCGGACTACGCCGTCTACCACGACGAGGAGTGGGGTCGCCCGCTGCACGGCGACGACGCGCTCTACGAGCGCCTCACCCTGGAGGCGTTCCAGTCCGGCCTGTCCTGGCTGACCATCCTGCGCAAGCGTCCCGCGTTCCGGCTCGCCTTCGACGACTTCCGGATCGACCGGGTCGCCCGCTACGGCGAGGCCGACGTGGCCCGGCTCCTCGCCGACGCGGGGATCGTCCGCAACCGGGCCAAGATCGAGGCGGCGGTCGCCAACGCCCGGGCCGCGGCCGAGCTGCCCGACGGCCTCTCCGCGCTGCTCTGGTCGTACGCGCCACCGCCCCGCGCCGCCCGGCCGGAGTCGTTCGCGGCGGTGCCGGCGCTGACCCCGGAGTCCACCGCGCTGGCCAAGGCGCTCAAGAAGCGCGGCTTCCGCTTCGTCGGCCCGACCACGGCGTACGCGCTGATGCAGGCCACCGGGATGGTCGACGACCACCTCGCGGGCTGCCACGTCGCGTCCGGACCGGCGCGTGATGGGATTGGAGCATGACCGCAACCGACCACCGCACCAGCGGGACGACCGACGCTGACGGCGGCCGGGGGGACGGCGCCTGGGCGGTGCTGCTCCCGGCCGGGCGCTACGACGCCGAACGCCTCGTCCACCACGACACCCTCGAGCTGGCCGCCCCGGCCGGGGAGCACCGGCCGCGCGAGGGCGACCCGGTGGCGGTGCTGACGGACGCGCCGGCCCGGCTGGTGGCGCTGGGCCGGGTCATCCGGTTGGGCGCGGAGTCGCTGGTCGTGGCGTACACCCGGCGAGCCTTCGACCACCCGGCGCCGGCCGAGACGGTGACGCTGGCCGGGCCGGTCACCGCGCTCGACGAGGCGGCCTACCGGGAGCTTGCCGACCGGCTCGGCCCGCCGCCGCTGCGCCGCACCTGGCTGGTCAGCCTCGACCTGCCGATCGAGGCCGACTCGCCGGCCGAGGCGGTCCGGCTCTTCTGGTCGTACGTGCGGGAGCTGGGCCCGGCGGAGCTGCCCGCGTTCGTCTCGCCCTCCGGCGACGAGCTGGCCATGCAGGCGTTCGTGCTGGGCGCCGAGGCCAACCAGGATCCGGAGGAGGACGATTAGCCGGGGTTGGGCCGGGTAAGGGCCGCGGAAGCAACGTCGGCCCCGGAGCCGGCGGCGGGGTGCGGGACGCGTTCAGTGTCCCTCGAAGACCGGTTTCTGCTTGTTCACGAAGGCCATCGTGGCGGCCTTGTGGTCGGTGGTGGCGCCGCAGATCGCCTGGGCCTGCGCCTCTGCGGCGAGGGCGTCGGCGAGGGTGCCCGCGTCGGCGATGGAGAGCTGGCGCTTGATCGCCCCGTACGCCACGGTAGGGCCGGCGGCGAGCCGGGCGGCCAGCTCCTGGGCCGTGGGCAGCACCTTCTCGTCGTCGTCCACCAGCGTGTTGAGCAGGCCCAGCCGGCAGGCCTCGTCGGCGCCGACCGGCTCGGCGAGCATCAGCAGCTCGACCGCCTTGGCGTGCCCGACCAGCCGGGGCAGCGTCCAGGAGGCGCCGGTGTCGGCGGCCAGCCCGACCCCGGCGAAGGCCATCAGGAACCGGGTCTTCGGCCCGCCGATCCGGAAGTCGGCGAGGAACGCCAGCGAGGCGCCGGCCCCGGCGGCCATCCCGCGGACCGCGGCCACCACCGGCTTGGGCAGGTTGGCCAGCCGGGCGGCGATCGGGTTGTAGTGCGCCCGCACGGTGTCCAGCGGGTTCGCGGTGGCGGACTGCAGGGTCTGCACGTGCTCGCGCAGGTCCTGGCCGGCGCTGAACGAGCCGCCCGCGCCGGCCAGCACGACCGCCCGGCAGGACCGGTCGGTCTCCAGCTCGGCGAGGGCGTCCCGGAGCGCCTCCTTGAGCGCCACGTCGAGCGAGTTCATCGCCGTCGGGCGGTTCAGCGTCAGGGTGACGATGGCGTCGGTGCGGTCGACGAGCAGCGGCTCGGTCACGTTGTCAACGACCCTTCTGTCGAGCGGTGCGGTTGCAGGCGTCGAGGCAATGCTCGACGTACCGGTCGGCGGCCGGCCGCAGCCGGGCCGCGTGCCGGTCGAAGAAGCTGGCCGCGGCGGTGCCGGGCCAGCGCTCCGGGAGCAGCGCCGGCGGCAGCTGCGGGTCCCGGAAGAGGAAGGTACGCCACGCGTGCACCAGCCGGAACCGGGCCGCGTACGCCTCCTCGTCGCCGCTGCGTACGGTCACCCCGGCCAGCAGGGGGCGCTGCTCGGCGACGAACCCTTCGTACGCGTGCCCGATCTCGCCGAGGTCCCAGGCCCGGCGGACCACCCCCATCGCGCCGGGGGTGCCGGCGGCATGCGCGGCGGTGAACCGCTCGTAGCGCACCCCGGCCTCCTCCAGCAGCACGTCGACGTCCTCGTTGGCCCGGGTCGCCACCCAGGTCTGCTCGTCGAGGGTGCCGTAGCCGAGGAAGCTCAGGTTGGCGGCGAGCCGCTGCCGGTCCCGCCGGGCCGTCGGGGTCTGGAGCACCAGCAGGTCGAATCGGCCGTCCCAGCTGATCCGGCCGGTCCGGTAGATCCGGGCCGCCGCCTCGTCGAGTCGTCGGGCCGCCTTCGGTGTGATCGAATATCCCGGTCCGGTGGCGAGGCGCAGCGGGTCGAGCCAGCCCTGGCGCACCATGCGGGAGACCGCGGTGCGGACGGCCGGGGGTGCGATCCCCAGCGGCGCCAGCAGCTTGACCAGGGCGGCGACGGGTGCGCGGCCACCCCTCGGACGGAGGTAGTCGCCGTACAGGTCGAAGAGTGCCGACCGTGCCTGCATGACCGCACATTGTGACAGGCCTATCCAAGATAAGCTAGATGCTGTTACATCAATGCTGCTCCGGTTTGGGTCCGGCGGTGTTCATCAGGGAAAATCGTTGTCGACACCCCCGTGCACCTTGCGGGTGGTCATGACGAAGTGGCTGTGGGGCAACCCACCGACCCTGGTGTAGGTCTGAGGGGAGACAACATGGCGGCGATGAAGCCGCGGACGGGCGACGGTCCGCTGGAAGTCACCAAGGAGGGCCGGGGCATCGTCATGCGCGTCCCGCTGGAGGGCGGTGGCAGGCTAGTCGTCGAGATGACTCCCGACGAGGCCAACGCGCTCGGTGACGCGCTGAAGGCGGCCGCGGGCTGAGCGACCGACGGTCCACGCGGCGTCCGCCGCATGGACGGTTCGTCATACCCTGAGCCACCGGCATCGCCGGTGGCTCAGGGCCTTCACGTGTCGCGCGGGGCGTCGAGGTCCCGCACCACGAACTTTTCCGGAGGTACGGTCCAGCGTGCTCGCCATCCGTCTGACCGCCGGCTCCGACCGGCTGGACACTCTCGCCCTGCCCGTCCGAGCCGGGGCGGCGACCGGCGGGGGCAACTCCCCGGCGGCGCTGCTCCCGACCGGGCCGGCCCTGCCGGACGAGGTGCTGACGGAGGCGGCCGCCCTGCTGCCGGCGGCCCGGCTGAAGGGCCGGGCCGGCGAGACGTTCCGGCACCTGCGGCCGGCCCGCACCCCGGGCCGGCTGTTGCTGCTCGGGGTCGGCGACGGCGCCGACCGGGGCTGGCGGGCCGCCGGGGCGGCGCTGGCCCGCGCTGCGGCGGATGAGATGCACGTCACGTTCGCGTTGCCGACCGGCGCGCCGGCGGAGGCTGTCCGGTCCTTCGTCGAGGGGCTGCTGCTCGGCTCGTACCGGTTCCGGCTGACCGACGCGGGGGACCCGCCCGCGCTGGCCGAGGTGGAGCTGCTGGCCGCCGACCCGGACAGGTACCACGACGCGGTCGAGGCGGGCCGGACCACCGCCCGGATGACCCGGCTGGCCCGGGACCTGACCAACACCCCCTCCTCCGTGAAGAACCCACAGTGGTTCGCCGAGCAGGTGGCCGCCGCCGCGACCGACCTGCCCGACCTGCACCTGCGGGTACGCGGGCCGGAGGAGCTGGCGGCCGAGGGCTTCGGCGGCATCGTCGCCGTGGGCGGGGGCTCGGCCAGCGGTCCCCGCCTGGTCGAGCTGGACTGGCGGCCGGCCGACGCCCGTACCCACGTGGTGCTGGTCGGGAAGGGGATCACCTTCGACACCGGCGGCATCTCGATCAAGCCGGTGCCGGCGATGAAGCTGATGCGCAAGGACATGGCCGGTGCCGCGGCGGTCGTCGCGGCCACCCTGGGCGCGGCGACAATGGGCCTGCCCGTGCGGGTCACCACCCTCGCCCCGCTGGCGGAGAACATGGTCAGCGGCTCGGCGTTCCGCCCCGGCGACGTCGTCCGCCACTACGGCGGCCTGACCAGCGAGACCACCAACTCCGACGCCGAGGGGCGACTGGTGCTCGCCGACGCCCTCGCGTACGCCGTGCGGGAGCTCAAGCCGGACCTGCTGGTCGACCTGGCCACCCTGACCGGCGCCAACGCGGTCGCGCTCGGCAAGCGGCACGGCGCCCTCTACAGCGAGAACGACGGGCTCGCCGCCGACCTGCTGGCCGCGATCGACGCCGCCGGCGAGGCCGCCTGGCGGATGCCGCTCGCCGGCGACTACGTCGAGCACCTCGGCAGCGAGCTGGCCGACCTGCACAGCTCGCCGGACCGCGGCGCCGGCTCGGTGATGGCCGCGCTCTTCCTGCGCGAGTTCACCGGCGAACTACGCGACCGCTGGCTGCACATCGACATGTCCGCGCCGTCCTGGGCCGACGGGGACGACGCCGAGCTGACCCGGGGCGCGACCGGCTGGGGCGTACGCGGGCTGCTGCGCTGGCTGGCCACGCTGGCCTGAGCCGGCGGTCGTGCCCGGCACCCGGTGGACGTCGGGTCGGTCAGCGGGTCAGCACTTCACCGCGGCGAGCAGGCCGTGGCCGACCGGCAGCAGCGCGGGGATCCAGTGCTCGGACTCCCGGAGCGCCTTGATCGTCTCCCGGACCGTCACCGTCTCCGCGTCCCGGGCCGTCGGGTCACCGATCCGGCCACCGGCGAGGGTGCCGTGCAGGGCGAGCACCCCGCCCGGGCGCAGCAGCCGCAGCGCGGCGTCCACGTACGCCACGAAGCCAGTCGGCTCGGCGTCGACGAAGACCAGGTCGTACGCGCCGTCGGCGAGCCGGGGCAGCACGTCCAGCGCCCGGCCGGTGATGATCCGGGTACGCCCGGACGGGAAGCCGGCCTCGACGAAGATCCGCCGGGCGATCCGCTGGTGCTCGACCTCCAGGTCGATGGTGGTGAGCACCCCGTCGGCCCGCATCCCGCGCAGCAGCCAGGCGCCGCTGACCCCGGTGCCGGTGCCGATCTCCACCACCGCCCGGGCGTTGCCGGCGGCGGCGAGCAGGCGCAGCGCCGCCCCGGCTCCCGGGGTGACCGCGTCGAGGCCCACTTCCCGGGCGAGGCTGCGGGCGGTCCGCAGTACGAGGTCCTCGCCGACGTACGACTCGGCGAACTGCAGCGCCTGCGCCGTCGGGTTGCCGGAACTGGCGACCGTGGCGATGGGACACCTCCGGGCGGCGGGAGTGGTGCGAGGGGCGGGTTGGCGGTATGAGCCTAGAGGCGAGCCTTCCGCCGCGCAGCCGCGCGTCCGCCGGTGACGATCACGCCCGGTAAGTGCTGACTCCACTCGGGGCATCCGTGCAATCCTGGATGCGGTACCCCTCTCGCCGCGGCGGACCCCCTCCCGGCGCGGCACGGGGGGACCGGGGGACGGACTGGGAGGCACCGACGTGACCGACGGCTGGGACTGGCGCCAGCCCGGCGGGACTCCGGCACCGGCGGGACCGCCGGCCGGGGCGCCGCCGCTGGGGCCGCCGGCGGCGCCGCACGGCGCCCCGGGAGGCGCGACATCACCCTGGTGGTCCGACGCGCTCGCCGACCCGTGGCGGGACCCGTACGCGCCGGCCGCGGTGGTGATCCCGACCGCGCCCGCTCCCGGGACCGCACCGGAGCCGGTCAGCGACCCGGACGCGCCGGGCCGGCCGACACTGCGCCAGCTGCTGCTGGTCCCGCTGATCATCGCGCTGCTCGCCGGCACCCTGGGCGGTGCCCTGGGGTACGCCTTCGCGGTCCGCGGCGGAGCCGGCGCCGGGGTGGCGCTCGGCGCCCGTCCCGAGGCGCCGGCGCTGGCCCAGCGCCGTCCCGAGTCGCTGGCCGGGGTCGCCGAGAAGGTCCTGCCCAGCGTGGTGACCGTACGGGTGGCCAGCCTGGGCGGCACCAGCGAGGGCTCCGGCTTCATCGTCAGCGCCGACGGGCACGTGATCACCAACGACCACGTGGTGGCGGGCGGCATCGGCAAGGCGTCGGTGGTCTTCAACGACGGCAGCATCGCCCCGGCGACCGTGGTCGGTCAGGACCCGGAATCGGACATCGCGGTGATCAAGGTGAAGCGCAGCGGGCTGCGCCCGGTCGAGTTCGGCGACTCCGACGCGCTCGCCGTCGGCGACCCGGTGCTCGCCATCGGCTCGCCGCTCTCGCTGGCCAACACCGTCACCGCCGGCATCGTCAGCGCGTTGGACCGCACCATGCAGGCCGGTGAGCCCGGCGGGCCGGTGCGCTACTACGCGGCCATCCAGACCGACGCGGCGGTCAACCACGGCAACTCCGGCGGCCCCCTGGTCGACTCGGCGGGCCGGGTGATCGGGGTCAACTCGACCATCAAGTCGCTGGTCGCCGAGGGGCATGAGGCGGGCAACATCGGGCTCGCCTTCGCCATCCCGATCAACCAGGCCAAGCGGGTCACCCAGGACATCATCGGCACCGGCAAGGCCCGTCGTACGGTGATCGGCGCCCAGGTGGGCGGTACCGGCTCGGCCACCGCGGCCGGCAGCGGCGTACGCCTGGCGGCGGTGGAGCCGTCCGGCCCGGCGGCGGGGGCGGGCCTGCGGGCCGGGGACGTGATCCTGAAGCTCAACGGCCGGCCGATGACCGAGCCGGCCGACCTGATCGCGCTGGTCCGCAAGTTCGCCCCGGGCTCGGTGGTGACGGTCGAGTACCGGCGCGGCGCGAACCGGCAGAACGCCTCGGTGACGCTCGCCGCAGACGCCAAGTGAGGGCCGGTCACCCCCTCCCGGAGCGGCGTCCGACGTGCGTAGTCTTGCCCTGACGCCGACGAGGAGGCCCAGCAGTGCTCGACAACCTGAACTGGTGGGAGATCGGTGCGCTGCTGCTCCTGGCGCTGCTGATCTTCGGTGACCGGCTGCCCAACGTGATCAACGACGGGCTGCGGATGGTGCGCAACCTGCGGAACATGGCCCGCAACGCGACCGGCGACCTCAGCCGCGAGCTGGGCACCGACATCCAGCTGGAGGACCTGCACCCCAAGGCGTTCATCCGCAAGCACCTGCTCAGCGAGGAGGACGAGCAGGCGATCCGGAAGCCGCTGCAGGGCGTCTACGACAACCTGCGGGCGGACGTCACGGGCGTGCACAACGAGCTCAAGGACGTGGCCGACGCCGCGGACGTACGCGGCAACGGCCGCCGCCCCGGCACCGCCACGGGCGGCGCCCCCGCCCCGGCCCCTCGTCCCAGCTACGACGACGCCACCTGACCCCCGCCCGGCCCGGCCCCGGCCGGCGCACGCCATGTCGCCGACATGGCGGTGTCGCGGTCAACGGGACACCGCCACATCGCCGACCCGGAGTTGATCACCGCCCAGGGCGCACGCGCGCGGAAAGAGGGGCCTCCCGCACTCGGGAGGCCCCTATTTCCGTCAAGCGGTTCTCGGCGGGACCGGGAGGGTCAGCGGCCGGCTGGCTTGAGGCCCAGCGGCTTGCCGAGCAGGGACTCGCGGCGCATGGCGAGCCGGTCGGCGAGCTGGCCCAGCGCCTTCGCGGCCGGGGACTCCGGCTCGGCCAGCACGATCGGGTTGCCGGCGTCGCCGCCCTCGCGGACCCGGGTGTCCAGCGGGATCTGACCCAGCAGCGGCACCTGCGCGCCGATCGTCCGGCTCAGCGACTCGGCGACCGCCTGCCCGCCGCCCGCGCCGAAGAGCTCCATCCGCGAGCCGTCCGGCAGCTCCAGCCAGGACATGTTCTCGATGACGCCGACCACCCGCTGGTGGGTCTGCAGGGCGATCGCGCCGGCCCGCTCGGCGACCTCGGCGGCCGCCGCCTGCGGGGTGGTCACCAACAGGATCTCCGAGTTCGGCAGCAGCTGGGCCAGCGAGATGGCCACGTCGCCGGTGCCCGGCGGCAGGTCGAGCAGGAGGACGTCGAGGTCGCCCCAGTAGACGTCGGCGAGGAACTGCTGCAGCGCCCGGTGCAGCATCGGGCCGCGCCACACCACGGCGGCGTTGCCGGAGGTGAACATGCCGATCGAGATGACCTTCACGCCGTGCGCCTGCGGCGGCATGATCATGTCTTCCACCCGGGTCGGGCGGCCGTCCGCGCCGAGCATCCGGGGCACCGAGTGGCCGTAGATGTCCGCGTCGACCACGCCGACGGAGAGGCCGCGGGCGGCCAGCGCGGCGGCCAGGTTGACCGTGACGCTGGACTTGCCGACGCCGCCCTTGCCGCTGGCGACCGCGTAGACGCGGGTACGGGAGCCGGGCTGGGCGAACGGAATCACCGGCTCCTCGGTGGCGCCGCCGCCGCGCAGCTTCGCCTGGAGGCCCTGGCGCTGCTCCGGGCTCATCACGCCGAACTCGATCTCGACACCCGTCACGCCGGGGACCGCCCCCACGGCGGCGGTGATGTCGCTGCGCAGCTTGTCCTTCAGCGGGCAGCCGGCGATGGTCAGCAGCAGCTCGACGCGGACGACGCCGTCGTCGCCGACCTCGGCGGAGCGGACCATGCCCAGCTCGGTGATGGGCCGGCGGATCTCCGGGTCGTTGACGGTGGCCAGGGCGGCCTGGATCGCGTCGGAGATGGTGCTGACGGGTGCTGACATGCCCGCAATGCTACGTCGGTGGTGATCGGCCATCGTCGCCGCCGGGCCTGGTGTGAGCGAATCGATGGCCGCATCCGGAGGGCGGACGGCCCACCTCCCGAAAGCGGACGTTCGGCGCGAACGCCGTGCCCGCCCCTGCCCGGCCCCGTGCGCCATGCGGCGCCCCGGGGCGGCTCAGCCCTCCGGCCGGCCGTCCCGGGCGAAATCCCCGTCCAGGTCGTCGCGGGGCTCGTCGAGCGCCTCCCCGCCGCCCCGACGGGCCTTCTCCTGCTGCCGCCGCTCCAGCTTCTGCCGGCGCTGCGCCGCCTCGTCCAGCTCCTCGGCCAGCCGGGCCAGCTCGGAGCGGAGGAAGTCCCGGGTGGCCACCTCACCCATGGCGATCCGCAGCGCGGCGATCTCCCGGGCCAGGTACTCCGTGTCGGCCTTCTGCAATGTCGCCCGCCGCCGGTCCTCCTCCAGCGACACCCGGTCCCGGTCGGCCTGCCGGTTCTGCGCGAGCAGGATCAGCGGGGCCGCGTACGAGGCCTGCAACGACAGCACCAGGGTCAGGAACGTGAAGGTGTACGGGTCGAAGCGCAGGTTCGTCGGGGCCAGCGTGTTCCAGACGAACCAGATGGCGATCACCACCGTCATGTAGACGATGAAGTTCGCCGTGCCCATGCCCCGGGCGATCCCCTCCGACCAGCGGCCGAACGCCTCCGGGTCGAACCGGGGCAGCTTGACGCCCCGGGGCTCGCGCGGCTGGTCCAGCCGCTCGGCCCGTCGCTGCTCAGCCATCGGCGTCGTCCGTCGCCGCCTCGGCGGGGGCCGGGCCCGGTACGGCGTCCCGGTCCCGCCAGTCCCGGGGCAGCGAGTGGTCGAGCACGTCGTCCACGGTGACCGCCCCGACCAGCCGGTTGTTGCGGTCCACCACCGGCATGGCGACCAGGTCGTAGGTGGCCATCCGGCGGGTGATCTCGGGCAGCGGCGTGGTCGGCCGCAGCGGGTCTATGTCGTTGACCACCACCCCGCCGAGCATGTCGGCCGGGGGCTCGCGGAGCAGCCGCTGGAAGTGCACCATGCCCAGGTAGCGGCCGGTGGGGGTGGTCATCGGGGCGCGGGTCACGAAGACCTGCGCGGCCACCGCCGGGGAGACCTGCTCCTCGCGGATCCGGGCGAGGGCCTCGGCCACGGTGGCGTCCGGCGGCAGGATCACCGGCTCGGAGGTCATCACGCTGCCGGCGGTGCCGGAGGTGTACTTCAGCAGCTGGCGGACCGGGTCGGCCTCGTCCGGCTCCATCAGGTCGAGCAGCACGTCCTGCTCCGGCGGGGGCAGTTCGTTGAGCAGGTCGGCGGCGTCGTCCGGGTCCATCTCCTCGAGGACGTCGGCGGCGCGTTCCCGGTCCAGCGCGGCGAGGATCTCCACCTGGTCGTGCTCCGGCAGCTCGCTGAGCACGTCGGCGAGGCGCTCGTCGTCCAGCGCCGCCGCCACCTCGTTGCGGCGCGCGTCCGGCAGGTCCTGCAGCGCGTTGGCCAGGTCGGCCGGGCGCATGTCCTCCAGCACGGCGAGCAGGTTGGCCGTACCCCGGTTGTCGGCGATGCCGCTGAGCCCGCGGACCCGGTCCCACTCGACCTGGTGCAGGTGGCCGCGGCGGGTGAGCCGGCTGACCTGCTCGCGGACCGCGACCCGGGACAGCGACCACTCGCCGCCCCGGTGGCACTCCATCGCCACGTCGACCACCGTGCCCGGTTGGCCGCCGGGCTCGAGCTGGACCCGCCGGTCCAGCAGCTCCTGGAGGACGAGCAGCTCGTTCGGGCGCTTCTCGAAGCGGCGCAGGTTGAGGGTGCCGCTGCCGAGGACGACCGCGTCGGCGTCGATGGAGGTGATCCGGTTGATGGACAGGAAGATCCGTCGGCGCATCGGCATCTCGGCGACCAGGCCCACCACCTCGGGCGGACGTTGGGTCGGCCGGATCCGGGCCACCGCGTCGCGGACCCGCCCCACCTGGTCGCCGTTGGGGTCGAAGACGGCGACTCCGGCGAGTCGTGCGATGTAGACCCGGTTCGGCATGCTCACGGGCACCAGCCTAAGCGCCTAGTGTCTATCAACATGTCGACCTTGGCCTACGAGATCGTGGACGTCTTCACCGACCGCCCGTTCGCCGGCAACCCGCTGGCCGTGGTGTTCGGCGCGGAGGGGCTGGCCACCGAACAGATGCAGGCGCTCGCGCTGGAGTTCAACCTGTCGGAGACGGTGTTCGTGCTGCCGCCGACCCAGGTCGGCGCCACCTACCGGGCCCGGATCTTCACCCCGGCGGAGGAGCTGCCGTTCGCCGGGCACCCCAGCGTCGGCGCGGCGGTGACCGCGAGCCGGCGTGGGATGTTCGGTGTGGGGCAGGTCACCCAGGAGTGCGGTGCCGGGGTGCTGCCGATCGTGGTCACCGAGACCGGCGCCACCCTGACCGGCGGCACGCCCACCCTCGGGCCGGAGCTCGACCCCGAGCCGCTGCTGGAGATGGCCGGCCTCACCGCGGCCGACCACGCCGGCCCGGCGCCCCGGGTGGCCGGCTGCGGGCTGGAGTTCCCCTACCTGCCGGTACGCCCGGACGCGGTGGCCCGCGCCCGGGTGAACGCGGCGGCGGTGGAGCGGTACGGGGTGGAGCACGTCTGCGTCTTCTCCTGGGACGCCGAGGCGCAAACCGCGCACGCGCGCGTCTTCGTGCCGGGGCTGGGCGTCCCGGAGGACCCGGCGACCGGCTCGGCCGCCCTCGGGCTCGGCGTCTGGCTGGTGGCCAGCGAGCTGCTCCCCGGGGACGGAAGCTCGGCGTACGCGGTGCGCCAGGGTGTCGAGATCCACCGACCGTCGGCGCTGGCCTGCACGGTGACCGCGCTCGGCGGCTCGGCGGTCGGCGCCACGGTCTCCGGCCACGTGATGCCGGTGGCCCGGGGCGAGATCCTGGTCCCGCCCTTCGTCGGCTGAGCGGGCCGCGCGGCGCTCGCCGAACCACCCCGGTGACGGCACGCGGGGCCGTAGCCGGTGCCGGACCGGGCGACGTACGAGAGGATGCCGGTGTGACGGACGAGCTGGACGCCCGCGAGACGACGCCGCTGGTCGACGAGGCGATGAAGAAGGCGGCCGTGGCCTGGGTGAACGTCCCCGGCGGGCCGGCGCTGGCGCTGTGGTGCGTACCGCTGGAGGGGGCGCTCTTCGTGGTCAGCGGGCCCGGTGAGCAGTCGGCGCCGGGACTGGCCGACGCGCCCGAGGCCCGGGTGACCCTGCGCGGCGACCACGGCGGGCGGATCGTGACCTGGCCGGCCCGGGTGACCCGGGTGACGCCCGGCACCGAGGCGTGGGAGAGTGCGGCGCCGCTTGTCGCGGCGAAGCGGCTGAACGCCTCCGGCCCCACCACCAACCTGGTCGCCCGCTGGGCGGCCGACGGCTGCGCGCTGAACCGGCTCGCCCCGGCCGGCGCGCCCGACTCGGGCGCCGGGCTGCCGGAGGAGTCGCTCGCCGAGGTGCCGCGCGGCGCCCCGGTCGTCCGGGCCACCCGCAAGCCGTTCCGCCTGCACAAGGTCCGCCGCCGCTGAGGAACGGGTCAGCAGCCCGCCGGCACCGCCTCGACCAGCTCGACCACCTCGCTCAACGACCGGACCACCGGGCCGTCCCAGTCCTGTTCCGCGTCGAAGACCAGATGACCGGCGAGGTCCGGGGCGACCAGGCGGACCGCGGTCATCCCGGTCCGCCGGGCGCCGGTCAGCTCCCGGCTGCCGCCGTCGCCGACGTAGAGGCAGCCCTCCGGCGCGACGCCGAGTCGCCGGGACGCGGCCAGGTAGAGCTCCGGGTCGGGCTTGCACCGGCCGACCTGGACGGAGAAGACCCGCACGTCGAGCAGCGGGGCGACCGCCAGCTGCGGCAGGAACGCCGGCAGTTCGTGGGTGCAGTCGCTGACCAGGCCGGTCCGCGCCCCCCGCTGGCGCAGCGCGGCGAGGGCGGGCACGGCGTCGTCGCGCAGCCGGGTGTCGGCGCGTACCGCCCGGTGCCGGGAGGCGACCGCGGCGCGTACCGCGTCGTCGGAGGGGTGCAGGCCGGCCTGTGCGCAGACCCACCGCAGCGTCGCCT
Organism: Micromonospora sp. DT47; assembly: GCF_049844475.1. Lineage (NCBI taxonomy): Bacteria > Bacillati > Actinomycetota > Actinomycetes > Micromonosporales > Micromonosporaceae > Micromonospora > Micromonospora sp. DT47. The sequence continues at coordinate 395,962 of NZ_JBNCLC010000004.1, read as the reverse complement.
CGGCGTTGCCGTGCCGGCCGGCGGCCCGCTGGTAGAAGGTCCGGTCGAGTACGGCGGCGAGGGTGTCGACCGGGCAGCCGAGCAGCTCGGCCGTCATCCGGTGGGCGGAGCCGCGCTGGACGCAGCGGGTCAGGGTGCCGAAGAAGTCGAACAGCACCGCCTGGTAGCTGGGCATGGGGGAGCGCCTCCGGGCGTCGAGGGGGTCGCCGGCGCGGACGCCATGATCGTAACGGAGTACTGACGTTCCGTGGTGTCGGGTGTTGTGTGAGTATTGCTCTCCGTGTCTCCGACCCCGCCCCGCCGTCCGGTGGATCCGTTGACCGCCGGTGTTCTCGTCCTCGCCGTCGCCGCCGTCTCGTCGTCCGCCCCGCTGGTCGCCTTCGCGGCCGCCCCGGCGCTGGCCATCGCGTTCTGGCGGAACCTGCTCTCCACCGCGGTGCTGGGCCCGTTCTCGCTGGCCCGCCGCCGGGCCGAGTTCCGGGCGCTGACCGTCGGGGACGGCCGCCGGGAGGGCTTCTACTGCATTCTCTCCGGGGTGGCACTCGCCGCCCACTTCGCCACCTGGATGCCGAGCGCGCAGCTCACCTCCGTCGCCGCGGCCACCGCGCTGGGCGCCACCCAGCCGGTCTGGCAGGGGTTGATCGCCCGCTGGCAGGGCCGCCACCTGCCGTACGCCGTCTGGGCCGGCATCGCGGTGGCGGTGACCGGCGCGGTGCTGGCCACCGGCGCGGACTTCGCCGCCTCCGGCCGGGCCTTCGCCGGTGACCTGCTGGCGGTGACCGGCGGCATGTTCGCCGCCGTCTACACCGCCTTCGGCGAGCGGGCCCGGGCCACGATCAGCACCACCACGTACACCACGATCTGCTACGGGGTGTGCGCGCTGATCCTGCTGGTGGTCTGCCTGGTGGGCGGGGTGCCGCTGCACGGCTTCGACGGCAGCACCTGGCTGGCGATCCTCGGCCTGGTGGCCGGCGCGCAGCTGCTCGGCCACTCGATGTTCAACTACGCCCTGCGGCGGATCTCCGCGACCACGGTCAGCGTGCTGGTCCTGCTGGAGGCCCCCGGCGCGGCCCTGATCGCCTGGATCTGGCTCGGCCAGCTGCCCCGCCCGCTCGCCCTGCCCGGGTTGGCGCTGCTCCTGGCCGGCGTCGCCGTGGTGGTGCTCGGCGGCGCCCGCGCCGGTCGCCGCCCCTCCCCGGTCCCCCTCCCCGCCGACCCCGCCCCCCTCGCCGACTGAGCCGGTCGCACTTTCCCGGAAAGTGTGGCCATTCCGCAGCCGGAGGGGCCGCTTTCCGTGAAAGTGCGGAGGAGGGGGTGGGATGGGGCGCCGGAGCGGAGGCGACGACGACGAGGCCAAGCGTGGCACCGTCGTCACGCCCTCGGCCGAGTTCCCCCCGCTCGACCCGGACGAGCTGGCCGCGCTGACCCGGATCGGCGACCGGTGGCAGACACCGCGCTGCCCGGGCGGGGACGAGCTGCCCGTGGACCCAACCCTGGGTCGAAACCGGCGTCGGCCGGCGCCGACCCGCTTTGGCCGCCTCGCGCCGATCGAGATGTTCACGGTCGAGGAGCCGGACGAGCTGGTCGCCGCCGAGCCGGCGAACCTGCCCGGCTCCCGGCTGGGGCGCGCCCTCACCCGCCTCCGCCGGGTGCTCTTCGGCCCGCCGCTGAGCAGCACCGCCGTGCTGTACGAGCGGATGCGCAAGATTGTCGCCCTACCGATCCTCTCCTCGGACCTGCTCAGCTCGGTGGCGTACGGGCCGGAGGCGATGCTGACCGTGCTGGCGCTGGCCGGCAGCGGCTCGCTGGGACTCTCACTGCCGCTGGCCGCCGTGCTGGTGGTGCTGATGATCGCGGTCGGGCTGTCGTACCGGCAGACCATCCCGGCCTATCCGCACGGCGCCGGCTCGTACATCGTGGCCAGCGACAACCTCGGCGCCACGCCCGGACTCGCGGCGGCCGCCGGCCTGATGCTCGACTACGTGCTGACCGTGTCGGTGTCGGTGGCGGCCGGCGTGCACGCGGTCACCTCGGCGCTGCCCGGGCTGGCGCCGGCCACCGTGCCGCTCGGCGTGCTGGCGATCGCCCTGCTGCTGGCCGGAAACCTGCGCGGCGTCCGTACCGCCGGCAACATCTTCGTGTTGCCGACGTACGCCTTCGTGGTCGCGGTCCTCGCGCTGCTGGTGGTCGGCTACCTGCGCGTGGCGGGCCGGGGCTTCGCGCCGGTGCCGCCGCCGCCGGTGCCGGCCGTCGAGGGCCTCGGGCTGCTGCTGGTGCTGCGCGCGTTCGCCTCCGGCGCGGTGTCGATGACCGGCATCGAGGCGGTGTCGAACGCGGTGCCGGCCTTCCGGCGCCGGCCCATCGAGTGGCGCAACGCCCGCACCACGCTCAGCTGGATGGTCTCCATGCTGGTGCTGCTCTTCGTCGGGCTGGTCGTCCTGATCCACATGGACGGCCTGGTGCCCCGGCCGGGGGAGACCCTGCTCTCCCAGCTCGGCCGGGTCACCTTCCCCACCGGCCCCTGGTACGCCCTGCTCCAAGCCACCACCGCGCTGATCCTGCTGCTGGCCGCCAACACCGCCTTCAACGACTTCCCCCGGCTGCTCTTCTTCATGGCCCGGCAGGGTCACGCGCCCCGCCGCTTCCTGCACATGGGGGACCGGCTGGCGTTCAGCAACGGGCTGGTGGCGCTCGCCGTCGCGGCAGCGGTCATCTTCGTCGCCTTCGGTGGCAACACCGAGGCGCTGATCCCGCTCTTCGCGGTGGGCGTGTTCCTGGCGTTCACCCTCTCCCAGGCCGGCATGGTGGTGCACTGGCGACGTCGGCGCGGGCCGGGTTGGCAGCGTCGGCTGGTCATCAACGCGGTCGGCGCCACCATGTCCGGGGTGGTCCTGCTGACCGCCGGGATCGGGAAGTTCACCGAGGGCGCCTGGGTGGTGGTGCTCGCGGTGCCCCTGCTGGTGCTGCTCGCCCGCCGGATCCAACAGCACTACGCCACGCTGCACCGGGCACTGGCGCTGCGCCCGCCGCCCGACGCCGGGCCCGCGCCGCGGCCGTCGGGGTCCGCGCCGGGGGCAGCGCCCGCCGAGGGCGAGGAGCTGCCCCAGGAGGTACGCCACCTGGTGGTCGTGCCGGTCGCCCGGCTGAACCGGGCGTCGCTGCGCGCCCTGGCGTACGCGGCCTCGCTGGGGCAGCCGACGCTGGCCGTGCACATCGCGCCTGAGGAGGAGGAAGCCGACCGGTTCCGGGAGCAGTGGCGGGCCTGGGGCGACCACGTGCGGCTGGAGACGATCGTGTCGCCGTACCGGGTCGTGATCGGGCCGCTGGCGCACTACCTGGAGGCGCTGCACGCCTCCCGGACGGATCTGACGCTGACCGTGATCGTGCCGGAGGTGGTGCTGCGCCGCCCTTGGCACCGGCCGCTGCACAGCCGGGCCGGGCAGCGGTTGCGCAAGGCCCTGCGCGCCCTGCCCGGCGTGGTGGTCACCAGCGTGCCGGTGCACCTAGCCGAGTGAGGCTCACAGGTAGGCCGCGAGGTGCTCGGCCACCAGCCCGGCGATCCCTTCGGCGTCCCGGCTGCCGTCCACCTCGATCACCCGTACCCCCAGCTCCCGAGCCGGCGCCACGGTGTCGGCCGCGAGCAGCTCGTCGCGGTCCTCGTGCGCCCGGGCGTCGCGCCGGTCGTAGAGGTACGCGGTCAGCCCGTACCGCAGGGCCAGGGTGGCCGCGAGAGTCGTCTTGCCGGCCCACTGCGCGCCGCCGATCCACAACGCCCGGCGGGCGGTGGCCATGGGATCGAAGTCCATGCCATCGAGCCTGCGCGCCCGACCCTTCCAAGATCAAGCCTTGGGTGCTCAACGGGGTGTGCGACGCCGACCTGGTCGGGTTGGGCGACCGACTGGTCGCCGCGATGGGCCGGGGGCTGGGCGAGGTCGGTACGGACAGCGTGTTCGGGCGCAGCTTCGCCGCGTTGGTCCTCGGCCTGGTGATCGAACGCGACATCGTGGCCGAGATCGTGGACGGCGAGACGATGACCCAGTGGCTGAACGCCTCTCTCGACTGGTTCTCGGCCGAACGCGATCTGCGAGGCGTGGTGGACACCGGGCGAGGCGTGGCGCACGCGCCCGCCCATGCCGCCGATGTCATCGCCTCCCTCGCTCGCAGCCGTCATGTCGACACCGCCGCTGCCGGCCGGCTCCTCGACGCGCTCCCGGCACGGTTGGTCGACACCGCTGGCACCACCCTGCTGCTCTCCGAGGACGAGCGCCTGGCGTACGCGACGGTGACACTGCTGCACCGCGGTGACCTGCCCGCCGGCCGGCTCGAGCGGGCCCTCGCCCCGCTGCGGGAGCTGTCGGCGGTGCGCCACCGCCATGACCTCGATCCGCGCGCCCACGCCCGCCTCAACGCGGTCAACTACCTCCGGGCGCTCTCCCTGCAGCTGGACCTCGGCGTCAGGGCCATGCCCTGGTACGCCGCCGCCGACCACTTCGCCGCACCGCCGCCGGGCCGGGAGGCGATGCGCGCGGTGATCGCTGACGCTCTGCGCCCCTTCTCCTTCTGGTACGCCGACGGCGGTGCTCTGGCCTGATCCGGGTGGGGGGGCCGGACGTCAGCTCAGGCCTCGGACACCTCCAACACCTCGGCGGCCGGGGCGGCGTCGCCGAGGGCGGCGCGCAGCGCGGCCCGCTCCGGGTCGGCAAGGAACGACTCGTAGCCGGCACGGGAGGCGAACCGGATCACGTGCACCTCGCGTCGCCCGTCGCCGGTACGCAGTCGCCGCTCCAGCCGTCCGCCGTGCCGCCCGAGCAGGGCGAGCACCTGGTCCTCGTACCGCTGACCGGCCTCGACCGCGTCGGTGGCCAGCTCGACCAGCGCAACCAAGCGCAGCGCGGCGGCGGGGTCGTCGACCAGCGACTTCCAGAAGTGGTGGTCGACGTGGCCGCCGGGGATGCCGTCGCGGATGCCGGTGTCGGAGTAGCCGTGCCGCCGGTAGAAGCCGGGCGCCTGGAACGAAAAGGAGGACACCGAGATCTCGGTGCAGCCCCGGCAGCGGGCCTCCTCCTCGGCGGCCCGCAGCATCCGCCCGCCCCAGCCCTGGTGTCGGCGGTCCGCGCGGACCCACATCGTGTTGAGCCCGGCGCGGCCGCCCCAGGTCCAGCCGGTCAGCCCGCCGACGAGCTCGCCGTCGGCGTCGGTGACCCCTACCGAGAGGTCGGCCTCGTCGTCGGCCCCGGTCGCGGCGTTGTTGAACGCGGTCAGCTCCCGCCCGATCCGGGCCTCCAGCTCCGCGTCCGCGCCGCCCACGTGCAGGATTGCGCCGTCGGCCCGGACCGTGTCGACGGCGCCGGCCCCAGTGCCGTTTTCCGTGGTCATGGCGCGGAGTGTGGCAGCTGGCCGCGGCCGGACGCCACCGGTAAACCCGTCACCCGTCGATGCCGACGGCCTTGGCGCTGGCCGTCCAGAGTCGGGTGGCGAGCTGCGGGTCGGTGGCCTTGCTCAGCGGTCGGCGCGGTCGCCGGTCGGCGTAGTAGCCGCCGTCGACCAGGCGGGACGGGTCCTGGTTGGCGAGCCAGACCAGCGTCTCCGCGCCCTTCTCGGGGCTGCGGAACGGCAGCAGCCGCATGCCGAGGGCGACCAGCCGGCTGTCGTTGCCGAACCGGGTCCGCACCACCCCCGGGTGGAAGGAGTGCGCCGGGATCTCCGGCCAGCGCCGGGCCGCCTCGGCGGTGAAGAGGATGTTCGCCTGCTTGCTGGTGCCGTACGCGCGCATCGGCCGGTAGCGGCGCAGCGAGGCGTTGAGGTCGTCCGGGTCGAGCCTGCCGCTGCGGTGCGCGCCGGACGCGGTGACCACCATCCGGCCGATCCGGTCCCGCAGCAGGTTGCTGAGCAGGAACGGGGCCAGGTGGTTGGCCTGGATGGAGAGCTCGAAACCGTCCACGGTGGTGAGCGGCTGCAACACGATCGCGCCGGCGTTGTTGGCGAGCACGTCGATCCGGTCGTACGCGGCCCGCAGCCGCTCCGCGAGCCGGCGGACGTCGTCGAGCACCGCGAAGTCGGCCCGGAACAGTTCGGGTCGCTCGCCGGCGACCTCGCGGACCTGGTCCCCGGCGGACTGCAGCCGGGCCGGGTCCCGCCCGACCAGTACCACCTGGTCACCCCGGCGGGCGAGGTCGACGGCGGCGGCGAGCCCGATGCCGGAGCTGGCCCCGGTCACCACCACCAGTCGACGCTCAGTGAGATCTTCCACAGGTCCATTCACCTCGGTCACGGCACGAGGTTACCGTGACGTCACAAAGACCTTTGGGATCGTTAAGTCCGCCGGTGTGCCCGTCGGACGCTGGAAGGAGCGCATTCGATGGCCGCAGTTGGGCGCCCCCGCCGGTCCTGCCTCGCCGTGCCGGGTTCCAGCGTCAAGATGCTCGGCAAGGCCCAGGGCCTCCCCGCCGACCAGGTCTTCCTCGACCTGGAGGACGCGGTCGCCCCGCTGGCGAAGCCGGACGCGCGCAAGAACATCGTCGCCGCGCTCAACGAGGGCGACTGGGCCGGCAAGACCCGGGTGGTCCGGGTCAACGACCTGACCACCCCGTGGACCTACCGGGACGTGATCGAGGTGGTCGAGGGCGCCGGCGCCAACCTGGACTGCATCATGCTGCCGAAGGTGCAGAACGCCGCCCAGGTGCAGTGGCTGGACCTGACGCTCACCCAGATCGAGAAGACTCTCGGCCTGGAGGTCGGCCGGATCGGCATCGAGGCGCAGATCGAGAACGCCGCCGGCCTGGTCAACGTCGACGCGATCGCGGCCGCCTCGCCGCGGGTGGAGACCATCATCTTCGGCCCGGCCGACTTCATGGCCTCGATCAACATGAGGTCGCTGGTGGTCGGCGCGCTGATCCCGGACTACCCGGGCGACCCGTACCACTACATCCTGATGCGGATCCTGATGGCTGCCCGGATGCACGACAAGCAGGCCATTGACGGCCCGTTCCTGCAGATCCGTGACGTGGACGCGTTCCGCGAGGTGGCGAAGCGCTCGGCGGCGCTCGGCTTCGACGGCAAGTGGGTGCTGCACCCCGGCCAGATCGACGCGGCCAACGAGGTCTACCAGCCGGCCCAGGCCGACTACGACCACGCCGAGCTGATCCTCGACGCGTACGAGCACTACACCTCGGAGGCGGGCGGCAAGCTCGGCGCGGTGATGCTCGGCGACGAGATGATCGACGAGGCCTCCCGGAAGATGGCCCTGGTGATCGCGGCCAAGGGGCGCGCCGCCGGGATGAGCCGCACCTCCACCTTCACCCCGCCCTCGGAGTGAGCGGCGCGCGCCGCCCCGGCGAGGGGCGGCGCAGGGGCCGTCCCGGGGAGTCGGGACGGCCCTTTCGCGTCAATTGCTGCTGCCGCTGGACGAGTCGGCGAACGCCAGCACGATGATCACCACGTAGAAGGCGATCAGCAGCACCAACAGGCCGGTGAGGATCCAGCCCACGATGATGGCGGCCTTCGCCATGCCCTCGCCGCCCTCGCCGGTCTCCCGGATCTGCTTGCGGGCCACGTGGCCGAGGATCGCGCCCACCGGCGCGGTGATGCACGAGGCGATGCCGACCAGCGACAGCACCAGGGCGGCGATCGCCATGCTGTTCGTCTTCGGCGCGGCCGGGTAGCCGTACCCGGGATAGCCCGGCGGGGGGTATCCCGGTGTCCCGTACGCCGCCGCGGCGGCGTACGGGTCGACGGGGGCGGCCGGCGATCCGGCGTACGGGGCGTACGGGTCCTTGCCGGTCGGTTGGGCGGGGATCGGCTGGCCGCTGACCGGCAGGGTCGGGTCGGCCGCCGGGTCGTGCCAACCGCCAGGGGGTGGGGGATAGGTCATTAGGCTTCTCCGTCGAGTGTGGGTGCGCCGTCAGGGTAGCCAGGACCAGCCAGACGCGGTGTCCCCGTGGTGCCGCATTGCCCGGGCCGCCTCGAGCGGGCAGGATCGCGGCATGGCTATCGACGCGCGCGGCGCCGACCGTTCCGGCAGCAGACCGAGGCGGGACGTGACCCGTCCCGGGCTGGCCCGGCGCACCCGCGCCACCACCGCCGGCCCGGACGGCCAGGACGAGCCGGCGCCGGTGGCCGAGCCGGTGACCATGCGGCTGGACGGCAGGGTCGCCCTGGTCACCGGGGCGGGCAGCCCGGACGGCATCGGGTACGCGACGGCCCGCCGGCTGGCCGACCTGGGCGCCCGGGTCGCGATCGTCTCCACCACCCGACGGATCCACGAACGGGCCGGCGAGCTCGGCGTGACCGGCTTCGTCGCCGACCTGACCGACGAGTCGGAGGTCGGCGCGCTCGCCGACGCGGTCACCGAACAGCTCGGCGACGTCGAGGTGCTGGTGAACAACGCCGGCCTGGCCAGCCGGGCCAGCCCGGAGGTGCTGCGCCCGGTGGCCCAGCTCAGCTACGACGAGTGGCGCGGCGAGATCGACCGGAACCTGACCACCGCGTTCCTGTGCAGCCGGGCCTTCATCAGCTGCATGTCGGAGCGGGGCTGGGGGCGGATCGTCAACCTGGCGGCGACCGCCGGCCCGGTCAACGCCCTGCCCACGGAGGCGGCGTACGCGGCGGCGAAGGCCGGGGTGGTCGGGCTGACCCGGGCCCTGGCGATGGAGATGATCGCCGACGGGGTGACCGTCAACGCGGTGGCTCCCGGCACCATCTACACCGCGGCCTCCACGATGGCCGAGGTCAAGCAGGGGTTGGGCACGCCGGTCGGCCGCCCCGGCACGCCGGACGAGGTGGCTGCGGCGATCGCCTTCCTCTGCTCCCCGGCCGCGTCGTACATCACCGGTCAGATGCTGGTGGTGGACGGCGGCAACAGCGTCCGCGAGGCGCAGTTCCGTTGACGGGTCAGTAGGTGCTGCCGTTGTCGGAGCCGGCCCAGATGGCGAAGCCGAGCCAGCCGCAGCAGGCCAGCAGGCCGATCACCGTGAAGATGTAGCTGAGGATCAGGCCCCAGGTGGCGAGCTGGTCGCCCTCCTCGCCGGTCCGCTTGATCTGCCGTTTCGCCAGGTGGCCCAGGACGATGCCGGCCGGGGCGAAGAGGAACGCGAAGACCAGCGACAGGATGGCCATCACGTTGGTGCCCCCGCCGCCCGGTGGCGGGCCGTACTGGCCGTACGGGCCCTGCGGCGGGTACGGCGGCTGCTGCCCCCACTGCGGGTGCTCGGGCTGCTGTCCCCAGGGCTGCTGGTCGCCGGGCCGGTCCGACTCGCCGTGCGGCCGCTCGTACGGCGACGGTGGCTGCTCCGGCTCGCCCGGTGGTGGATAGCTCACGTCCGTTCGCCCCCTCCGCCGCAGGTCCACGCCGCTCTCTCTTGCGGACGCTACCCGTAGCGGTGAACCTTTTCACAGCGGTTGTATGGACCGGTCACCTTGGCGCGGCAGGCAGGGAGGCCGATACTGACCGAGCGTTCAGTTACCCACGAGTAAGGCGCCGATCCCCCGGAGGCTGAGATGGCTCGACTCGCCCAGACGCCCGGCCTGACCGATGTGCAGCGGTCGATCCTGGAAACCGTCCGGGAGTTCGCCGACAAGGAGATCATCCCGCACGCCCAGCGGCTGGAGCACGCCGACGAGTACCCCACCGACATCCTCGACGGGATGCGCGAGATGGGGCTGTTCGGCCTCACCATCGACGAGGAGTTCGGCGGGCTCGGCGAGTCGCTGCTGACCTACGCCCTGGTGGTCGAGGAGCTCTCCCGGGGCTGGATGTCGATCTCCGGCATCGTCAACACTCACTTCATCGTGGCGTACCTGATCTCCCAGCACGGCTCGGCCGAGCAGAAGGCCCGGCTGCTGCCGAAGATGGCCACCGGCGAGGTGCGCGGCGCCTTCTCGATGTCCGAGCCGGAGTGCGGCTCCGACGTCTCGGCGATCAAGTCGAAGGCCGTCCGTGACGGCGACCGCTTCGTGCTCAACGGCCAGAAGATGTGGCTGACCAACGGGGCGTACTCCTCGGTGGTGGCCACTCTGGTCAAGACCGACACCGGCGCCGACTCGGTCTACGGCAACATGAGCACCTTCCTGCTGGAGAAGGAGCCGGGCTTCGGCGAGACCGCCCCCGGGCTGACCATCCCCGGCAAGATCGACAAGATGGGCTACAAGGGCGTCGAGACCACCGAGATGGTGCTCGACGGGGTCACCGTCCCCGAGTCGGCGGTCCTCGGCGGGGCTGACAAGGTGGGCCGCGGCTTCTACCAGATGATGGACGGCATCGAGGTCGGCCGGGTCAACGTCGCCGCCCGCGCCTGCGGCATCTCCATCCGCGCCTTCGAGTTGGCCGTCGCGTACGCCCAGCAGCGCCGCACCTTCGGCCAGCCGCTCGCCAAGCACCAGGCCATCGCCTTCAAGCTCGCCGAGATGGGCACCAAGATCGAGGCCGCGCACTCGCTGATGGTCAACGCCGCCCGACTCAAGGACGCCGGCCAGCGCAACGACGTCGAGGCCGGCATGGCCAAGCTGCTCGCCTCGGAATACTGCGCCGAGGTCGTCCAGGAGGCCTTCCGCATCCACGGCGGCTACGGCTACTCCAAGGAGTACGAGATCGAGCGGCTGATGCGGGAGGCCCCGTTCCTGCTCATCGGCGAGGGCACCTCGGAGATCCAGAAGACCATCATCTCCCGCGGCCTGCTCAGGGAGTACAAGCTCTGACCGGTGCGCCGGTCACCCGCCGGCTGGCTCCACGGTCGGCTCCGGTGCGGTGACCGGCAATCCCACCGCCAGCACCTCCGGCCGCGACCGGTAGTGCTCGATCGCGGCCACCAGCCGCGCCTCCGGCACGGCCGTGTCCCGACCGCCGACCACCGGCGCCGGCTCCAGCGACAACCACTTCACCGGCCGCAGCCGTACCCCGTTGATCCGGCCGTCCTGCCGGTGCGGGGTGACCCGGTCGATGTTCGTCCAGTCGTGCCGCCGGCGGCCGTGCCGGATCCCGCTCGCGGTGAGCGCCACGCGGCCGGTGAACCGCAGTTCGTCGTAGACGATCCGACCCGTGCCGGCGGCGATGCCCACCGTGAGCACCACCCGCGCGATGCGGGCCCACTGCGGGTCGTCGGGGAGCGTGGCGATCACGCCCACCCCGATCGCCGTCATCCATACCAGGTCCGCCACCAGGTCCACCCAGCCGGCGAGCGACCGCCGGGCCACCAGGCCGGGCTCCACCCCGTCCCGACCGGCGATCCGCACGTTCCACACCAGGCGGGCGTCGCGCCGCGGCCACCACCGCTTCGACAGCAGGTGGGCCCCGATGATCAGCCAGACGGCGCAGCTGATGCTGTCGTAGTCGAGCCGGGGCAGCCGCAGCAGCGTGGCCGCCACCAGGGCCGTCACCGCCGTGGCGGTCGCGAGGGAGAGCAGCCGCCGCGACCAGAGCCCGTCACCGAGCGAGGGGACGCGGACCGACCGCAGCAGAGGCATGGGCGCAGGGTACGGCGTGGCCTCCAACGATCTCGGGCAGGCATCTCGTCGGCCGCCGCTGACGCGGCACGGTCGACGTCGGCTTTCCGGCCGCTATGAACCTGATGTCGTCGACGGATCGCCGACCCCCGGCGCTGCTGCCGTCAGGGGAGGCGGGTGAGGTTGCCGGCAGCGCGTTCCACGATCAGGCAGCGGTCCTCGACGTAGTCCATGCCGGCCTCCTCGGCGATCTGCCGGGCCTCGGCGGAGACGATGCCCAGTTGCAGCCAGACCGCCGGCGCGCCGATCGCCGCCGCGTCCCGGACCACCTGCACCGCGTCCCGCGCGGGCCGGAAGACGTCGACCAGGTCGACCGGGTGCGGGATGTCGGCCAGCGAGGGGTACGCCTTCTCGCCGAAGAGCTCGTCCACTGTCGGGTTGACCGGGATGATCCGCCAGCCGTACCGCTGCATCTGGAACGGCACGCTGTGGGCGGCCTTGCGCGGGTCGCGGGACGCGCCCACGACGGCGATCACGGCCGAGTCGGCGAGGATCTGCTGAACGGTACGCACCGGCCGACTCTAACCCCGCCGCTCAGCCGCCGTCGGCCAGCGCCCGACACAGCCGGGGCCGGCAGGGTAGACCGGACCCGCTAGAGCAGCGAGAGCTGCTCGGCGGCCGGTGGGGGCGGTGGGTCCGGCAGCCGCCGGTTGTCGCCGCGCTCGCCGCGGTGCAGGCCGTGCCGGCGGGCCGCGATCCGCACCCGCGCGGTCAGCTCCCGCTGGTACGCCTGCGGCGCGTACGCGCCGGAGCGGTAGAGCTCGCGGTAGCGGGGGACCAGGTGCGGGAAGTCCCGGGCCAGCCAGTGCGCGTACCACGCGCGGGCGCCGGGACGCAGGTGCAGCGCCATCGGCGTCACGCTGACCGCTCCGGCGGCGGCGACCGCCGCCACGGTCGCCTCGATCGACTCGTCACCGTCGCTGAGGCCCGGCAGGATCGGTGCCATCAGCACGCCGACCTCGAAGCCGGCGTCGGTCAGCTGCCGGACCGCGTCGAGCCGCCGCCGCGGGCTCGGCGTGCCCGGCTCGACCGCCCGCCACAGCGCCTCGTCGACGAACCCCACCGAGTACGACACGCCGACCCGGGTCACCTCGGCGGCCTGCCTCAGCAGCGGCAGGTCCCGCAGGATCAGGGTGCCCTTGGTCAGGATGGAGAACGGGTTGGCGAAGTCGCGCAGTGCCTCGATGATCGGTGGCATCAGCCGGTAGCGGCCCTCGGCCCGCTGGTAGCAGTCCACGTTGGTGCCCATCGCGACGTGCGCGCCGCGCCAGCGGGGAGCGGCCAGCTCACGACGGACCAGCTCGCCGGCGTTGACCTTGACGATCACCTTCCGGTCGAAGTCGGATCCCGCGTCGAGGTCAAGATAGGTGTGGGTGTTGCGGGCAAAGCAGTTGTGGCTCACCACGCCGTTGGCGATGAAGTCGCCGGTGCCCGTGGTGATGTCCCACAGCGGCAGCTCCAGCCCGAGGGGCTCGATGGCGGTCACCCGAAGCGCCGCCTGGCACTTCAACGCCGCTCCCTCGATGGAGCGCTTCCGGGTGATGGCCGGGTCGGTGAGGTGGAAGAACCGCAGGCGCTCGGGAAGCCCGCCGGTCAGACGGATCTGTCGTACCCGGTTCGGCCGGCCGGGACCCTCCAACACGCTACGGAAGCCGAAGAGGTCGAGGGCCTCGGAGATGTGGTCCAGGATCGCGTCGTCGGCGAGGCAGATCCGGAAGACGCCCTGGCTGCAACTTCCCTCGGCGTCAAAGATCCCGGCGAGGAAGCCCAACCGCCAGTCGTCGCCGGGCTCGTCGGGCCAGTCGACCAGGGATGTGATGGCTTCGATGTCCCGCTGCCGGGAAGTGCGGATCGCCGACATGGCTCGTCGGGTGGCGCTCGCCGCCGCGAACGAGAAGCGGCTGGTTGCCACGCCGAAGTCGGAGAGGAATCGTGCGCTGCGCTGCAGCGCCTCCTCGTCGGTGAGCGCGAGACGGAACCTGTGTACCACCCTTCGGGGATAGCGGTAGGTGCCGAGCTTCGCGTTGCCACGGATCATCCCGCAGAGATAGCCCCGCCGGTAGTCGGTCGAGTCCTTGGGGCCGGACGCGAAACGGCCGGTGCCGATCAGGCGGTTGTCGGTGGTCAGGTAGGGGCGTTGACCGATGCCCTGCATCGTGCCCGTGACGTACTTCCAGCCCCGCTCGGACAGGAACCGGTGGTCGCCACTGGCCACGAGCGTCGTGCCGTCCTCAAGGGTGACCCGGTAGGCGGGCTTGGTGGTCGACCACTTGTCGAGGACCGTGGTGACCACGTAACGGCGGTATGCGCCCCGCCGCTCGGTCCCGTAGATCCGATCGCCGGGCTCCAGCTCGCTGATCTGCTTCGTCCGCCCGTCCGCCATCAGGATCGGGGTGTCACCGGCCACGCAGTACACACACGCATGGCTGCAGCCACGGTACGGGTTGATGGTCCACTCGAAGGGAACACGGGACTCGCCGGACACCCGGTTGATGATCGATTTGGCCCGCACCTCGTAGAACGTCATCCCGGCGAAGCCGGGGGTGTCGAAGGTGCGGGCGATCGCGCCGGGCAGCGCCAGCGGCAGGGGTGGCGTCGCTGGCGCTGACCCGTCGGGATGCCCCTCGTCCGGGGGAGCGGAGAGGTTCTCCCAGCGCATGGTCCTCATTCGAACATGCGTACGAGAAGAGTGCAAGCGGACACGACGATGGCCGGGCCCCTCTGGGTCCGGCCATCCTCGGCGGTGCTCAGTGCTTGTGTTCGGCCAGCTGCTTGCGGACGTCCGCCATGTCGAGCGCCTGAACCTGCTCGATCAGGTTCTCCAGGGCCGACTCGGGCAGCGCGCCCGGCTGGGCGAAGACGATCACGCCGTCCCGTACCGCCATGATCGTCGGGATGGACCGGATGTCGAACTTCGCGCCGAGCTCCTGCTGGGCCTCGGTGTCGACCTTGCCGAAGACGATCTCCGGGTGTTTCTCCGAGGAGCGCTCGTAGACCGGGGCGAACCGCTTGCACGGACCGCACCACTCGGCCCAGAAGTCGACCAGCACGATGCCGTCGCGCTCGGTTACCTCGTCGAAGTTGGCCGTGGTCAGCTCAACCGTTGCCATTGCTCTCTCCGATCAGCGCGGATTGCTCTCGTCCCATGGAACCAGGGCGGGTGCTGCCGAATTCCCGGGCCGGTCCCACCGAAACCGGGCCTGGCCTGCCGGATCGGGATCATGCCGATCGAGCGGAATCTGTCGGTCTCGCCCTGTGGACCGCAAGTGCACGACGCATTTGCGTGACCAGCCGTGATGGGAGCGTTTCCAAGGAGATCGCCGCGATGGTGCGCTACGAATCGGTAACTTCAGCCTTGACAAGCGGGTATCCCACCTGCAGAGATCGCCGATCGCCCGACTTGTCATCACCCAAAGTGACGTTACAAAAAGGTAACTGTGACGCCCGTCTCTGTCCGTCCCTCGCTGGCTACGGCAGAATCTTCCACATCAGAGCGTGGGCGGCGGGTGCCGGGGAGGGCCCCGCCGCTCATTGCGTCTCCCCCCGGATGTGGCCGGTGTGACATTTCCTCACCACCCGCGCCCCCGTCGTCGCCTTAACAATCGGTAAGGCATGCTGTGCCGAACTCCATTGCCGCCCGTCGAAGGGGACAAGGATGCAGTTCGGCCGCTACTACGAGGAGTTCGAGGTCGGCGCGGTCTACCGGCACTGGCCGGGCAAGACGGTCACCGAGTACGACGACCACCTCTTCTGCCTGCTCACCATGAACCACCACCCGTTGCACATGGACGCGCACTACGCCGAGTCGGCGAGCCAGTTCAAGCGCAACGTCGTGGTCGGCAACTACATCTACTCGCTGCTCCTCGGCATGTCGGTGCCGGATGTCAGTGGCAAGGCGATCGCCAACCTGGAGATCGAGTCGCTGCGGCACGTCGCGCCGACCTTCCACGGCGACACCATCTACGGCGAGACCACCGTCCTGGACAAGCGCGAGTCCGGGTCGAAGCCGGACCGCGGCGTGGTCGCGGTGGAGACCCGCGGCTACAACCAGGACGGCGTCATGGTCTGCGTCTTCCGCCGCAAGGTGATGGTCCCCAAGCGGGAGTACGCCGCGGCGGCGGTGCCCGATGGCGTCGACCCGGAGCGGCCCAGCTTCCCCGAGCCCCGCTGACCCGACCGGTACGGACGGAAACCGGCCCCGCCCCGCCCGGTATCGGTGGGACGGGGCCCTTTCCGTGCTCCGCGTCATATGCTGGCGCCGGAGGTCCCCATGAGCCACTCCCTCGCCGGAGAGCCGCCCTCTGCCGGACGTCGTGCCGCACCGTTGACCACCGCCGTCTACTCCGCCGCCGAGTGGGACCTGCTCACCACCCTGCCCGGCCGGGTGCTGGTGGCCGCCGCGTCGCCCGGACCGGGCCGGCCGCCCCGGGACGTGGCCGCCGGGCTCGCCGGCCTCGACGCCGTGGCCGCCGGCCGGGCCTTCGACAGCGATCTGGTCCGGGCCGTGGTGGCCGCGATCTACGCCCGGCACGACGGCACCTCGACGCCGGTCGACCGGCTGACCGACCTGGTGGACCTCCTGGCCGCCTGCCGGGCCGCGGCGCGCATCCTGGATCGCCGGGCCGACCCGGCGGACTCGGCCGCGTACCGGCAGTGGGTGCAGTCGGTGGCCGCCCGGGTCTGCCGGGCCGGCCCGACCGGTGGGCCGGTGACGATCAGCCTGTCGCCCGCCCCCGCTGACCAGCGGTTCCTGGACCGGCTGGGCGGGGCGCTGGGGCTGCGGTGAGCGGACCGTCGGCGGGGGCCCGGGCGGTGCCGGCCCGGTCGGGCCGTACCCTCTTGTGACCGTGACCGAGGACCAGCTCGACGTGGGTGTCGGCCCGTGGCCCGGCGACCCGCCGGACGACCCGCGGTACGACCCGGAACTGCTCGCCGGGGGCGACCGGCGCAACGTGGTCGACCGCTACCGGTACTGGCGGCGGGAGGCCGTCGTCGCGGACCTGGACCGGCGGCGGCACGACTTCCACGTGGCGATCGAGAACTGGCAGCACGACTTCAACATCGGCACCGTCGTCCGCAACGCCAACGCCTTCCTCGCCGCGGAGGTGCACATCGTCGGCCAGCGCCGGTGGAACCGGCGTGGCGCCATGGTGACCGACCGCTACCAGCACGTCCGGCACCACCCGACCATCGCGGAGTTCGTCGGGTGGGCGGCAGAGCGGGAGCTGCCGGTGGTCGGCATCGACAACCTGCCGGGCTCCCGGCCGCTGGAGACCACCACCCTGCCCCGGCGCTGCGTGCTCCTCTTCGGCCAGGAGGGGCCCGGTCTCTCCGACCCGGCCCGGGCGGCCTGCGACCAGCTTTTCTCGATCGCCCAGTACGGCTCCACCCGGTCGATCAACGCCGGGGTGGCCAGCGGCATCGCCATGCACGCCTGGATCCGGGCGTACGCCGGCCCGCCGCCCGCCTGAGGCCGAACCCACCGTCAGCGGGGGAAACGGCGGCTCCGCTTGACGCGCCGTTGGCGCCGGGCCACGGTGGGGATGTGAGTGTCGTGGTGAGTTGTCCGAGGTGCGCCGGTCCGGTCCGGCTGCCGGACCTGATGCACGCCGAGTCGCGGTGCGCGCGGTGTGGACCGGTCGCGCCCCTGCACGTCCCGGAGCACATCGACGCGGACATCGTGGCGAGCGTGGTCGGCCGGGTCGCCGCCACCGAGGCGTCCGAGCGGCGGACCCTGCCGGTGTGGTGCCCCTGGCCGCTCCCTCCGGGCTGGACGGTCACCGGGGTGGCCTGGGCCGGGGACGACGCCTCCGGCGTCCGGGCCACGGCGGTGGCCTGCGCGGGGCCGGCGCCGCTCGGCGGCGGGCCGGCCGATCTGGTCCTGGTGGCCGAGGAGCCGGGGGTCGGGCTGGGTGCCCGCTTCGCCGGCATGTCCGGGCCGGACCCGGGGCCGGAGCTGGTCGAGGCGTTGACCGCGCCCGCCGCGGGGCAGCCCGAGCACGTCGAGCCGGCCCGGATCCGGGTCGGTGGCCATCCGACTCCACTGTGGTTGGTGAATTCCGCGACGGATCGAAGCGCGTACGCCGGCGAGGCTCGGGGAATGTGGCTCCATGCGATAGCCTGGCCGGCGAGCGCGGGTCACCTCCTCGCGGAAGATGTCGTCCTGCACGACCTCACCGAGTGGACTCCGCCCGAGCTCGTGTACGGCGCACCATCCCCGTACCTGCACGGAAGGGCGTGACACACCCTCCCGGGCCGGTCGGGGCAACGGGCGCAGACGCAGATATTCACTCTACGATACCGTACTGATACTCTGGGTGCCGCTGCGGTACACGGACCCGGCGCCGCGCGAGAGGATGGCCCGCTATGGTCAAGAAGGTCCTCACCTGGGCCGGCATCGCGTTCTTGATCTTCTTCGTCGCGTACCGGCCGAACTCCGCCGCGGACGTCTTCAAGTCGCTCGGCGGCGGCATCATGGACATCGCCCAGGGCTTCGGCGACTTCTTCACCAGCCTCGTCGCCTAGCCGCCGATGGGCAGCCCCTCCGGTCCCCCCTTCGACCCGGACGATCCCGATCGGGAGCGCCGGGAGCGCGACACCGAGCCCATCCCGAGATACCGGCCCGACGACGGGCCCGGCTTCGGCTCCGGCGCGGGTCTCTCCGACGGGCCGTCCCTGTCGGACGATGCCGGCTACGGCGACGGGCCGGCCTACGCCGGTGAGGGGCGCTCCGGGCGGGCCTGGGTGCGTGACCCGGAGGCCGGCTACCAGTCGCCGCAGATCTCCGAGGACGAGCTGGCCGGGCTGCGGGTGGACGCCTCCGGCATGCCGCTCGGCCCGCGCCGGGTGCTGCCGCTGGAGGACGAGCCCAGCTCACTGGTCGCCCGCTACCTCTTCCCCACCGAGCGCTACCGGGGCGAGTGGAAGCGGCACTGGATCCACCTCTTCACCCCGATCGTGGTCGGCATCGCGGCGACCTTCGTCCTCGGCTACCTCTCCGGCTTCCTCGCCGGGCAGGACGTCGGCGCGCTCACCACGGTCGCGGTGCTGCTCTGGTTCGCGGTGATGGGCTGGGTGGCCTGGCGGGTCGCCGACTGGTGGTACGACCGCTTCATCCTGACCAACAAACGGGTCATGGTGGTCAACGGCATCATCACCCGTCGGGTGGCCATGATGCCGCTGGTCCGGGTCACCGACATGAAGTACGAGCAGAGCCCGAGCGGCCGGGCGCTCAACTACGGCACCTTCGTGCTGGAGTCCGCCGGTCAGGAGCAGGCGCTGCGCGAGATCAAGAACCTGCCCAACCCGAACGAGCTCTACCTGCGCGTGGTCGAGGAGATGTACGAGCCGCAGGCGGTCGAGGCGCGGCTGGGCAAGGAGGCGGACGAGGCCAAGGCCGACGACGGCGCGTGAAACTTTTCGTCCGTTCATCGGATGAACAGCGCACCATCTGCCGTCGACCGGACGCCCTCGGCCGTGGCACCCTGCCAGGCAGGACGGGGTGGAGGTGAGCGGTGGGCGACAGGGATCCACTGGAGGAGGAGTTCCGTGAGTTCGTCGCGGCCCGCTCCGGCGCCCTGCTCCGCACCGCGTACCTGCTGGCCGGGGACTGGGCCACCGCCGAGGACCTGCTGCAGACCGCGCTCACCAAGACCTACCTCGCCTGGAAGCGGCTCGGCGGGATCGACGCGATCGAGCCGTACGCCCGGCGGGTAATGGTCAACACGTCGACCAGTTGGTGGCGGCGGCGGTGGCACGGTGAACGGCCGACCGAGGTGCTGCCCGAGCGGGCCGGGGTCGACGAGATCGAGCAGCAGCTCGACCGGGACGCGCTCTGGCGCCACCTGAAGGCGCTGCCCGCGCGGCAACGGGCGGTGCTGGTCCTCCGGTTCTACGAGGACATGTCGGAGGCGCAGACCGCCGCGCTGCTGGAGATCTCGCCGGGCACGGTGAAGAGCCAGTCCTCCCGCGCCCTCGCCACGCTGCGCCGCCGGCTGGGCGGTCAGGCCATGCTCGACCTGCCCGAGGAGCAGGAGGCGGCGCCGACCCGTACCCCCGCTCCGGGCCGGCCCGCGCCGGCCGCGGCGGGCGGCGTGCCCGACGGCGCCGGGCCACGCCGCCGGGCCGGGACCGCCGGCACCCCCAGGACCGCCGGCACCAGTGGCACCACCACAGCCGGGGCCGCCAGGACAGCGGGCGCCGCCACGACCGCCGCCGCGCCGGCCCGGCGACCGGCCGCGCCGGTGGTACGCCCCCGACCGGCCGGCCCGGCGCCGAGCACGGCCGTCCCGGCGGAGAGCCGATGAACTCCACCACGCCGGACAACCGGACCGAGGGTCCCGAGCGTTCATTCGCTGTGACGCAGGACGACCTGGAGCGGGCGCTGCGGGAGACGCTCTCCCGCCGGGTCGCCGTACCCCCGCCGCCGGTCGCCGATCCGGCGGGAGTGGCCATCCGGCGGGCCCGCCGGGCACGGCGCCGGACGGCGCTCGCCGGGCTGGCCCTGGCCGGGGTCGCCACGGCCGGGGTCACCGGTGGGATGGTGCAGCTGGGCGGCCAGGCCGGACGCCCCACCACCCCCACCGTGGTGCTCGGCGACCCGCGCGAGGAGTCCGGCATGTCCGCCTGGCCGGTCGCGCCCACCCCGCCGGCCCGGCCGGCCGACGGCGCGGTGGACCTGATCGTGGGCGGCGCCCTGATCACCGAGGGGAAACGCTACGAGCTGGGCGTCGACCCGGCCGAGCGGGCCCAGCGGCTACCTGACGACGGCGGCTGGCTGGTGGCGGGCGCGTCCACCGCGGCCGGCCGTACCCTCTGGGTCGTGCCGACCGGCGGCGCCCCGAGGGCGCTGCTCGCCGGCGCCGAGGAGATCGCCCTCGCGTCGGACGGGCGGCAGGTGGCCTGGCGCGACGGCGACCAGCTCTTCGCCGCCGGCGTCGTCGCCAACCAGCTCGTCGCCACGGTCCGGGCGTCCGCCCCGGCCGGCGTGGCGCCGGTCCGGTTCGTCGGCGACCGGGTGCTGGTGCGCTCCGACCCCCGACGCGGCGGGTACGCCCTGTGGCGGCCGTCGCCGGGGACGGCGCCGAACGGCAGCGACCCGGATGTCCTCGACGTCTACGGCGTACGGCCCGACGGTCGGCTCGTCGGCCTGGTCCGCACCGGCGACCCGCGCGGGTCGTGCCCGGCGCTGCTCTCCCCGGACCTGGCCCCGGTCACCACCCGCTGCGGTCCGGCCCTGGCCGCCGACGGGCGGGGCGCGGTCTCCGCGGACGGGCGCTGGCTGCTGGCGAACGGGCGGGCCGGCACGTCGGACGGCGCGCTCCTGGTCGACCTGGGCGGCGCGACGCCGACCGCCTGGCCGGCGGGGCCGCTGATCACCGGCGACGTGGCGTGGACCGGCTCGGCGAGCGCCGCCTACGTCGACCGCGGGGGCGCCCTGGCCCGGCTGCGTCCTGACCGGGTGCTGGCCGGGGAACGCGCCTCCTCGACCCTGGTGGACGTCGGCTCCGGCGGCCGTCCGGTGGTGGTGACCGGGGCGTCCTGACCGGGCGTACCGGCGGGCCGCGCCCGGCCGGCCCGGTAGCGTCGGGCGATGACCCCGCGTCCGGTGATCGACCTGCACACCCACTCCACCGCGAGCGACGGCACGCTCAGCCCGGCCGAGCTGGTCCGGGCCGCCGTCGAGGCCGGGCTGGACGTCGTCGCGATCACCGACCACGACACCACGGCCGGCTGGGACGCCGCGGTCGCCGCGCTGCCGCCTGGCCTGACGCTGGTCCGGGGAGCGGAGATCTCCTGCCGCTGGCACGGGGTGGAGCCGGCGGTGCCGCTGCACCTGCTCGCGTACCTCTTCGACCCGGACCACCCGGACCTCGTCGCCGAGCTGGCCCGGGTGCGGGCGGCCCGGGAGGTACGCGGGGAACGGATCGTGCGGCTGTTGAATGCCGATGGGATCGACATCAGCTGGCCGGAGATCATCTCCGCGGCCGGCGGCGGGACGGTCGGCCGCCCGCACATCGCGGCGGCGATGATCCGGGCCGGTCTGGTCGCCACCACCACCGAGGCGTTCGGGCCGGACTGGCTGGGCGAGCGGTACCGGCTGCCCAAGGAGGACATCGACGTGTTCCGGGCGGTCGCGCTGGTGCGCGCGGCCGGGGGCGTACCGGTGTTCGCCCACCCACGGGCGACCCGGCGGGGACGGATCGTGCCGGACGAGCTGATCGTCGAGCTGGCCGCGGCGGGGCTGGCCGGCCTGGAGGCCGACCACGAGGACCACTCGCCGGCCGAGGCCGCGCACGTCCGCGCGCTCGCCGTCGAGCTGGGCCTGCTGGTCACCGGCTCCTCGGACTTCCACGGCACGCACAAGACCGTCCGGCTGGGCGCCCATACCACCGCCCCCGAGGCGTACGAGCGGATCGTCGCGGCCGGGGTGACACCGGTCGCTTCCGGCTGATCCGCGTTTGGGTTCCTGGCGGCGCGGATACCGTTACCCGGTGGATCTCAAGCTTTTCGGTGAGGTCTTCGTGACCCTGCTGGTGATCACCGACCCGCCGGGCATGATGCCCATCTTCCTCGCCCTGACCGGGCCACTGGCCGCCCGGGACCGCAACCGGGCCGCGTGGCAGGCGGTCGCCCTGGCGCTCGGTGTGATCGTGATCTTCGCGGTGGCCGGTCAGACGCTCCTCGCCTACCTGCACGTGGACCTGCCGGCGCTGCAGGCCGCCGGCGGCCTGCTGCTGGTGCTGGTCGCGCTGGAGCTGCTGACCGGCAAGGCCGACGACCCCAGCCAGCAGGCCACCTCCAACATCGCCCTGGTGCCGCTGGGCACCCCGCTGCTGGCCGGGCCCGGTGCCATCGTGGCCACCATGCTCTTCGTGCAGCAGGCCGACGGGTTCGGCGACTACTCCGCCATCGCCGTCGCGATCGTCGCGGTGATGGTGGCGGTCTGGATCGTGCTGCGCTTCTCCGGCGGGATCGTCAAGATCCTGCGACCCGGTGGCATCGAGGTGCTGACCCGGATCGCCGGTCTGCTGCTGGCCGCGATCGCGGTGCAGCTGATCGCCGACGCGGTGGCCGCCTTCGTCACCCAGTACGTGAACATGGCCTGACTCCTCCCGGCGCGAATCTGTCGTACCGGGGTGGCAGGATCGGACCGTGCGACGATCCGCGGGCGCGCCCCGCCCCCGTGCCGGCCAGCCCGAGCAGCTCGGCTTCGACGGGATGCCGGAGCGGCTGTTCGTCTGCACCCCGAGCAAACTCGGCGCGTACGAGGACTGCCCGCGCCGCTACCGCTACTCCTACGTCGACCGGCCCGCCCCGCCGAAGGGGCCCCCGTGGGCGCACAACTCGCTCGGCGCCAGCGTGCACACCGCTCTGAAGAACTGGTATGCGCTGCCCGCCGAGCGGCGCCGGCCGGAGGCCCTCGCCGGGCTGCTCAAGGGCACCTGGGTGCGCGAGGGCTACCGCGACGACGAGCAGGAGCGGGAGGCCTACCGGCGGGCGCTGGGCTGGCTGGAGGCGTATGTCGAGACGCTGGAGCCGGGGGCGGACCCGCTCGGCGTGGAGCGGGTGGTCGCGGTGAAGACCGCGGTGCTGGCCTTCAACGGCCGGGCCGACCGGATCGACTCCCGCCCCGGCCCGAGCGGGCCAGAGCTGGTCATCGTCGACTACAAGACCGGCAGGACCGGACTGGACGGTGACGACGCCCGTGGCTCGCAGGCGCTCGCGCTCTACGCGTACGCCGCCGAGCGGACTTTCCGCCGGCCGTGCCGCCGGGTCGAGCTGCACCACCTGCCGACCGGGACGGTCGCCGCGCACGACCACACGGAGGAGTCGCTGGCCCGGCAGCTGTCCCGGGCCGAGGACACCGCGCGGGACATCATGGCCGCCGAGCGGGCGGTCGCCGACGGCGCCGACCCGGACGAGGCGTTCCCGACCGTGGCAGGGCCGCGCTGCGGCTGGTGCGACTACCGCCGCAGCTGCCCGACCGGCGCGCAGACGCCGGGGCGGGACCCGTGGGCGGCGATGGACCGCCCGGCCGTGCCGACCAGCGAGTGATCGGCGTTCCCTGACGGCCCGGGTCGCCGGCCTTCGCCGGATGGCCGGCCGGGACGATCCGCGGCGTGGTCGGGGCGGGTTGCCCGGGCTCAGGCGGCGGTCGCGGTGAGACGGGCCGCGCGTTCCTTGGCCGCCTGCTGCATCGGACCCTCCCGCCAGTTGCGAGGCAGCGCCGCCAGGGCGAGGCGCAACGCGCGGACGCTCAGGTCAGCGGAGAGCGCGGTGGTGGGCAGCCCCAGGCCGCCGTACAACCGCAGCGCCCAGGGCGGCAGCAGCCCGAGCGCGGTGCCGGCGACCCCTAGGTACGCCCAGCGGGGCGGCCCGAGATTCAGGCCCACCCGGGCCGGCAGGCTGACCTTCCACGGGAGCGGCGGGGCGGTCAGGAACAGGGCGGTTTCGGCCGCCTCCCTGGTCATCCGCAGCTCGGGGCGGACCGCCCGGTAGTAGTCGGCCACCTCGGCGGCGCTGCCGGGCACGTCGGCCGGGTCCAGCCCGGCCAGCGCGGCGGCCCGCCGCTGCTCGGCGTAGTAGCCGTCCACCTCGGCGTCGGTCAGCGGCAGCCCGGCCCGGCGGGCGGTGCTGACGAACGACTCGACCTCGGTGACGTGCACCCAGCGCAGCAGGTCCGGCTCGTCGACCCGGAACTCCTCGCCGGTGAACGGGTCGGTGGCGCGCATCCGGCCGTGCAGGGCGCGCAGCCGGCGACCGGCGGCCTCCGCCTCGGCGGTTGTCCCGTAGATGACCGTGCCGACGTAGGTGGCGGTGCGGACCAGCCGGCCCCAGGCGTCGGACTTGTACCTGCTGTTCTGCGCCACCCCGGCCATCGCCCGGGGATGCAGCGCCTGGAGGTAGAGCGAGCGCAGGCCGGCGACGATCAGGACCGGTTCGTCGTGCACCTTCCAGGTGACCGAGCCGGGACCGAAGAGGCCGAGGTCGTCGGAGTCCACCGACCAAGAGTGCCACGGGCGCGGCCGGCCGGCCCGCCCGTCCCGGCTCAGTCGTCGGCGGAGCGGCGGGCCTGGCAGGTGGGGCAGAGGCCCCAGAAGGTCACTTCCGCCTCGTCGACCTCGAAGCCGTGGGCGATGTTCGGGTCCAGGCAGGGGGCGCGACCGACGGCGCAGTCGATGTCGGCGATCTCGCCGCAGCCCCGGCAGACCACGTGGTGGTGGTTGTCGCCGGCCCGCGCCTCGTAGCGGGCGGGGCTGCCGGCCGGCTCGATCCGGCGGGCCAGGTCGGCCCGGGAGAGTGCGCCGAGGACGTCGTACACGGCCTGGGTGGAGACCGAGTCGAGGCGTTCGCGGACCCGGCGGGTGATCTCGTCGACCTCCAGGTGGCCCCCGCCGGCCAGGACGCCCAGCACGGCGAGCCGCGGTCGGGTGACCCGCAGGCCCCTCGACCGGAGCAGTTCCTCCCCACTGGACATGAGGCAATGACAGCACGGCGTCACCGGGCCGACAAGCGGACCCGGTGGCAGGTGGCCCCGGACACAGCCCAGGTGGTGCCGGTTGAACCGTCCGGTACCGCGCCGCGTGTACCAGATCGGCGTGTTGCTACACGCTGTCGTCTTACGCTGTTCGTTGCGGAACCGCATCCATGCGCGGAGGTGCCGGTGTTCAAGGAAATCGAAGGCCTGCCGTTCCATCCCCTGATCGTCCATGCCGTCGTGGTGTTCGTTCCGCTGCTGGCGCTGCTGGCCACGGTGTACGCGCTGGCGCCCCGTTGGCGGCCCCGGCTCGACTGGGCGGTCGCCATCCTCGCGGTGGTGGCTCCGATCGCCGCCTTCGTGGCGAAGGAGTCCGGTGAGGCGTTGGAGGAGGCCCTGGCGGCACAGGGCTATCCGCCCGAGCAGCTGGCCAAGATCAATGAGCATGCCGAGCACGGCGAGACGCTGCTCTGGATCACCGTCGGGCTCGGCGTGGCGGCCCTCCTGCTGCTGGCGGTGACCGGCGGTCGGATCCGGCCCGCGTGGCTGCCCTCCTGGGCCGGCTGGCTGCTCACCGGGATCATCGTGGTGCTGGCGCTCTTCGCGCTGATCTACGCCTACCTGACCGGGGACAGTGGCGCGCAACTGGTCTGGGGCAACATCCTCTGACCCGCGGCCCCGCCGCCCGGCTCGGTCGGCCTGCCCGGCCCGCTCTGGCGGGCCGGGCTCAGAAGATCGCCCGGGAGCAGAGCAGGCAGAGCAGGACCAGCAGCACCGCCCCGGCGACCGCGCCGACGCTGTAGGTGAGCCGCTGGGCCCGCTGCTCCGCCGCGTCCATCGCGTCCATGTCCTGCGGGGGCAGGGCGCGCGGCGCCGTGGGCTGCAGGTGCACCGGGGGCCGCCAGCCGGCCGGCGGCGGGGTGGTCGGCGGCGGCCCGGCATAGCCGCCGCCCGGTCGAGGCGCCGCGGGGCCGGGCGCCGGTGCCGGGGGTACGCCGGTCGGAGCCGCCCACGGTGACAGCGACGTCGGCGCGGCCGTCGGCCCGCGCTCGCCGCCGACGGCGGGTCCGGTCGGCGGCGTGCCGCCGGTCCCCAGTGCGGGCGTCGGTGTGCTGCCGGTTCCCGGTGAGGGCGTCGGTGTGCCACCGGTCCCCGGTCCGGGCGTCGGATCGGTGGCCGGGGTGGCCGGCCTGGTGTCCTCAGGCGGCTGTCGCCAGTAGTCGTCCTCCGGGCTGGTACCGCTGGGCGTCGTCACGCCGTCCGACGCTACCAACGCCGCCGGCGCGCGGCCGTCCGACGCGACGATGGTCGATCCGGCCGTCGCCGTGCCGGGTTCGCGCAGGAGTGGCGCCGCCACGTGCAGCGGTGCCGGCGGGGTGGCTCGGGGCTGGGATAGTCTTGCCGCTCGTGAGCACCGAGAACCCGGGCCCGCAGGGCGTGCGCGGCGACGACGACCGCGCTGTCGACCTCAGCGACGACTTCGTGGTGCTGCCCGAGCAGACGGTCGACGACACCGACAACGGCTGGGGCGAGCGCGGCGGCGGCAACGACGACTGGCTGCTCGCCGAGCGCCCCCCGCACTGGGACTGACCACCGCGGTCGGGGTGGGCGAGGTCAGCCGCGGACCACCACGGCGAAGCGGCTCCCCTCCGGCTGGCCGACCGCGCGGTGCGCCTGGTCCGGCCGGAGCGCCAGGTAGAGGGCCGAGGAGCCGTCGCTGGCGTCCCCGCCCACCACGTCGAGCACCAGCGCGCCGGAGGCCAGCAGGCCGGCCTCGGTGGCCGTCCGCCCCGCCGGCACGACCAGCAGGTCGACCCTGGCCCCGGGCCGGAGCACCGCGAGCGCGGCGGGCTCGGCCAGCCGCACCGGTACGCCCACCGCACCGCTCGGCAGCGGCAGCGCCGCCGGCCGCCCCGCACCCGGCGGCCCGGCCCCACCCGGCGGCATGACCACGCCGGACGGCGCGCTTCCGTCCGCCGACCGGCCCGCGGGCGCCGATCCCCGGGTGGCTTCGGGGGACGGGCCGGACGCCGGGATCGCCGACCCGGGACAGCCGGCCGGCGTGTCCAGGACGATCACCGCGAGACCGAGCAGCGCGGCGACCAGCCCCGCCCGCAGCAGCGTGCCGCCGCCCGGCCGGCGGGGCCAGCGCACCGGCCGAAGGGAA
Organism: Micromonospora sp. DT47; assembly: GCF_049844475.1. NCBI lineage: Bacteria > Bacillati > Actinomycetota > Actinomycetes > Micromonosporales > Micromonosporaceae > Micromonospora > Micromonospora sp. DT47. The sequence continues at coordinate 368,819 of NZ_JBNCLC010000004.1, read as the reverse complement.
CGCGCACCGTCCGGGTCACCGGCCGTCATGACACCCACCACCTCCGCCGTCCGCGCCGGGCGCCGTGACCGGTGCCCCCCGGCTCAGCAGGCTAGGTGGGCAGCGACCGCTACGGCGGGCGTCGAGCCGCGCCTGTGGACAACCACCGGGCCTGTGGACAACCGCCGACGAGGGTCCGGATGCGCTATGGGGCGGACGGCGAGGGCCCCGGACGCTGCCGGAGGGGAGCCTTCGACGGGTCGGCGCGTGAAGCCGGGGACGATCCGACCGGCCGGAACGCCGAACGCCCCTGCGGCCACGGGCGGCAGGGGCGTTCGGTGGAGCAGGATCAGGAGGCGGCGGAGCTGCCGGACGAACTGGTGGCTGGGGCCTTGGCGGACCCGCCGTTCGACGAGCCGCCGTTGGACGAGCCGGAGGCGCTGCCGGACGAACCGGACGACGTGCTCGACGACGAGTCGCTCCCGGAGGACGAGCTCTCCGACTTTGCCGCAGGCTTGGCGGACCCGCTGCTGCCGTCGTCCGAGCCCGAGGAGCGGGAGTCGGTGCGGTAGAAGCCGGAGCCCTTGAACACGATGCCGACCGAGTTGAAGACCTTGCGCAGCCGCCCCTCGCACGTGGGGCACTCGGTCAGCGGCTCGTCAGAGAAGGACTGCACCGCCTCGAGCTGGTGGCCGCACGCGGTGCAGGCGTACTGGTAGGTGGGCACGTTCTCCTCCGGATCTGGCACGGCCGATTGGCACTCGTCGTATTCGAGTGCCAATGGTGCGTCATCGGACCCGGGTTCGTCCAGCGGACGTGTGGCGATCGACACCGGGCGCGTCGGAGAGCGTACGCAGGCCGTCCGACGGGGTGACCACCGCGCGGACCGGACAGTCGTGCGGCTCGGCGGGGAGCGCCTCCACCAGCTCACCGTCGTGCAGCAGCGCCACGGTGAGCGCTGACGCCGGGACCCGGGCCAGAGCCCGGTCGTACGAGCCGCCGCCCCGGCCCAGCCGCCGCCCGAGCCGGTCCACCGCCAGCGCCGGCACCACCAGCAGCTCCGCCCCGGCGACCGCCTCCCGGCCCCGTCGAGGCCCGTCCGGCTCGCGCAGCCCGCGCCCCGCCGCCACCAGCGAGCCCGGCCCGGCGTACCCGGCCCAGTCCAGGTCCAGGTCGTCGCGGAGCACCGGGAGCAGCAGCTCGGCCCCGGCGGGCAGCGCCGCGCGGAGCACCTCGGGCAGCTCCGGGCCGCCCGGCTCCGAGCCGACCGGCACGTACGCCGTCATCCGGAGCGGACGCAGCCGGCGTACCAGATCGGCCAGCTCGGCCTGGACGCGCGCCGCGGCGGCGGCCCGGCGCGGCCCGGTCAGCGCCCGACGGCGGGCGAGCAGCGCGACCCGCGCCTCGCGTTTCGCCTCATGCGTCACTTCCGCTCCATCAGAAAAATCCGGCACGCAACACTCCTGACGCAACGCTTGTCTCCCGGTAGCTCTGTGTCAGCATCGCAGGAACGGGCGCGGAACTCCCAGGGGGAAGCGTTGACGCTACGCGGGCGGTTGACGGCAGCCTTCCTCGCGGTGGTGCTCGGCCCGGTGCTGCTCGGGGCGGTCTTCGTCGGCACCACCCTGGCGGCGGTCGACCGCAGCCGCTCCACCGAACGGCTCGGGCTGGCCGCCTCCGCCGTGCGCACCTCCGTTGACGCGCTCTGCCAGCAGCTGCGGGCCGCCGCCGACGCGGTCGCGCTGCGCACCGACGCGGCCGCCCGGGCCGCCGCGGCCGGCCAGGTGGTCAGCCGGGGGCTCGCCGCGGCCGTGCTGGTCACCGACGTGACCGGCGTGACCACGTACGCCACCCCCGGCGCGCCGCCCACACCCTGGCAGGACTGTTCGGCGGGCCGTTCCGCCGACGGCCCGGTGCGGGCGCTCAGCGCCCGGGTCGACCTGCGGGACCCGGCCGGCGCGGCGCTCGGCACGGTCGTCGCCGCCCAGGTCGTCGACCCGGCGTTCGTGGCCCGGCTGGCCGCCGCCACCGGCGTCGCGGTCACCCTGCTCGACGCCGGTCCCGCCCCCGGCCGGGTCACCCACACCACCGAGTCCAGGCAGGTACGCGAGGCGGTGCTGGCCGCCGCCGGCACGGCCGACGGCGGCCGGGTCACCGAGACCCCCGACGGCCGGTACGTGCGGCGGCTCGACCCGACCTCCGGGCAGCCGCTGCCGCTGGTCCTCTCCGTCCCCGGCGAACGACCGCCCGGGCTGCCCGCGGTGCTGCTCGGCGCGGTGCTGCTCGCCGCGGTGCTGGCCGTGCTGGCCGCCTGGCGGCTGGCCCGGGTCACCACCCGGCCGTTGGTCGAGCTGGCCGCCGCGGTGGACCGGGTCGCCCGGGGGGACCTGACCGCCCGGGTGCCGGTCCGCAGCCGGGACGAGATCGGCCGGCTGGCCGGGGCGTTCAACCGGATGACCCGGGAGACCGCCAGCTACGTGACCGCGCTGACCAGCAGCCGCGACCAGCTCCGGGGCCATCTCGCGGTGCTCGGCGACACCCTGGCCTCCACCCACGACCTGCAACGCATCCTGCGGGTGATCCTGCACAGCGCCATCGCGGCGACCGGGGCCCGGGCCGGCGCGGTGCTGCTGCTCGACCCGACCGGGATGCTGGTCGGGCAGTGCGCCGAGGGACTCGACGGGCGCTGGCCGGCCGGGTGGGCGCCGGACGCCCTGCGGGTGCCGGTCGGTGCCGGGGTGGTCGGGGCGGTGGCGGCCACCGGGGAGCCGCGACGCGGCCGGGTCGACCCCGGCGCCCCGTCCGACGGCGAGCCGACCGCCCCGCCGGACGGCGAACCGCCCTGCGAGTCGTACATCGCGGTGCCCTTCACCGCGCCCGGCGGTGCGGCCGGCGGCGACCCGGCCGGCCGTGACCCGGCCGGCCGTGACCCGGCGGTCGGGGTGCTGGCCCTCTACGACCGGCTGGGCGCCGACGAGTTCGACGACGACGACCTGGTCACCCTGCGCACCTTCGCCGGGCACGCGGCGGTGGCGGTGGAGAACGTCCGGGTGCACGAGGAGGCCCAGCGGCTGTCGTTGACCGACCCGCTCACCGGCCTGTGGAACTACCGCTACCTCCGCGAATCGTTGCGCCGCGAGGTGGAACGGGCCAACCGGTTCGGCCGGATGCTCAGCATCCTCGCCCTCGACCTGGACCGCTTCAAGAACGTCAACGACACGTACGGCCACACGGCCGGCGACGCGGTGCTCGCCGAGTTCGCCCGCCGGGTACGCGGCGAGATCCGCGAGGTCGACCTCGCCTTCCGGCAGGGCGGCGAGGAGTTCGTGGTGCTGCTGCCGGAGACCGACGCCCGGGGCGCGGCGATCGTCGCCGAGCGGCTCGGCGCGGCGGTCCGGGACACGCCGATCACGGTGGACGGGCACGCCGAGGGGCTGGTGGCGGTCCCGGTGACCGTCTCCATCGGCATCGCCGTCTACCCCGACCACGCCAGCAGCGGCCAGGAGGTGCTGGACGCGGCGGACGAGGCGCTGTACGCGGCCAAGGCCGCCGGACGCGACGGGTACCGGGTGACCGGGGAGCGGACCGCGCCGGTGGTGGAGGAGATCGCCGTACCGGCCGGGGTGGCCGGCCCGGACGACGGGCTGCCGCGCGGCGGGCCGGCGGCCGAGCGATCCAGCGGCGGGCACGCCGCCGGTGTGACGCAGCCGGGCGGCGCGTCTTCCGGTCCTCACCCGCCACGGCAGAGCCGTGGCCGATAGTCTCGCGGCATGTCGGAGCACTCAGCGAACTCCTCAACGCCCGCCGCGACCGGCCGTACCCGTGCGGTCAAGGCCGTCATCCCGGCCGCCGGCCTGGCCACCCGGTTCCTGCCGGCCACCAAGGCGGTGCCCAAGGAGCTGCTGCCGGTCGTCGACCGGCCGGTCCTGCAGTACATCGTCGAGGAGGCCACCCAGGCCGGCATCGGTGACGTTCTGCTGATCACCGGACGGGGTAAGACCTCGATGGTGGACCACTTCGACCGCCGTCCCGACCTGGAGGCCCGACTGGAGGCCAAGGGCGACCAGAAGACGCTCGACGCGGTACGCCGCCCGAGCGAGCTGGCCGAGATCTACACCTGCCGGCAGCCCGAGCAGCTCGGCCTCGGCCACGCCGTCGGGTACGCCGAGTCGCACGTCGGCGACCAGCCCTTCGCGGTGCTGCTCGGCGACGAGTTCGTCAAGCCGTCCGAGCCGCTGCTGCCGGCGATGCTGGAGCTGCAGGCGCGCACCGGCGGCGTGGTGCTGGCCTTCTTCGAGGTCGACCCGGCCGACACCAAGCGGTACGGCATCGCCTCGGTGGAGCCGGCCGAGTCCGAGCTGACCGACATCGGCGAGGTCGTCAAGGTCACCGGCATGGTGGAGAAGCCCAAGCCGGAGGACGCCCCGAGCAACCTGGCCGTCCTCGGCAGGTACGTGCTGCCGGGCCGGATCTTCGACGCGATCCGGCGGACGGAGCCGGGCAGCGGCGGCGAGATCCAGCTGACCGACGCGATGGAGCTGCTGCGCACCGAGGGCGTGCCGGTGCACGCGATCGTCTACCGGGGCACCCGCTACGACACCGGCATGCCGCTGGGCTACCTGCAGACGGTGGTGCAGATCGCCGCCGAGCGGGACGACCTCGGCGGGGAGTTCCGCAAGTGGCTGGCCGAGTTCGTCAACTCCGACGCGGCGGGCGGCTCCGGTACATGACCGCTACGGCCGACGCCGAGGCGGCCGCGAACGAGTTGACGCCGCTCGCCGACTACCTGGGCAGCGTGCTGCGCAGGTTACGCGCGCTGCCTCCGCTCGACCTCGACCTCACCCAGGCGTACGGCAACGTCCTCGCCGAGGACGTCGTCGCCCCGCACTCGTTCCCCGCCTTCGACCAGGCGGCCGTGGACGGGTACGCCGCGCGCTGGGAGGACCTCGTCGGGTACGGCCCCGTCCCCTCCGGGGGGCCGGGCGGCCGTACCGTGCGGCTCAACGTGGTCGGTGACCTCGGCGCGGCGAGCTGGCGACCGGTCCGGCTCACCCCGGGCTCGTGCTTCTCGGTGGCCGCCGGGGCGCCGCTGCCGGTCGCCGCGGACGTCGTGGTGCCGGTGGAGTGGACCGACCAGGGCATGGCCGCGGTGGAGATCTTCCGCACCCCCAAGCGGGGGTACGGGGTCCGCCGGGCCGGCGAGGAGCTGCCGGCCGGCACCCTGCTCGCCAGCGCCGGCACGTACGTCTCGCCGGCGCTGGTCGCCGTCTTCGCCGCCACCGGGATCGGGCACGTGGTGGTCCGGCCCAGCCCCCGGGTGGTCATTGTGGCCACCGGCGACGAACTGGTCGACGTGGGCCGGGGCAGCCAGCCGGGCCAGGTGGTGGACGCCAACTCGCACGCGCTGACCGCCGCGGCGGCCGAGGTGGGCGCGCTGGCGTACCGGGTGGGCATCTGCGACGACGACCCGGATGGGCTGCGCGGCCTGCTGGAGGACCAGACGCTGCGCGCCGACCTGATCGTCACCACCGGCGGCACCGGCACCGGGCCGGGGGACATGGTGCGCCGGATCCTGTCCAGGAGGGAGGGTGGCCGGGCCGGGCCGGTCACCTTCACTGACGTGGCGCTCTATCCCGGCACCGCGCTCGGATTCGGTACGGTCGGCGCCGAGGAGGTGCCGGTGGTGTGTCTTCCCGGTGAGCCCGGCGCGGCGCTGATCGGCTTCGAGGTGCTGGCCCGGCCGGCGATCCAACTGCTGGCCGGCGCCGAGCCGGTGTTCCGGCCCAGCGTCCGGGCGCACCTGCTGGAGACCATCTCGTCGCCAAGCGGGCTGCGCGAGTTCCGGCCCGCGCACGTGGCCGAGCGGCGCGGCGGCGGCTACACCGTCCAGCCTCTGCCGGGCGGGCCGTTCACCCTCTCCGGGCTGGCCGAGGCGAACGGGCTGATGGTGCTCGGCGAGCGGGTCACCGCCGCCGCCGCCGGCTCCACGGTGGACGTCTTGTTGCTGGATCGGCGCCGGTGAGCCTGTTCGGATTCGGGCGGGCGCCGGGCTGGCCGGTGGTGTTGGTGGACGGTCCGGTGGTGCTGCGGCCGTACCGGCGGTCCGACGCGGCGGCCTGGTCGGCGGTGCGGCGCGCCAACCGGGCCTGGCTGTCACCGTGGGAGTCGCACCTGCCGGGCGGCTGGGACGAGACGAACTCGCCGGCCGCGTTCCGCTACGTGCACCGCGACCAGCGGCGGTCGGCGCGTACCGGTGAGGGGATGCCGTTCGCGGTCTGCCTGCGCGAGGACGGCCGGGACCGGCTGGTCGGGCACATCAACCTGGGCAGCATCGTCCGGCGGGCGTACTGCTCCGGGTACGTCGGGTACTGGGTGGACTCCCGGGTGGCCGGTCGCGGGGTGATCCCGACCGCGATGGCGCTCGCCGTGGACCACGCGTTCGGGCCGGGCGGGCTGCACCGGGTGGAGGTCAACATCCGGCCGGAGAACCGTCCCTCCCGGAGGGTGGTGGAGAAGCTGGGCTTCCGCGAGGAGGCGTACCACGTGCGCTACATGCACATCGACGGTGCCTGGCGCGACCACATCGGATATGCGATGACCAGCGAGGAAGTGGCCGCCGAGGGCGGTCTGCTGGCCCGCTGGCACCGGGTACGCCACGCCGGCGGGTGAGCCGTCCCGCGGACGGGATCGGCGCGGCGTGCCGGCATCCCGGTCGGCGGCCCGTAACCTCAAGTAACTGCAAGCTGTGGCAAGCGCTGCTCGCCCGCAGGATCTGCGCCGTGGACGACCATCCGGGGAAGATCCTGCGGCACTCCGGCGGTTGCCCCGAATTCGGTGACGGGAGGGGTGAGGGTGCCGACGTCGGTGCTCCTCGCCGTCCTCGCCGCCGCCGGCCTGCTCGCCCTCGCTCCGGCGCTGGTCCGCCGGTACGACGCCACCGAGCGGCTGGTGGCGGAGCGGGCGCAGTCGACGGCGCGGGTGCTCCAGCGCCGCCGACGGGCTCGTACTGTCCCGGGCCGCCGGCCGGTCAACCCGTCCCGCGCCCTCGTCGTCACACTCAGCGAGGACTCGACCACGGGTGGCCTGGGCGCCCCGGTCTCCGCGCCGCCCGCGCCGGTACGCCGCTCCGGCCGGCTGCGCGCCGTGCCGCCCGCCCCTCGCAGGGCGCGCCGCCGACCGCCGTCCCACCGGCACCACACCCCGGCCGTCTACCGCCGGCGCCGGGTGCTGGCCGCGCTGCTGCTGCTCAACTTCGTCGAGCTGGTCGGCGTGATCGTGGTCAGCCCCGGGTTTTGGATCGGCTTCTCGGTCACCGCGACCCTGCTCGTGGCGTACGTCGTACACCTGCGGGGGCGCGCCCTGACGGAGCGCCGGCGGCGGCGGATCCAGGCCCGGGAGGTGGCCTGGCTGGCCGCCCGGCAGGCCGAGGTGCGGCGGGAGCAGGCCCGTCGGCAGGCGGCCCGCCGGGAGGCGCAGCGCCGCCTGGCGGCCCAGCGCGAGGCGGTACGCCGCTCCGCGATGGGCCTCGACCGCCCCACCGACCTCCCGCCGGCGGCCAGCGGCGGCGGCTCGGTTTCCTACCGACGGACGGGCGGGCTCCGTGGACGCCCGTACCAGTCCGGCCGCGGCCCCCACACCGCCTGACCCACGCACGCCCCTCCATCCCCCGGCGATCTTGCAGTTGCGGCCCTCGTTCTGCGTCCTTCGTCCTGTTCGTCCGAACCACACCTGCAAGATCGGCGGAGGAAGGGGTGGGCCGGTGGGGCGGTTCGCTCGGGGGAGAGGGGTCTGTTAGCCTTGTCGTCGGCCCGCCCGGTGAAAGCCGGGTGGGACCGAAGCCGGTCCGCCGGCGGAGGGGTTGTGGCGCAGTCCGGTAGCGCACCTCGTTCGCATCGAGGGGGTCAGGGGTTCGAATCCCCTCAACTCCACCCCAGGTCAAAGGCTGTTTCCGCTAGTCGGAGACGGCCTTTTTCGATCTTGTACAGCAACGGAGTGCAGCAACCCCTGCGCGCCCTCCCGATTCGACTTCTTTCCCCCAATACGATCTTCCGCATGGAGCGCCGGTGCGGCAGGCATACCGGAACATGATCGCCAAGCAGGTCGGGCCGGTGCTACGAGGGCACGGATTCAAACGGTCGCACGGCACCTTTCGCCGGATCTCCGATGCCGGCCATGCCGCGGTCGTCGAGTTCCAGGGATTCGCGGGCAGCTGGGGTGACACTTCCCTCTTCTACGTCTACCTCGGGGTCGCCACCGCCCCATGGCTTGACTGGTTCCAGGAGCGATTGAGCGGAAAATACCGTGATCGGCCCACGGCGTGCTGCGGTTTCAGGCCGGAGTCTTGGTGAGGAGGGGCTTGTGACGGCTCCATAGCCACCGCAGGTACTCCTGCAGTTCCTCGAGCGTGGCGACCCATTCCTTGTTCATGTACGTGAGGATGCGTTCCGCTTCCCCGGGGAGCAGGTCGTAGGCGGTGGCTTGCGTTTCTGGGATGGCTGCGTCGGGAGAGATAGTCACTGGGTCCGGGATGAGGGGGATGCGGATCCCGCTCTGGCTGAGCGCTTTGAGGACTGTGAGGTAGACGCGAGGCAGGTGGTATGAGGAGACGGTGAGGGCGAGGCTGGTGATGCCGAGGTCTTCGACCTGGCCGGCGATCCATGCGCCTTGTAGGCCGGTGTTGGGGGCCGGTTCGGCCTGGAGGTAGACCCCACGAAGGCGGCGGAGGCCGAGACTGCGCAAGTAGTCGAGCGTGATCTCGATGTAAGTGTCTTCGGCCGGGTTCCCATTTGCTACCAGCAGGTACCTGATGTCTCGGTTGGCCTCCCAGCCGCGGATCGCATGAGTGTGACGCCACTCCTCTCCCTGGCCGGTGGGTACGACGAGTGCGTCGACGTGGCCAGCGGCCGAGTGGGGCAGGGCCAGGATCACCATGAAGGCCTTCATCACGTCCATGAGCTGGCCAGATGTGAAGCCGGCGAGATCCTCTGTCTGCACGATCCGTGGGGTCGCTCTATTCGGATTCACCGATGCTCCACCTCCGCACCCGGTGACCGGACGGCATGCCTACCGGCTCGCCGTTCGATGCCCAGCAGCCGGACGGGGCGCGGGCGGTACGGCGCGATGGCTGCAAGATCCACGATTCCAATGATCTCACTATTCGCATCAAGCGGAACGTCCCGGCGTCGTGATCAACACCGTCTGTGCGTCCTGGCACAAGGCTGGCCGTACAGCTCGTCGACGCGGCCCAGGAGCTGGCCCACGTCCCCGCCGGCCACCTGCACTACCGGTTCCTCGGCTGGACCCGATGAGCATCCTGCGGCCCGGCGACGAGAAGTTCCACTACAGCGACGGCTCCACGGCAGCGCCCCCGACCCGCGGACCGAGGGCGCCGCGTCGTGCCGGGTCAGCTGGTGAAGCTCTCCCGCGCATCCCGCGCGTCCTCCTGGACGTGCTCGCCGGGCTGCCTGCCCCGGGTCTCATCCCGCTGCATCACCCGCTCCGCCCGCGACCGCTCGTCCTGGGTCATATCGCCCATTCGCGCCCTGGCGGCGCCGGCCACCCGCTCGACCTTGTCCTTGGCCCTTTCGGTGGAGCTCATGTCGCCTCCCTGCCGTTTTGGCGGACCGGGGTGCTGTCCGCCCCTCCGGACCCGCGTCCCCGCCGGTCCGCGGGTGAAAACCCCGGTCAGCTCCCGAGCTGCTCACCGAGGCGTTTGAGCGGCGGGGGTGCAGCTACGATTGACGTTCTCCCCGCCCTAGAGGACGGGGATTCCCTCCGCGCTGCGCGCGGAACAGCGCGCAGCGCGCGGGCGGATTCCTGCTTCCCGGCGTGGTGCCGGCACGGGTGCCGGTCTTACCTGCGCTCCACAGGCGTTTAGGCTCTCGGCGCGTCCCGCCGCGAGCACGTTGATGGCCGCGTTGACGTCCCGGTCGTGAACCGCACCGCACGGGCAGGTCCACGACCGGACGTTCAGCGGCTTGGGTCCGTCGGGCCGGCTGCACACCGAGCACGTCTGCGACGTGGGCGCGAACCGGTCGATCTTTGCGAAGGTGCGCCCGTACCGGGCGGCCTTGTACTCCAGCATCGCGGTGAAGCCGGCCCAGCCGGCGTCGTGCACCGACTTCGCCAGGCGGGTCCGGGCGAGGCCGGTAACACACAGGTCCTCGACGTACACCGCTTGGTTGTCGCGGATGATCTGGGCCGAGAGCTTGTGCTGCCAGTCTCGCCGGGTGTCAGCCACCCGGGCGTGCGCCTTCGCCACCTTGACGACGGCCTTCTTGCGGTTGTTGCTGCCCCGCTGCTTGCGGGACAGGTCCTGCTGGAGTCGGCGCAGCTTGCGGGCGGCTCGGCGCAGGAATTGCGGCGCCGCCACCTTCGTGCCGTCGGACAGGACCGCGAAGTGGGTCAGACCCAGGTCGATGCCCACCTCGGCGTCGGCCGGCGGCAGCGGCTCGTCGGCGGCCTGGACGACGAACGAGGCGAAGTACCGGCCCGCTGCGTCCTTGACGACCGTCACCGAGCTCGGTGGAGCGGGCAGCGCCCGCGACCACCGCACCGCCAGATCACCGATCTTCGGCAGCCGCAGCCGACCGTTGTCCATCACCTTGAATCGGGCGTTGGCGGTGAACCGGATGGCCTGCCGGTTGTCCTTGCGCGACCGGAACCGCGGCGGGGCCACCTTGCGGCCCTTCCGCTTCCCGGACCGGGATGCGAAGAAGTTGCGGTACGCGAGGTTCAGATCGGCGAGGGCCTGCTGAAGCACCACCGCCGACACCTCGCCCAGCCACGCCCGCTCCGGCGTCGTCTTCGCCTCGGTGATCACCTGCTTGGACAGGTCCCCGTCGGCGATGTAGGGCAGGCCCTGCTCCCGGGCTTCCTGTCGTGCGCGCAGCGCGTCGTTGAACACCACCCGCGCGCACCCGAACGCCCGCGCCAGCGATTGCTGCTGGACGAGCGTCGGGTAGACGCGGTAGTTGTACCGGAGCTGCACATCGGACAGACTAGCGTTGGTCTATGACTGAGGCCTCAAGCGTACGTACTGGCAGGCATTGCGTTTTCGCGCTGCATGCCCACTTGGTCTTCGTGACGAAGTTCCGGCACCGCGTATTTGGTGACCGGCACCTGGTGCGGCTGGAGGAGATCATGCGGTCGGTGTGCGCCGACTTCGAGTGCGAGCTGGTCGAGTTCAACGGCGAAGGCGAGCACGTGCACCTGCTGGTCAACTTCCCGCCCAAGGTGGCGCTGGCGCGGCTGGTCAACAGCCTCAAGGGCGTATCGTCCCGGCGGATGCGTCAGGAGTTCCCCGATCTCGTTCGCCACTACTACCAGGCCAACCGGCTCTGGTCAGCCTCGTACTTCGCCGGGTCCGTCGGCGGCGCACCCCTGACTGTCCTGCGCCAGTACATCGAGCAGCAGAACCGGCCAGGTTAGAGCACGCTCGGGCCCAGACGGCCCTCCCGCGCGGGCCTTCAACCCCGCCCTGAAGGGCGGAGCACTGGCCCGCATCTTGGTAGCTACGCAAGTTGCCAAGGGTGCAGACATGAAGCAGACCCCGGGGCGGCCCGGCCGAGAGAGGCGGCCTCTCGGCCGGGCGCGCCGGGTGGATCAGTACACGGTCACGTTGTACGCGTTGGCCGCTTCGCGAACAGGCTGGTAGAAGGTTGTGCCGCCGGACTTGCAGTCGCCGCTGCCGCCGGAGGTGATGCCGAGCGCCTTGGAGCCGTCGTAGAGTGCGCCGCCGGAGTCGCCGGGCTCAGCGCACACGTTGGTCCGGATCATGCCACTGACGGTGCCGCCGCCCTTGCCGACGTAGCGGACTGAGACGTTGAGTGCGGTGACGGTTCCACTGTGGGTGCCCGTGGTCGACCCGGTGCGCTTGACCGACTCCCCGACATAGGCGTCCGCGACTGTGAACCCGCCAGGGTGGCTGAGCGAGGTGTTGTCGTAGCGGACCAGCGCGTAGTCGTTGCCAGGGTAGCTGGAGCCGATGGTCGGGCCGATGAGAGTGGTGTGGCTGGAGTTGGTGTACCAGGTGTTGGCCACGTCCCCGCAGTGCCCGGCGGTGAGGAAGTAGTAGGTGCTGCCGCTGACGACGTTGAAGCCGAGCGAGCAACGATACTGGCCGCCGTAGATGGCATCACCGGCGGACAGCAGCGGGGTGAAGACACCGGGGGCGCGCTCGACCCGAATCGCACCGGCGTTGGCGCCTGCACTCTGCCTGATCTTCGCGATCTCTGCCCGGGAGACGCTGCTGTCGGCCGTCACAAGGACGTGGTCGGCTCCCTCGTCCACATGCCATGCGATGCCCTCGACGCCCGACCGTTGCACCGCGTCGCTCACCTCGGAGAGCTGGCTGGCGCTGTAGTCCTGAGGGGACGCCGACACGGCGGTCGGCAGGGCAAAGGCGGTGGTGGCGACCATGCCGACGGTTACGGCGAGCAGCTGGGCGGATCGGGCGATCTGACGACGGGATGGACTGCGTTTGATCCTCACGGTCTCCTCCTCGGGAGTGATAGGACCAGATGGGTGGTGGCCCCGTGAGTCGCCGTCGGGAGGAGCGCCGCGGGTCAGTCGAAGTCGTCCTCCTGACGAACGCTTTCGTCAGTATCGGCGCGCATCAATCAGTTTGCCAAGGTGCAACTTCCTGGGCGAACGTGCAGGTCGCGAAACGGCCGAGCCCGGACCGGTGCTGATCACGGACGCACGTTGACGGATCAGACTGGACCAACGGACGGCAGGGGTGTCCAGCCACCAGAAGCCGTCATCCGCCTGGAAGAAGACGTCACCGAACGGACCTCCGCGAATCCTGTCGGGCCGGCCCCCGCCAGAGGGCCGGCCCGTTCACAGGCCGGACGTCACGGCTTCCAGGAGCCGGCCGCCTCGCCACCGCCGCCGCGACCACACCGCCGCAGCAGAGCAGCAGCACCGCCACCACGGCGCCGACGATGATCCACGGCTTTTGCTTCGACTTCGGCGCCTGGGGCGCGCCCATCGGGTAGCCCGGCGGCACCGGCGCGCCCGGCGCCGGCGGGTACGGCCCAGCCGACGCGGGCGGGTAGCCGCCGCCGGCGACCGGCGGGTACGGCGCGCCCGACACCGGCGGCTGGGGCGCGTACGGGTTCTGCGGCGCGCCCGAGACCGGCGGCAGCGGCGCGGTCGGGTCGGCGGGGTACTGCGGGACGGGTGCGCGCAACCGGGTCAGCGAAGGGGCAGCACCGCCGCCGTCCGGACCAGGTCGCCGGCCACCACGAACCGGCCGGTGACCACCGACGGCGGGTCGGCCACCGCCGCCGCCGCGACCCGCTCCGGGTTGATCCGCGCGGTGAACGTGCCGGCGTCCGGGTCGAGGTCCACGGCGGCGTCCTGGAAGTCCAACCAGGACCCCACCACCGGGTGCCAGACCTTGTAGACGGTCTCCTTGGCGCTGAACACCACGACCGGCCAGCCGACACCGCCGGGCAGCCGGGCCAGCCGCTCCTCCTCCTCGGGCCGCAGGATCAGCCGGCGTACCCCCGGGCTGAGTTCCTTGTGCCGCTCGGCGTCCATGCCCACCGACCGGACCTCCGTGCGGCGGGCGACCGCAGCGGCGCAGTAGCCGCGGGTGTGGGTGATGGTGCCGACCACGCCGGCCGGCCAGACCGGGGAGCGGTCGCCGGCCGCGACCAGCGGCGCGGCCGGCATCCCGAGCGCGGCCATCGCCCGCCGGGCGCAGACCCGGCCGGCGGTGAAGTCCCGCCGCCGGCTCTCCACCGCGCGTTCGCCGAGCCCCGCCGCTTCCTCGGGGAGCAGATCGCCCACCCAGTCCGGCGGCCCGGCCTCGACCACCACGACCGTCGGTGGCAGCAGGTCACGCATCACCCACCCCTTTCAGGTACGACCGCAGCCGCTCCCGCTCGGCGTCGAGCCGCTCGGCCGGCACCGGCGGCGACTCGGGCCAGAGTGTCACCTCCGGCTCGCCGTCACGGGCCTCCCAGGTGCCGACCACCCGGCCTCGGTGCACCACCACCGGCGCGATCCACCCGGCGGCCCGGCTCACGTCCGAACGGCGCGCCGGTGGCACCACCGTCGGATCCTTCGTGCCCGGCCCGAGCACCCACTGGTCGAAGGCGGGCAGCAGGCGTACCTCGTCGGTGGGCTCGGCGGCGGCGATCTCCTCGACGTCGCCGGCCCGGGCGTACGCCGGCCGGCCGTCCACGGTCACCTCGACCAGCTCGCCCGCCTCGACCAGTCGCCGGAACCAGCCGCGCAGCATCGGCCGCTTCCACCCGCCCCGGCTCAGCCACTGGTCGAAGGTCTCCGCGTCCGCCGGCCCGTACGCCCCGAGGTAGGCCGGGACGACCCGGTCCGCCGCTGTGTCCGGGTCGGGCAGCCCGGGCCAGTCGGGCAGCAGGGTGTCGGGGCGGGTGAAGGTGACCCGGTTGCCGTCGGCCGGCCCGTGCACCAGCAGCCCCTGCCAGGCCAGCGGCTTGAGCACCGCGCCCCAGCCGGAGGTCAGGTGCCCGGCGAGCGTGGCGTCCCCGGTGCGGGCCACGATCTCGGCGGTGAGCTGCTCGCGGCCGAGGATCCGACCGTCCAGCGCGGACACCGCCGCCTCGGCGATCGCGTCGAGCTGGCCGACCGTGACAAAGCTGCGCTGCCAGGAGCCCTTCTCCCAGAACCGGCCGGCGGCCAGCAGGGACAGGCAGGACGGGGCGTCCACGGTGCGCAGCAGGTGCAGGGTGCCGCGCATCGCCCAGGTCTTCGCCAGCGCGCCGGCGGCGAGCGCGGCGGCCGTCGTACCCCGTTGCGAGGTGGGCTGCCGGGCGGCGACGGCCTGCGCGGCGGCGGAGGCCAGCTGCGCCTGCACCCCGACCAGCCGGCCGACCACGGTGTCGGTCTCGGCGCCGGCCGGGCGGTCCAGCAGTTGCCGGGTCGCCCGCCAGGCCAGCACCCGGTCGACGGGAAGGTCAATCACGGCCATGGCTGGTGAACGTACCGCAATGACGTAACGCCGGAGCGTGGCGCGGCGCTGTAAGAGCGTCGCTGGGGAGCCGACCGGATCACGTCCGTCACGGGGCCCGAGGGGTCGCCGTGCACGGCCACCCGTCGGAACAACTGGAGAGGAAGTGACGATGACCGGTCGTGCGGAACCCCCGCGGTCACGCCCCGACGAGCACGTCCCGGTGACGCCGGGCTGGACCTGCGGCTCCTGCGGCGACGAATGGCCGTGCGCGACGAAGCGGACCCGGCTGCTCGCGGAGTACAAGGTGGACCGCGCCTCGCTCAGCGTCTATCTGGGCTCCTGCCTGGCCGCGGCGAGCGTGGACCTGCCCGGGTCACCCGGCTCGTTGCTGCGGGACCGGTTCATCGGCTGGGTGCCGAGGGGGCGCTGACGTCCTGACCGCACCGGCGCGGTCGTTCCCGCGGCGTCCGCGCCCGGCCCCTCGGTGCCGTGCCTCTTCGCGCGCGTCCCGGTTCCTCATGATCGGGCACGAAACGGTACGGACCGACCCAATGTAAACCTTTTGCGCCCCCATGCATCCGTCGGGAATCTGACTCAACTCGTCCCGTTGTGCCGGTGCCGCAACGTGGTTAAGCTCTTCTTGCGCGCCCCAATCGCCCGCTTCCCCCGTGGCAGGCGATCGGGGCGTGCCCTATTTCTCCCGGTGTTCGCCCGCCCGATGTGCCGGCGAACCGGGTCCCTCCGCCCGGCTGGTCGGCTGTTCCGCCTCCCGTGCTCCGGCGCGCGCAATTCCTCCACGCCGCCGATCCCGGTGGGACCTCTGTCGCGCCCTTTGGAACTGATGACGTGAACGAATCAGCGGCTCGGCGGCCATCCCGCCGCCCGGACCCGGCGGGCATGGGCGGTAGCGAGCCCGCGGTGTCCCCGGAGGCCGGCCGGGAAGCCACGGCGGGCGACGGGCCGACGAGGGGCGCGGATCAGATCCAGCGCCCGTCCAGCCACATCCGGGCCGACCAGTCGTCGTACGGCAGCACGTGGCCCACGAAGATCGGATAGAAGTACGCGAAGCAGAGCGCCACCAGCAGCACGTACGCGCCCACGATCACGCCGCCCACCATCCGCCGGTCGGCACCCCGCTCCGCCGCCTCCTCGGGGTCGGCCGGCGCGGGGCCGTCCGGGACGGTCGGTGTGACGATCGCGCCGAGGACGTAGACCACGGCCAGCACCAGGAACGGCAGCACCGGGGCGGCGTAGAAGGAGAACATCGTCCGGCCGTCGAGGGCGAACCAGAACCAGGGCAGCAGGCCGGTGGCGACGGTGAGCAGGATCGCCCCGGCCCGCCAGTCCCGCCGGGCCAGGCCCAGCCAGGCCAGCGCCGCCAGGGCGGGCAGGAACGACCACCAGAGCAGCGGCGTGCCGAGCAGCAGGATCTCCGAGGCGCAGCTCGGGGCGCCGCAGGCGCCGTCGCCGGACCAGTAGAAGGCGACGGGCCGGCCGAGCAGCAGCCACTGCCATGGCCAGGACTGGTACTTGTGCGGCGTCTCCAGGTCGGTGTGGAAGTCGAACGCCGCCTTGTGATATTGGAACAGGTTGTTCAGCGCCCCGATGATCGGGGTGTCGCTGAGCCCGGGAGTGTTCGGGTAGCGGGACGCCAGCCGGTAGTAGCCGTCGTCGGTGAGCAGCCAGCCCGACCAGGTGGCCAGGTACGTCCCGACGATCAGCAGCCCGGCGAGCACCAGCCAGGGCAGTTCGTCCAGGAGCGCGTCGCGCCACGGGCGGCGTACTCCGGCGGAACGGCGGACACCGACCTCCCAGAGCAGCACCAGCAGCCCGAACGCCGGCACGAAGTAGACCGCGCTCCACTTCACCGCGCAGGCGCAGCCGAGCAGCACCCCGGCGACCAGCCGCCACCACGGCCAGGTCCGCCAGCCACCGGCCGGCCGCCCGGCCCGCCCGGGCGTGGTCGGGTCCAACCCGGCCGCCAGGGCCCGGCTCCAGCGCCGCCGCCGGGCGTCCCGGTCCAGGACCAGCGCGCCGAAGGCGGCCAGCACGAACAGCAGCAGGAAGATGTCGAGCAGCGCGGTACGGGAGAGCACCAGGTGGAAGCCGTCCAGCGCGAGCAGCAGGCCGGCGGCGCAGCCCAGCGTGGTGGAGCGGAACATGCGCCGCGCGATCCGGGTCAGCATGAGCACCGAGACGATGCCGGCGAGCGCCGCCGCGATCCGCCAGCCGAACTCCGGGGCGGTGGTGAACAGGTGGCCCGGGACGGAGATGTTGAGCTCCTGGTCCTGGTAGCCGAAGGCCCACTCGCCGAGCCCGATCAGCCACTTGCCCAGCGGCGGGTGGACCACGTACGACGGGCCGTTGTCCTTGTAGTTCCACTCGACGCCCTTGTCGATCAGCCCGTAGGCGTCCCGGGCGTAGTAGATCTCGTCGAAGATCTTGCCCTTGGGACCGCTCAGCCCGAGCAGGCGCAGCACCGCGGCGATCGCCACCACCACGGCGGTGGCGATCCACGAGTTCACGTCCAGCCGGGCCTCGACGGTGGCGAGCCGGCGGCGGACCACCGCCGGGATGCCACCGTCACCGGCCGGTGAGGTCACCTGCTCGGGCCGGTCCGCGTTCGCGCTCTGTGCTGTCGCCGCACTCGTCACCCGGCGATCGTAGGCTGCGAAGGTGCCCGGTGGCGTCGGTCGTCGCCGAGATTGGCACCGCTGTCGATGAAGGAGCACACTCCGTGGGTGAAATGTCCGAGGTTGGGCGCCTGATCCTGCTCGGCGCGCCGCTGGGCAACCCCGCCGACGCCTCGGCCCGGTTCCGGGAGGTGCTCGCCACCGCCGACGTGGTCGCCGCCGAGGACACCCGCCGGCTCACCCGGCTGGCCCGCGACCTCGACGTCACCGTCCCCGGCCGGATCGTCTCCTACTTCGAGGGCAACGAGGAACGGCGCACCCCCGAGCTGGCCGAGGTGCTCACCGCCGGGTACGTGGTCGCGCTGGTCACCGACGGCGGGATGCCCAGCGTCTCCGACCCCGGCTACCGGCTGGTCCGGGCCGCCCTCGACGCTGGCGTGCCGGTCACCGCCGCCCCCGGGCCGAGCGCGGTCACCACCGCGCTGGCCCTGTCCGGCCTGCCCTGCGACCGGTTCTGCTTCGAGGGCTTCCTGCCCCGCTCGCCCGGGACCCGCCGGTCCCGGCTGCGGGCGCTCGCCGCCGAGGAGCGCACGCTGGTGTTCTTCGAGGCGCCGCACCGGATCACCGGCGCGCTGGCCGACCTGGCCGCGGCGTTCGGCGCCGACCGCCCCGCCGCGCTCTGCCGCGAGCTGACCAAGACGTACGAGGAGGTCGTCCGCCGGCCGCTCGGTGAGCTGGCCGACTGGGCCGCCGAGGGTGAACCGCGCGGCGAGATCACCCTGGTGGTGGCCGGCGCGCCGGCCACCCCGGCCGAGCGGCCCGACGACGACGCGCTGCGCGCCGCGGTGGCCGAGCGCGAGGCCGCCGGTATGTCCCGCCGGGACGCGATCAGCGAGGTTGCCACCGGGTACGGGCTTCGCCGGCGGGACGTCTACACCGTCGTGCACCGCTGACGGCGGGGCTCACCAGGCGGCGATCAGGAATTCCAGGGTGATCAGCAGTGGCCCGCCTGACCTCGTCGTGCCCCGCTCGTCTACCAGTCAAGACAGTCATTGGACACCGCGCCGTCGGAAGGCCCGGGCAGCTCAGGCCGCGCGTCGGCGGCAAATCGGACGAACGGCTCGATTCGGATCCGCCGGGCCGGGGAGGCCTATTGGTTCGCGGGCACCCGGAGCCGGTCACTAGGCTTGCTGGTCATGAGTCACGTTCTCGCCGCGGTCGCCTGGCCCTACGCCAACGGCCCGCGCCACATCGGCCACGTATCCGGATTCGGCGTTCCCTCCGACGTCTTCTCCCGGTACATGCGGATGGCCGGTCACGACGTGCTCATGGTCTCGGGCACCGACGAGCACGGCACGCCGATCCAGGTGCAGGCCGACACCGAGGGGGTCACCCCGCGCGAGCTGGCCGACCGGTACAACCGGGTGATCGCCGAGGACCTGCGGGCGCTCGGGCTGTCGTACGACCTGTTCACCCGCACCACCACCCGCAACCACTACGCGGTGGTCCAGGAACTCTTCGTGGGGCTGCACCGCAACGGCTACATCGTCCCCAAGGTCACCACCGGCGCGATCTCCCCGTCCACCGGCCGGACACTGCCCGACCGCTACATCGAGGGCACCTGCCCGATCTGCGGCTACGACAGCGCCCGCGGCGACCAGTGCGACAACTGCGGCAACCAGCTCGACCCGATCGACCTGATCAACCCCAAGTCCAAGATCAACGGTGAGACGCCGGAGTTCGTCGAGACCGAGCACTTCTTCCTCGACCTGCCCGCCCTGGCCGACGCGCTACGGCAGTGGCTGGACACCCGGGAGGGCTGGCGCCCCAACGTGCTGCGGTTCTCGAGGAACCTGCTCGACGACCTGCAGCCCCGGGCCATCACCCGGGACCTGGAGTGGGGCGTGCCGATCCCGCTCGACGGCTGGCGCGACCGGGGCGACAAGCGGATCTACGTCTGGTTCGACGCGGTGATCGGCTACCTGTCCGCCTCCATCGAGTGGGCCCGCCGCACCGGCGACCCGGAGGCCTGGCGCAGGTGGTGGTCCGCCGATGGCGAGGGCAAGGACGCCCGCGGCTACTACTTCATGGGCAAGGACAACATCGTCTTCCACTCGGTGATCTGGCCGGCGCTGCTCTCCGGCTACTCCGGCGAGGGCGGGCGCGACGGCGAGCCGGGCGAGCTGGGCCGGCTCAACCTCCCCACGGAGGTGGTCTCCAGCGAGTACCTGACCATGGAGGGGCGGAAGTTCTCCTCGTCCCGCAAGGTGGTCATCTACGTCCGGGACTTCCTGGAGCGGTACGACGCCGACGCGCTGCGCTACTTCATCGCCGCCGCCGGGCCGGAAAGCAACGACACCGACTTCACCTGGGCCGAGTTCCTCCGCCGCAACAACGACGAGCTGGTCGCCGGCTGGGGCAACCTGGTGAACCGGTCCGTCTCGATGGCGGCGAAGAACTTCGGCGCGATCCCGCCGGTCGACCCGGCCGGGCTCACCGAGGCCGACGAGGCGCTGCTCGCCACCGCACGGGCCGGCTTCGCCACGGTCGGCGACCTGATCGCCAAGCACCGGCAGAAGCAGGCCATCGGCGAGGCGATGCGGGTGGTCGCCGAGGCCAACCGGTACCTCTCCGAGCAGGCCCCGTGGAAGCTCAAGGGCGAGGCGGACAAGCCGCGGATGGGCACCATTCTGCACGTCGCCCTCCAGGTGGTCAGCGACGCCAACACACTGCTCACCCCGTTCCTGCCGCACTCCGCGCAGAAGATCCACGAGCTGCTCGGCGGCACCGGCGTGCACGCGCCGATGCCGGTCATCGAGGAGGTCGAGGACCTCGACGGCGGGCCGGCGTACCCGGTGCTGACCGGGGACTACACGGTCGGGGCGCGCTGGGAGTCCGTACCGATGGAGGCCGGCAGGCCGCTCGCCGCGCCGAAGCCGGTCTTCCGCAAACTCGACCCGGTCATCGTCGAGGAGGAGCTGGCCCGGCTGGCCGGCTGACCGCACCCGCGTCGACGCGGCCCCCGGGGTGTCTCCGGGGGCCGCGTCGGGTTTTCGCCGGTCAGGCGCGGGCCATGCGCGGCTGCCTGATGAAGCTCATGATCGCCTGGTTGACCTCGTCCGCGTTCGTCCAGGGTGTGCCGTGCGGGGCGCCGTTCAGCGTCACCAACTGGCCATTGGGCAGCATCGGCGCCAACCGCTGCCCGGTCACCGGGTACGGCAGCACGTTGTCCTGGTCGCCCTGCACGATCAGCACCGGCACGTCGATCCGCGGCACGTCACCCCGGAAGTCGGTCAGCCAGGCGTCCACGCTGTCCAGCGTGCCCTTGGCCGACGCCTGCGCGCCGATGTTCCAGTGCGCCCGGTACGCCTCCTCGCTGACCAGCTTCCCCTTGTTCTGGTCCCAGTTGAAGAAGTTGTTGCAGAACTGGGTGAGGAAGGCGAACCGGTCGGCCCGGATGGCCTGCTTGAAGCCGTCGAAGAGGCTCTGGTCCACGCCCTCCGGGTTGTCCGCGGTCTTCAGCAGGAACGGGGCCAGCGGCGCCAGCAGCACCGCCTGGTTGACCCGGTTCGAGCCGTACGTGCCCAGGTAGCGGGTCACCTCACCGGTGCCCATCGAGTGGCCGACCAGCACCGTGTCCCGCAGGTCCAGCTCGGTCATGATCATGTCGAGGTCGGCGGCGAAGGTGTCGTAGTCGTACCCCGTCGCGGGCTGGCTGGACGCGCCGAAACCCCGCCGGTCGTACGTGATCACCCGGTAGCCGGCCTCCAGCAGCGCGCCGGCCTGTTTCTCCCAGGTGGCGCCGTTGAACGGGAAGCCGTGAATCAGCACGATCGGCTGACCCGAACCGTGGTCCTCGTAGTACAGGTCGATGGGCGCGGAGTTCTCCGCGCCGACGGTGATGAAAGGCATTCGGGCTCCTGATGCATGGACGTCAGACGCCCGCGCTTTCCCGCCCCGGCCGCCGTTATGCCAGCGCGTACGGCACGTCCACCACCTGGTCGTCGGTGACCTCCGTGCCCGGCGCCCACGTCTCGTAGACGCCCCGTTCGTGGCACTGCGCCCCGGTGTCGATCACCGCGTCCGGATCCGGCCGGCACAACCGCAGCCGCAGCCAGCCCGCCTCCTCCCGGAGCACCAGGCAGGGCACGCCCCGCCAGTGCGCGTACCGCAGCCGGCGGGCCACCGAGTCCACCGGGTACCGGGCCGCCCGGGTCATCGCCAGCACCCGGAACCCGCCGGGCAGGTCGGCCACCGCCTCGTACTCGCTGCCGCCGTAGCCGCCGACCAGCTGGGTCGAGCGGGGCGCGTCGCCGGTCGGGACGTACTCCTGGTCGGGGGAGAGCCCCGGCACCGCCGACAGCAGGTGCCGCCACTGTGGGCCCACCATCCGCAGCCAGCCCCGCTGCTCCGCCTGGTAGCTGTAGAGCACCACCTCCACGCCCTCGGCCGGGTAGGCGAGCAGGGTGGCGTTCGCCGGCAACGGCAGGTCGGCGAAGTCGCGGGTGACGAACTCCGGGATCAGCTGCGCCGAGCTGGGCACGAACCCGGTGCCCAGCACCGGCGGGCCGAGCCGGTCCCGCGGCGGCAACGCCAGCAGGCCCCGGTGCGCCTCGCCGGCCGGCACGTCGTAGTCGCCCGGGTCGGCGGCCCGCCAGCGCAACGCGTACGCGATGTCGGTGCCGTCCCGGCCGCTCGTGCCGTCACCGCGCAGCACCGCCAGTGCCGCCGGCGTCCGCAGGTGGGCCACGTCGTGCTCGCGGTAGCAGAAGCCGTGCGGCAGCCAGCCCCGCACGTACCCGGCGAGCTGCCGGGCGGAGAGCACCTTGACCATGCGGGTGCCGCGCCGGATCACCGCCGAGCCGCGCACCGCCGTGAGCGCCGGGTCACCGGCCGCCGTCGGCTGCTGGCTGGCCTGGTGCACGTGCGGCCAGCCCCGGTCCCGGTGCAGCGGCACCATCAGCGGCGCCTCCGGCTCCTCGGCCGGCTCCGGCGCGCCGTGCACCGCGGTCACCTCGGTGGCGTGCACGAACTTCCGCCACGGCTGCATCGTGCCGGGACGGGGCGACCACTGGAACCCGACCACCTCGTCGGCGCTGAACAGCTCGTAGGCCGCGCCCCGGGCGAGCTCCTCCGCCGGGTACACCGCACCGTCGTACGTCACGTGCAGCCCGGTCCGTTCGGACGCGGCGCCGCTGGCCTGAGGGGTGACGCTCACTCCCGTGACGCTAAGCGGCCCGCATGCCGAACTGGTGAACAGTCGATGGCGACCCGGAAACGTGGCCCGGTGCTGGTGTGTGATGCTGGCCGGGATGAGTGAGCCGACCGGAACCCGCAAGCAGCGTGCCGCCCGCCGGGCCGGGGAGTTCCCGCCCGCGCCGGAGGCGCTGCCCCGCCCCGTGCTGGACAGCCACACCCACCTCGACATCACGGTCAGCGAGGCCGGGGTGCCCGGCGGCGGCCCCGCCGACGACCCGGTCGCCGCCGCGATCGAGGTGGCCGCCGCCGTCGGCGTGGACCGGCTGGTCCAGGTCGGCGTCGACGTCGACTCCTCCCGCTGGGGCGCGGACGTGGCCGAGAAGTACCCTGCGGTGCTGGCCACCGTCGCGCTGCACCCGAACGAGGCGCCCCGGCTGGCCGACCTGGACGAGGCGCTGCGCGAGATCGAGGCGCTCGCCGGCCGGGACCGGGTCCGCGGCGTCGGCGAGACCGGGATGGACTTCTTCCGTACCGGCGACGAGGGGCGCGCTGTCCAGGAGGAGAGCTTCCGGACGCACATCGCCATCGCCAAGCGGTACGGCAAGGCGCTGGTCATCCACGACCGGGACGCGCACGCCGACGTGCTGCGCATCCTCGACGACGAGGGCGCCCCCGACACGGTGGTGCTGCACTGCTTCTCCGGCGACGCCGGGTTCGCCGCCGAGTGCGTGCGCCGGGGCTACCTGCTCAGCTTCGCCGGCACGGTCACCTTCGGCAGCGCCGCCGCGCTGCGCGAGGCCGCCGCGCTCACCCCGATCGACCAGATCCTGGTGGAGACCGACGCGCCGTACCTGACCCCGATGCCGCACCGCGGCCGGCCGAACGCGTCGTACCTGATCCCGCTGACGGTCCGGTCGCTGGCCGCGACCACCGGCGCCGACCTCGACGAACTCTGCGCCGCCATCTCCGCCACCGGCGACCGGGTCTTCGGCCCGTGGTGAGCGAGCCGGACGCCGCCGCTACGCTACGGGGCGTGACCGGACTCCTCGGCCCGGCGGAGATCCGGGAACTCGCCGCGCGCCTCGGCGTGAACCCCACCAAGAGGCTCGGCCAGAACTTCGTGCACGATCCGAACACCGTCCGCCGGATCGTCACCGCCGCCGGGCTCGCCCCGGACGACGTGGCGCTGGAGGTCGGCCCGGGCCTGGGTTCGCTGACGCTGGCCCTGCTGCCGGTCGCCGCGCACGTGCACGCCGTCGAGATCGACCCCACGCTGGCCGGGGCGCTGCCGGAGACCGCCGCCCGGCACGCCGGCCCGGACGCCGCCCGGCTCACCGTGCACCGGGCCGACGCGCTGCGGGTCCACGCCGCCGAGCTGGCCGACCCGGCGCCCACCGCGCTGGTGGCGAACCTGCCCTACAACGTCGCCGTGCCGGTGGTGCTGCACCTGCTCGCCGAGTTGCCCACCCTCCGGCAGGGCCTGGTGATGGTGCAGAAGGAGGTCGCCGACCGGCTCGTCGCCGGTCCCGGCTCCAAGGTGTACGGCATCCCCTCGGTCAAGCTGGCCTGGTACGCGCGGGCCCGGGCCGCCGGCCGGGTGCCACCGAACGTGTTCTGGCCGGTGCCGAACGTCGACTCCGGCCTGGTCGCCTTCACCCGCCGCGAACCGCCCCGCGACGACGTCACCCGGGAGGCGGTCTTCGCCGTGGTCGACGCCGCGTTCGCGCAGCGCCGCAAGACCCTGCGCGCCGCGCTCGCCGGCTGGGCCGGCGGCGCCGACCGGGCCGCCGCCGCGCTCACCGCCGCCCTCGTCGACCCTGGTGCCCGCGGGGAGTCACTCACCGTCGAGCAGTTCGCCGCCATCGCCGCGTCGGCCCCGGCCGCCACGCCCGCCGCACAGTAGGCTGGCGCCGTGCCCGCCGCGGGCACCCGCACGGGTACGCGTACGACCCGGTTGACGGCCGGTACGGACCGGCCGCCGACTCCGCCGAGGAGCTGATCGTGGAGAAGCCGTTCGACATCCGGCTGCCTGTCCGGGACACCACCCAGTGACCGAGGCCTGGCGACCGGACGACGAGGACGAGCGACGCGGGGCCAGCGGACCGGTCAAGGTCCGGGTGCCCGCGAAGGTCAACCTGCACCTCGGGGTGGGGCCGCTGCGGCACGACGGTTACCACGAGCTGAACACCGTCTACCACGCGATCTCCATCTACGACGAGCTCACCGCCCGCCGGGGCGACACGCTCGCCCTGACCATGGAGGGCGAGGGCACCGGCGAGCTGGCCCTGGACGACTCCAACCTGGTGATCCGGGCCGCCCACGCGCTCGCCGGGTACGCCGGCGTCCTGCCGCACGCCCGGCTGCACCTGCGCAAGCAGATCCCGCTCGCCGGCGGGCTGGCCGGCGGCAGCGCCGACGCGGCGGCCGCCCTGGTCGCCTGCGACGCGCTCTGGGGCACCGGGCTGTCCCGCGACGAGTTGGCGGGGATCGCCGCCGACCTCGGCTCCGACGTGCCGTTCCTGATCTACGGCGGCACCGCGCTCGGCACCGGCCGGGGCGAGGCGGTCAGCCCGGTGCTGGCCCGCCCCACCTCCTGGCACTGGGTGGTCGCCGTCGCCGACGGCGGCCTCTCCACCCCGGCCGCCTATCGGGAACTGGACCGGCTCCGTGACGCCGGCACCGCCGGCGAGCCGCTGGGCAGCACCGACGCCCTGCTCGCCGCGCTGCGCCAGCGCGACCCCCGGGTGCTCGCCGCCACCCTCGGCAACGACCTCCAGGACGCCGCCCTGGCCATGCGCCCCGCCCTGGCCGACACCCTCAAGGCCGGGGAGACGGCCGGCGCGCTCGCCGGGATCGTCTCCGGCTCCGGCCCGACCTGCGTCTTCCTCGCCACCGACGAGGCGCACGCCGGCCGGATCGCCGCCGAGTTGGAGGCCGCCGAGGTGTGCCGGGAGGCCCGTGTCGCACACGGGCCGGTGGCTGGCGCCCGGATCAGCTGACCCGAGCCAGCGTGCCGCGGCCGCACAGCCAGCGTGCCGCGGCCGCACAGTCAGAGCCGGATGAGCATCTTGCCGGTGTTGCCGCCACTCAACATCGACAGGAAGGCGTCGACCATGTTCGTCAGGCCGTCGACGACCGTCTCGTCCACCACGATCCGTCCGTCGCGCAGCCGCGGTACGACGAACTTCTCCAGCTCCGGTTGCAGGTGCTGGTAGTCCCGGACCAGGAACCCCTCCAGTCGTAGCTGCTTGGCGACGATGGTGAAGAGGTTGCGTGGGGCGGCCGGCGCGGTGAGAGCGTTGTACTGTGCCACCGCCCCGCACCAGGCGATCCGGCCGTGGTCGCGTAACACGTCGATGGCCGCCTCAAGGTGGCTTCCACCGACGTTGTCGAAGTAGACGTCAACGCCGCCGAGCGCCGCGGCGGCCAGTTGAGCGGTCAGGTCCCCTGCGGTGTAGTCGACCGCGGCGTCGAAACCCAGGTTGGTGAGCAGGTGTGCGGCCTTGGCCGCGGTTCCGGTGCTGCCGATGACCCGTTCCGCCCCGAGCTGACGGGCGAACTGGCCGACCGCGCCGCCGACCGCGCCGGCCGCCGCCGAGACGAAGACCGTCTCGCCGGGTTGCAGGCGGGCGACTTGGGTCAACCCCGCGTACGCCGAGAGCCCTGTCCCGCCGAGGACCCCCAGGTAGGCGGTGAGGGGTACGCCCGGCAGCTCGGGAAGGACCCGGACGTCCGACGGGGTCACGATGGCGTGGCTGCGCCAGCCCTGGCGATGGAAGACCAGATGGTCGACGTCAAGGCCGGAGGCGGCGGAACGGACCACCCGCCCGATGGACCGGCCCTCCATGGGCGTCCCCAGCTCGTCCTCATTCATGGCTTCCCGCATGTACGGGTCGACCGAAAGGTAGAGGTTCTCCACCAGCGCCTCGCCGGTGCCGGGCACGGGCGTGGGTACCTCGAGGTAGGCGAACTGGTCGAAAGTGGGCGTGCCGAGCGGACGGGTCACCTGGTGTACGACGAGAGACATGCGTTGAGCCCATCCTGGCCGCCCCGGGGGTCGCCAGAGTTTTAGTATATCGCTTAATGATCACTTACCGACTCGGTGTCAACGACCTCGCTGACACGCGGTTCGCGTATTCGCCGCTGTTGGAGACGGTCACCAGCCTCTGGGCGCTGCGCTGGCCGGAACGGTACGTCCTGCATCTGCCCTGGATCCGGCGGACCCGGGCGGCGCTCGCCGAGGCTCCGCGAGACCGGCTCGCGGCCCTCGACGGGCTGCTCAGTCCCGACCGCGGCTGGCTGCCGGATTTTCTGACCCCGCGGCCGGAGACGCCGCTTCCTGACTTCGCCGAAGAGCTGCGGCGGGTGCAGGAGACGCCCACCGCGTCGGCCGTGGCCGATTTTCGTACCGTCTACGGCCGGCACCCGCTGCCGCCAGTCATGGCACCCCCCGTCATCGCGGAGGCGCTCCGGTTCTACTGGCACCTCGCGATCGAGCCGCACTGGCCGCGCATGCGCGCCCTGCTGGAGGCCGACCTGCTGTACCGGGCTCGGCTGCTCGCCCGGGACGGTGCCGCGGCGGTGCTGGCCGAACTGGATCGCCGGGCCCGGTTCGCCGACGGCGAGTACCGGCTGCACGTCAGTCACGCGCTGCATTACGACGTCCCGGTCGCGGGCCGGGGGCTCTGGCTGGTACCGGCCCTGTTCCTGCCACAGGCGGTCAGCCCGGTCAGCCCGTCGCGACCGCCGACGGTGGCCTATCCCGCGCGGGGCATCGCCACGCTCTGGGAGACCTCGCCGCCCCGGCCGGTCGGAGCGGTCGTTGATCTGATCGGCGCCGCCCGGGCGGGTCTGCTGGCGGCGATCGAGGCTCCGACCTCCACCAGCGACCTGGCACGGCGACTCGACGTCACTCCGAGCGCGGTCTCCCAACACCTCGGTGTGCTGCTGCGCACCGGCCTGCTCAACCGGGTCAGGGCCGGCCGGGTGGTGCTCTACGCCCGGACGGAGCTGGCGGAGCGGTTACTGCACGACAGCGTCGATGAGTGAAGCCGCCGGTGAACCGCACAGCGGGCCGCGAGCCCGGCGCCGCGCATCGGCCGTGGCCTGTGCGCGGATCAGCTGACCCGGCGCCCGCGTACCCTTGAGGTTCCAGGCGTCCCCAGGTGCCCGCCGGCACCGGGACGCCTTGATCATGGGAGGTAGGTGAGGTCGTGGCCAACATCGTCAACCTGGACCGGGTGTCCAAGGGGTACGGCGCCGCCGGGCCGCTGCTCACCGACGTCTCACTCGGCCTCGACGACGCCGACCGGATCGGCGTGGTCGGCCTCAACGGCGCCGGCAAGTCCACCCTGCTGCGGCTGTTCACCAAGCAGGAGGAGCCGGACGACGGCCGGGTCACCCACCGCCGCGACCTGCGGGTTCTCTGGCTGCCGCAGAGCCTCACGCTCGCCCCCGACGCCACCGTCCGGGACGTGGTGCTCGGCACCGCCTGGCTCGGCCAGAGCATGGGCGCCGAGCACGAGTGGGCCGGCGACGCCGGCGTCCGGGCCATCCTCGACGGCCTCGGCATGCCGCACCTCGGCCTCGACCAGCCCGTCGGCCCGATGTCCGGCGGCGAGCGGCGCCGGGTGGCCCTGGCCGCGCTGCTGGTCCGCGAGTCCGACCTGCTGATCCTCGACGAGCCCACCAACCACCTCGACGTCGGCGGCGTCGACTGGCTGGCGAAGCACCTGGTCGGCCGCAAGGGCGCGCTGGTCGTGGTCACCCACGACCGGTGGTTCCTCGACGCGGTCTGCACCACCACCTTCGAGGTCGCCGACCAGACCGTCCGGGCGTACGAGGGCGGCTTCGCCGCCTGGACCCTGGCCCGCGTCGAGCGCGAGCGGGTCGCCGCGGCCACCGAGGCCCGCCGGCAGAACCTGCTCCGCAAGGAGATCGCCTGGCTGCGCCGCGGCCCGCCCGCCCGGACGTCCAAGCCCCAGTTCCGGATCGACGCCGCCAACGCGCTGATCGCCGACGTCCCGGAGCCGCGCGACACCATGTCGCTGCAACGGCTCGCCACCGCCCGACTCGGCAAGCAGGTGTACGACCTGGAACACGTCACCCTGCACGCCGGCCCGAAGGAGATCCTGCACGGCGCCACCTGGCAGGTCGGGCCCGGCGACCGGATCGCCATCCTCGGCCGCAACGGCGCAGGCAAGACCACCCTGCTGCGGATGCTGGCCGGGTTGACCCGCCCCGACGGCGGCCGGTTCGCCACCGGCTCGACCGTCAAGCCGGCCTTCCTCTCCCAGGAACTGGCCGAACTCCCCGGCCACCTGCGGGTCCTCGAAGCCGTCGAGGAGGTCGCCCGCCGGGTGCAGCTCGGCGACCGGGAGGTCTCCGCCGCCCAGCTCGCCGAGGTCTTCGGCTTCGACGACCGGCGGCTCTGGACCCCGGTCAGCGACCTCTCCGGTGGGGAGCGCCGCCGGCTGCAGATGCTCCGGCTGCTCGCCGGCGAGCCGAACGTGCTCCTCTTCGACGAGCCCACCAACGACCTGGACACCGACACCCTCGCCGCGCTGGAGGACCTGCTCGACTCCTGGCCCGGCACGGTCATCGTGGCCAGCCACGACCGGTACCTGATCGAGCGGGTCACCGAGTCGGTGTACGGGATGTTCGGCGACGGCCGGCTGGTGCATCTGCCCGGCGGCGTCGACGAGTACCTGTCGCGGGCCGGCGGGGCCGAGCCGGCGCGCACCGCGGCGGCCCCCACGGCCGCGCCGGGCGCCCCGGCCGCGACCGGCATGTCCGCCGCCGAGGCCCGGCAGGCCCGCAAGGAACTGACCCGGCTGGAACGCCAGATCGGCAAGCTGGAGCAGAAGGAGACCGCGCTGCTCGACCAGCTCGCCACGCACGCCACCGACTACGCCAGGGTCGCCGAACTCGACGCTCAGCTCAAGGAGCTGCGTGCCGAACGGGAGCGGACCGAGGAGAGCTGGCTGGCCCTGGCCGACGAGATCCCGCCGGTCTGACCGCCGTCGGCCGGGCTCCGACCACACGACGGCCCCCGTGTGCGACGCCACATCTCGCCGTGCGGGACAATCGTCGTCGACCTCTCATCCGAACGGCGTTGGAGACACAGTCATGGCCCACACCCCCGTCAACCACCCCGCGCGGCCGGTCTACCGGGCGATCGGCGGGCTCGTCGGTCTGTACCTGGTGGTCTTCGGTGCGCTCGGCATCATCGTGAGCGTCGGCAACGACATGCTCGCCCAGGATGACACCAAGATCCTCGGCCAGGGGACCAACCTCGGATTCTCGCTGCTCTCCGTGCTGCTCGGCATCGCCGTGCTGGCCGGCACCGTGATCGGCCGCAACCTCGACGTGGCGATCAACCAGTGGTTGGCGTACACCATCATGGTGATCAGCCTGGCCGGGCTGGCCTTCGTGCGGACCGACGCCAACATCGCCAACTTCAACATCATGACGATCATCGTGCTGATGACCCTCAGCCTCGTCCTGCTGATGGTCGGCATGTACGGCAAGGTCGGCACCGACGAGGAGCAGGACGCCTGGCAGAAGGCTCGTCTCGTCCTCTGATCGCGCTTGTTGGTTTTCACCGGAGCCCGAGCCGCCCCGGGCGGTCGGGCCTGGTCCCTCCACGGGTCGGGCTCCGGCGAGAACCTGTCGTGGTCCCGCTCCGTCTGTGGCCTTGCTGGCCGGGCGGGGTGGGACATCTTTCGTCGTGGCCCGGCTCCGCGCCGGGCCTTGGCGTTTGACCGACATCCGCTCCTTGTTCGGGTGACAATTCTCCTGAATTGCTCCTACTGGGACGGAGGGGTCATGGCGCATTTTCCGGTGAACCACCCGGCGCGTCCGCTCTACCGGGTCTTCGCCGGACTCGTCGGGCTCTACATCCTCGTCTTCGGCGTCTGGGGCGTCGTCCAGACCTGGGGCGATCCGCTTTTCGGCCGGAGCAGCAACTGGGTCCTCGGGCTCCGTACCAACCTGGCGTTCTCGCTGGTGTCGGTGGTCTTCGGGATCGTGTTGATCATCGGCGCCTCACGCCGCGGCAACCTCGGCCACTACATGAACCTGACCGCCGGGGTGGTCTTTCTGGTCACCGGCATCGCCATGATGTCCGTGCTGCAGACCGGCGCGAACTTCCTCAACTTCTCGATGTCCACGGTGATCGTCTCGCTGATCTTCGGGCTGCTCCTGCTCGCCACCGGGCTCTACGACAAGATCGGCAGCCACGAGCACGCCGAGGCGGAGCGGATGAACCGTCGCCACCCGATCTCGGAGGCCGGCACCCGCTGACCCCGGATCGGGCCCGCTCGCGACTCAGGGCCGCTTGCGGGCGGTTATCAGGCCCGGCTGCGCCTCCAGGTGCGACAGCCCGTTCCAGGCCAGGTTGACCAGGTGCGCGGCCACCGTCTCCTTGCGGGGTTTGCGCACCTCCAGCCACCAGCGGCCGGTCAACGCCACCATCCCCACCAGGGCCTGCGAGTAGAGCTCGGCCAGCTTCGGGTCGTACCCCCGGCTGGAGAACTCGGCGCCCAGGATGTGCTCCACCTGGTGCCCGACGTCGTTCATCACGCTGCTGAAGTTGCCCGTCGCGGACATCAGCGGCGACTCCCGGACCAGCACGCGGAACCCGCTGGTCTCCTCCTCGATGTAGCCCAGCAGGGCCATCGCCGCCTGCTCCAGCAGCTCCCGCGGATGCCCGGCGGTCAGGGCGGTGGTGATCCGGTCCAGCAGGGCCCGCACCTCACGGTCGACCACCACCGCGTAGAGCCCCTCCTTGCCGCCGAAGTGCTCGTAGACCACCGGCTTGGAGACCTTGGCGCGGGACGCCACCTCTTCGATGGAGGTCGCGTCGAAGCCCTTCTCGGCGAAGATCTGCCGACCGATCGAGATCAGCTGCTCGCGCCGCTGAGCGGCCGACATCCGTACCCGCGAGGTCGGCTTCGCGGCCGCCGCCGGCACCGCCCGGCGCCGTCCGCCGCTGTTCCCCCCGCCCGGGGCCTCCGTCATGTCGTCACCTCGCCGGCGCTCGGTGACGCCCTGTAGTGGGATGTTCCTGCCGTCGTGCCCGTCTGTGTCGGTCACCCGGCCATACTGTCAGGTGGCCGCGTCGGACATCGCCCGGTTCGGTGCCGTGCGACCAGCTCGCCGGTCCAACCGAACGCACGGGGACAGGCGGGAGGCTCGGGGTTTCGAAGTCAACCGCCTACCAGTGGGTGAAGCACATCCCGCTCGACAGCGACGATGGCCGCGCGGCGTCGCGCGCATTCGAGGGCCTGGTCCGAGGGCTCGACGATGCGAGCACATAGGGGTGGGGCCGTTGCGAGGCGAGCGCTAAGCTGTCTTGCGTCACAGTCGGCCGTGGTGTAATTGGCAACACCCGGGTCTTTGGTACCCGTGTTTCAGGTTCGAACCCTGGCGGCCGAGCCTTCTCTGATGTCCACCCCATCAGTCGGGGTATGGGGCGAAGTGCCCAGACAGTCTGGTTAGCATGGCGGCGAGACTGTCGCCTTCCCGACGGGAGCCACGTCGTGCCCCAGCCCCACCTTCGAACCGTCGTCGTGCTCGCCGCCGGTGAGGGAAAGCGGATGAAGTCGGCGCTGCCCAAGGTGCTGCACCCGTTGCTCGGTCGTACCCTCCTCGGCCACGTGCTGGCCGCGGCCGCGCCACTGGCCGCGGACCGCACCGTCGTGGTGGTCGGGCACGGTGCCGAGCAGGTCCGCGCCCACCTGACCGAGATCGCTCCCGAAGCGATCCCGGTGCTGCAGGCCCAGCAGCTCGGCACCGGCCACGCCGTGCGGATCGCGCTGGAGGCGGTGCCGGAGGCCTCCGGCACCGTGGTGGTGATCAACGGTGACGTGCCGCTGTTGCGCGCGGAGACGGTGGCCGCGCTGGTCGAGGCGCACGAGGGCGAGGGCGCGGCGGCGACCGTGCTGGCCGCCGAGGTGCCGGACCCGACCGGTCTGGGCCGGATCGTGCGCGACGCCGCGGGCCGGCTCGAGCAGATCGTCGAGGAGCGGGACGCCACCCCGGCGCAGCGTGCGCTGCGGGAGATCAACGCCGGGATCTACGCCTTCGACGTGGTCCGGCTGCGAAACGCGCTTGGCAAGCTCTCCACCGACAACGACCAGGGCGAGGAGTACCTCACCGACGTCTTCGGCCTGCTCGTCTCGGCCGGTGAGCCGGTCGGCGTGCACGTGGCCGCCGACCACGTGGAGACGCTGGGCTGCAACGACCGGGTGGAGCTGGCCGGGCTGCGCCAGCTGCTCCGCGACCGGGTCAACGAGGGCTGGATGCGGACCGGGGTGAGCATCCTGGACCCGGAGACGACCTGGATCGACGTGACCGCGACCGTCGAGCGGGACGCGGTGATCGACCAGAACACCCAGCTGCGCGGCAGCACCGTGGTGGGCGCCGAGGCGGTGGTCGGGCCGGACGTGACGCTGATCGACACGGTGGTCGGCCCGGCGGCGACCGTGCTGCGCAGCCACGCGGTGAGCGCCGAGGTGGGCGCGGGCGCCAGCGTCGGCCCGTACGCGTACCTGCGGCCGGCCGCGCGGCTGGCCGAGAACTCGAAGGTCGGCACCTTCGTCGAGGTGAAGAACTCCGAGCTCGGCGCGGGCGCGAAGGTGCCGCACCTGTCGTACGTCGGTGACGCGACGATCGGGGCGAAGGCGAACATCGGCGCGGCGACGATCTTCGTGAACTACGACGGGGTGAACAAGCACCGGACCACGGTCGGCGAGGGAGCCTTCGTCGGCTGTGACACCAGCCTGATCGCGCCGGTCGAGGTGGGCGCCGGGGCGTACGTCGCGGCGGGGAGCGCGATCGCCCAGGACGTGCCGCCGGGCGCGCTGGGGGTGACCCGGGCGCCGCAGCGCAACATCGAGGGTTGGGTGGCCCGGAAGCGGCCGGGCACGGTCTCCGCGGCGGCGGCCGAGCGGGCCCGGCAGGCCGCCGCCGAGGGTGCGTCGGAGGGTGCCTTGGCGGCAAGCGAAGGTGAGCCACTGCACGGGGGTGCCGAGACCGTGGGACGGCCGTCGGGCGCGGGGGATACTGCAACCGAATAGTCCCCGGCCCCACACCGCCGCCGGGAACCACCGACCAACGGGAGCAGACGGGCCCATGGGCAGCATCGTCGCCGAAAACCGCAAGAGCCTGATGCTCTTCTCCGGACGTGCCTTTCCGGAGCTGGCCAAGGAGATCGGTGAGGTGCTCGGCGTCGCGCCGACGCCTTCCGACGCGTACGAGTTCGCCAACGGCGAGATCTTCGTACGGTACAAGGACTCGGTGCGTGGTTCGGACGCCTTCGTGGTGCAGTCCGTCACGCACGGGGTCAACACCTGGGTCATGGAGACCCTGATCATGATCGACGCGCTGAAGCGCGGTTCGGCCAAGCGGATCACCGTGGTGCTGCCGTTCTACCCGTACTCCCGGCAGGACAAGAAGCACCGCGGCCGGGAGCCGATCTCGGCCCGCCTGGTGGCCGACCTGATGAAGACGGCGGGGGCGAACCGGATCCTCACGGTAGACCTGCACACCGCGCAGATTCAGGGCTTCTTCGACGGCCCGGTGGACCACCTCTTCGCGATGGACGTGCTGGCCGAGTACGTGGAGCGCAAGTACGCCGGCCGCCCGATGACGGTGGTGGCGCCGGACTCGGGCCGGGTGCGGGTGGCGGAGCGGTGGACCGACCGGCTGGGCGGCTGCCCGCTGGCGTTCATCCACAAGACCCGGGACCCGCTGAAGCCGAACCAGGTGGTGGCGAACCGGGTGGTCGGTGAGGTCGAGGGTCGGGTCTGCCTGATCGTCGACGACATGATCGACACCGGTGGCACGATCACCAAGGCCGCCGACATCCTCAAGGAGTCGGGCGCGGCGGAGATCGTGGTCGCCTCCACCCACGCGCTGCTGTCGGACCCGGCGACCGAGCGGCTGAAGAACAGCCCGATCAGCGAGGTCGTGGTGACCAACACGCTGCCGCTGCCGCCGGAGAAGCAGCTCGACAAGCTCACCGTGCTGTCGATCGCGCCGCTGCTGGCGCGGGCGATCCGCGAGGTCTTCGACGACGGGTCGGTGACCACCCTCTTCGGTGGCCTGAGCTGAGCTGCTGACCGCGGCGGGCGAGGCCACCGACGCCGCGGGCGGCGGTGGCGCGAGCGCTGCCGACGGCCGCGCCCGAGACGTCCCCCCATCACCGTTTCCGTCAGGCTGCACGCCGGCGGGAGCGGTGATAAGGGGACTGCCGGAAACCTCGGAATCCGCTCGGGTAGACTAGTGCGGTTGCCACGGCGAGGGTGCCCGGCGGGCCGCTGAGAAGCGCCTGTACGGAGGCACCGTCATCGACGCGGTGCTCCGGGCAGGCGTTCATGACGCATGAGCCCCAAGCGAGCCCCTCGCCCAGCACCGCCAGACGACAAGCCGCCGCAGCGAAAGCATCAGGAGTTTCCCCGTGTCCGAGGTAAAGATCAGCGCCGAGCCCCGTACCGAGTTCGGCAAGGGTGGTGCCCGTCGTACCCGCCGGGCCGGCAAGGTGCCCGCCGTGCTGTACGGCCACGGCGAGAAGCCCAAGCACATCGCGCTGCCCGCCCGCGAGTTCGCCGCCGCGATCCGTAAGGGCGGCGCCAACCAGCTCTTCGCGATCGAGGTCAGCGACGGCACCCAGGTGCTGGCGTTGCCGAAGGCGATCCAGCGTGACCCGATCAAGGACACCTTCGAGCACGTCGACCTGCTGCTGGTCCGTCGTGGCGAGAAGGTCACCGTCGAGGTCCCGGTCCACCTGACCGGTGAGGCCGCCAGGGACACCCTGATCGTGCACGAGCACGACACCCTCTCGGTGACCGCCGACGCCACCAAGGTGCCGGACCACCTGGAGGCCTCGATCGAGGGCATGGAGGCCGGCAACCAGGTCACCGCCGCCGACGTCGAGCTGCCGGCGGGCGTCGAGCTCGCCACCGACCCGGAGACCCCGGTCGCCGCGGTGACCGCCGCTCCGACTGCCGAGCAGCTCGAGGCGACCCTGCCCGAGGTCGTGGTGGCCGACGAGGAGGTCGAGGCCGGAGTCGGCGAGGAGAGCGCCGAGTCGTCCGAGGGCGCCGAGGCCGGGGCTCCGGCCTCCGCCGGGGGCGAGGAGAGCGCCGAGGCGAAGACCGAGGCCTGATTCGGTCGCATCGTCCACGGCAGGCGCTTCCGGGATACCCGGGGGCGCCTGTCGGCGTATCGGGACACTGGTGGCGTTGACGCGGTGAGCGGGAGGGGCGGAAGGTGACGGACGAGGCGGGGCCGTGGCTGGTGGTCGGCCTGGGCAACCCGGGTCGGGAGTACGCCGGCAATCGGCACAACGTCGGCTTCATGGTCGCCGACCTGCTGGCCGGTCGGGTGGGCGCGAAGTTCGGCCGGCACAAGCGGGCGGTGGCGGAGGTGGCCGAGGGGCGGCTGGGCTTCGGCGGGCCGAAGCTGGTGCTGGTGAAGCCGCTGACGTACATGAACCTCTCCGGTGGTCCGGTGGCCGGCCTGGCGCAGTTCCACAAGGTGCCGCCGCAGCGGGTGATCGCCGTCCACGACGAGCTGGACATCCCGTATGGCCAGGTGCGGATCAAGATCGGCGGCGGTGAGGGCGGGCACAACGGGCTGCGCTCGATGTCCAAGTCGCTGGGGACCAAGGAGTACGTCCGGGTGCGGTTCGGCGTCGGCCGGCCGCCGGGGCGGCAGGACCCGGCGGACTACGTGCTGTCGGACTTCGGCGCCGCGGAGCGCAAGGAGCTGGAGTTCCTGGTGGACCGGGCGGCGGACGTGGTGGAGTCGGTGGTGACCAAGGGTGTCGAACCGACCCAGAACGCGTACCACGGCGGTTAGCGGCTGCCGGGTGGGGCGTACCGGAACGGGCCGGCGCGGCCGGTAGTCTGCGCCTTCTGGCGTGGCGCGACCGCGACGTGGGTCGCGGCGAGGCGACGGGAGCGAGTTGTGGGTAGTCCTCCGATGATCGACGGCGCGTTCGCCCGGTGGCTGGCGGCGCGGGCCGGGCAGGCGCTGCTGGAGCTGCGTGCCGAGATGGGCTTCGCCGATCCGGGCGCGTTGAAGTCGGCGGGGGACAAGGTCTCGCACGACCTGATCCGGACCGAGTTGGCGCGGTGGCGGCCGGGGGACGCGGTCCTCTCCGAGGAGGACGAGGGCTCCCGGCTGGCCTGGGCGGCGGAGGTGAGCACCGGGGCGGTGTCCCGGTTGACCGCGGACCGGGTGTGGATCGTCGACCCGCTGGACGGCACCCGGGAGTTCGCCGAGGAGGGCCGGTCGGACTGGGCGGTGCACGTGGCGCTCTGGGCGCGCAACGCGCCGACGCCGCACGGCCTGACGGCGGGGGCGGTGGGTCTGCCGGCGCAGCACCGGGTGCTGGGCACGGACTATCCGCCGGCGTATCCGCCGATGACGTTGGAGGCGGCGACCGCGGGTGGCGTGCGGATGATCCGGCTGGCGGCGAGCCGGAGCCGACCGCCGGTGTTCCTGACCGACCTGGCCGAGGACGTGGACGCGCACCTGGTGCCGATGGGTTCGGCGGGCGCGAAGATCGCCGCGGTGGTGGCCGGTGACGTGGACGCCTACATCCACGCCGGCGGCCAGTACGAGTGGGACTCCGCCGCGCCGGTGGCTGTGGCGACGGCCACCGGGCTGCACGCTTCCCGGATCGACGGTTCTGCGCTGAAATACAACGAGGCGGATCCGCGCCTGCCTGACCTGCTGGTCTGCCGCAAGGATCTCGCCAGCCGGTTGCTTGCAGCGCTGCAGAGGCATTCCGGGTAGCCTGACCGCTTGTTCTTGATGTGTCCGACCGGAAAGGTCTGGAATCCATGAGCGGATCCACCCCGATCGAGCCCGTGTCATGAGCGCTCCCGCCCGCTTCTACCAGGTCTCCCACCTAAATGTGCTCGAGGCGGAGAGCATCTTCGTGATGCGCGAGGTGGTCGCCGAGATGGAGCGCCCGGTGCTGCTCTTCTCCGGTGGCAAGGACTCCATCGTCATGCTCCGGCTGGCCCAGAAGGCGTTCGCCCCGGCCAACGTCCCCTTCCCGGTGATGCACGTGGACACCGGGCACAACTTCCCCGAGGTGCTGGAGTACCGCGACCAGCGGGTCGCCGAGCTGGGCCTGCACCTGGTCGTGGCGAGCGTGCCCGAGGCCCTGGCCAGCGGCCTGGTCCGGGAGTCCGGCGACGGGACGCGCAACCGGATCCAGACCCCGGTGCTCCTGGACGCGGTCGAGAAGCACCGCTTCGACGCGCTCTTCGGCGGCGCGCGCCGGGACGAGGAGAAGGCCCGCGCCAAGGAGCGGGTGTTCAGCTTCCGCGACGAGTTCGGCCAGTGGGACCCGAAGAACCAGCGGCCGGAGCTCTGGGCGCTGTACAACGGCCGGCACCACCCGGGCGAGTCGATCCGGGTCTTCCCGCTGTCCAACTGGACCGAGCTGGACGTCTGGCACTACATCGCCCGGGAGCGGATCCCGCTGCCGTCGATCTACTACGCGCACGAGCGCGAGGTTGCCGAGCGGGACGGCATGCTCTACGCGGTCAACGAGTTCTTCCGCCCCCGGGCGGGGGAGGAGCGGTTCAAGGCCCGGGTGCGCTACCGCACCGTGGGCGACGCCTCCTGCACGGCGGCTGTCCGGTCGGACGCCGACACCGTGGAGAAGGTGATCGAGGAGGTGGCCGCCACCCGGATCACCGAGCGCGGCGCGACCCGCGGCGACGACCGGGTCAGCGAGGCCGCCATGGAGGACCGCAAGCGGGAGGGCTACTTCTGATGACCGCCGAGACGATCGCGCCCGAGACGGCGGCCCGACCGATGGACCTGCTGCGCTTCGCCACCGCCGGCAGCGTGGACGACGGCAAGTCGACCCTCATCGGCCGGCTGCTGTACGACACCAAGTCGCTCTTCACCGACCAGCTGGCCGCGGTGGAGGCGGTCAGCGCGGCCCGGGGCGACGAGTACACCAACCTGGCGCTGCTCACCGACGGCCTGCGCGCCGAGCGGGAGCAGGGCATCACCATCGACGTGGCGTACCGCTACTTCGCCACGCCGCGGCGGAAGTTCATCATCGCCGACACCCCGGGGCACATCCAGTACACCCGGAACATGGTCACCGGCGCGTCCACCGCCGATCTGGCGCTGATCCTGGTCGACGCCCGCAAGGGCCTGGTGGAGCAGTCCCGCCGGCACGCCTTCCTCTGTTCGCTGCTGCGGGTGCCGCACCTGGTCCTCTGCGTCAACAAGATGGACCTGGTCGACTTCTCGCAGGAGGTCTTCGAACGGATCGCCGACGAGTTCACCGCGTTCGCCGCGAAGCTCGACGTGCCGGACCTGACCGTGGTGCCGATCTCCGCGCTCAAGGGCGACAACATCGTCACCCGTTCGGAGAACATGCCCTGGTACGAGGGGTCGTCGCTGCTGCACCACCTGGAGCGGGTGCACATCGCCTCCGACCGCAACCTGGTCGACGTCCGGTTCCCGGTGCAGTACGTGATCCGCCCGCAGTCGACCACGGTCACCGACTACCGGGGCTACGCCGGGCAGGTGGCCTCAGGCGTGCTGAAGCCGGGCGACGAGGTGATGGTGCTGCCGTCGGGCTTCACCAGCCGGATCTCGTCGGTGGAGACGGCGGACGGTCCGGTGGCCGAGGCGTTCCCGCCGATGTCGGTGACGGTCCGCCTGCAAGACGAGATCGACATCTCGCGCGGCGACCTGATCTGCCGGCCGAACAACGCCCCGGCGGTGTCGCAGGACATCGAGGCGATGGTCTGCTGGATGGACGAGACCCGCCCGCTGCAGGTCGGCGGCAAGTACGCGATCAAGCACACCACCCGCTCGGCGCGGGCGATCGTGCGTGGCCTGTACTACCGGCTGGACATCAACACGCTGCACCGGGACGAGGCGGCCGGCGAGCTGAAGCTCAACGAGATCGGCCGGGTCCGGCTGCGCACCACGGTGCCACTGCTGGCGGACGAGTACCGGCGCAACCGCACCACCGGCGGCTTCGTCATCATCGACGAGACCACCAACCGCACCGTCGGCGCTGGCATGATCGTCGACACCGCCTGACGCTCCCCGGCGACGCTCTTTCCATGCACGAGGGCGCACGGAAGCGCCGCGGGGGCGGGGTCAGTCGAGGCGGGTGGCGCCGGGGGCGGGGAGGACCGGCACGGTGGCGGGGGCGGCGAAGCCCTTCTCGGCGTACGCCTGGGTGACCACCTCGGCGACCGCGCTTGCGCGGTCCGCCTCGACCAGGGCGAGGACGCAGCCGCCGAAGCCGCCGCCGGTCATCCGGGCGCCCAGCGCCCCGGCCGCGAGCGCCGCCTCGACCGCGGTGTCGATCTCCGGGACGGTGATCTCGAAGTCGTCCCGCATCGAGACGTGCGAGGCGGTGAGCAGCGGGCCGATCTCGCGTACCCGGCTGGCGCGCAGCAGCGCGACGGTGTCGAGCACCCGCTGGTCCTCGGTGACCACGTGCCGGACCCGGCGGCGGGTCTCGTCGTCGAGCCGGCCGAGCGCGTCGTCGAGGTCGGCGACCGCCACGTCCCGCAGCGCCGGCACCCCGAGCCGTTCCGCGGCCCGCTCGCAGGACGTGCGGCGGGCGGCGTACTCGCCGTCGGCGTGCCGGTGCGGGGCGCGGCTGTCGACGACCAGCACGGCCAGCCCGGCGGCGTCCAGGTCGAACGGGATGTGCTCGACCGACTCGTCCCGGCAGTCCAGGAAGAGCGCGTGCCCCTCCCGGCAGCGGATCACCGCCGACTGGTCCATGATCCCGGTGGGCGCCCCGACGTAGGAGTTCTCCGCCCGCTGGGCCAGCCGGGGCTGCCGCTCGGTGGGCAGGTCGAGCCCGCCCAGGTCGACCAGGGCGGCGAGCACCGCCGCCTCGATGGCCGCCGAGGAGGAGAGGCCGGAGCCGACCGGCACGTCGGAGGCGATCGCGATCCGCGCTCCGGGCACGGCGTGCCCGGCCTCGCGCAGCGCCCAGACCACCCCGGCCACGTACGCCACCCAGCCGGTGACCCGGCCCGGCTCGTCGACCTCGGCCGCGCCGAACTCGACCGGGGCGTCGGACAGCTCCGACCGGACCGTCCAGCGCTCGCCCTGCTGCGGGGCGGTGGCGGCCACCGTACGCAGCGGCAGGGCGAAGGGCAGCACGAAGCCGTCGTTGTAGTCGGTGTGCTCGCCGATCAGGTTGACCCGCCCGGGAGCCGCCCAGCGGCCCGCCGGCTCCGCGCCGTACGCGGAGCGGAAGCCGGCGGTGGCGCGGGCCGCGGCGTCGGTCAGGACCGTTCCAGGACGTGGCTGCGGTAGAACGCCCAGGCGTCGCCGACCATGTCGTGCAGGGTGGGCTTCGCCGGCACCCAGCCCAGCTCCTCGCGGGCCAGCGCGGAGGAGGCGACCAGCTCGGCCGGGTCGCCCTCGCGGCGCGGCGCCACCTCGACCGGCAGCGGATGGCCGGTGACCTCGCGGACCACGTCGGTGACCTGGCGGTTGGTGAAGCCGTTGCCGTTGCCCAGGTTGTAGATCCGGTGCCGGCCGGGGACGGCGGCGCTCAGCGCCAGCAGGTGGGCGCGGGCCAGGTCCTCGACGTGGATGTAGTCGCGCACGCAGGTGCCGTCGACGGTGGGGTAGTCGTCGCCGAAGAGCTGGAGCTTCTCCCGCCGGCCGGCGGCCACCTCGAGCGCGATCGGGATCAGGTGGGTCTCCGGGTCGTGCCGCTCGCCGATCGCGACGCCGTCGCGCAGGTACGCCCCGGCGACGTTGAAGTAGCGCAGCGAGACGGCGGCCAGGTCGTGCGCGATGGCCTCGGAGGTGAGCGCCATGTCGACGGCGAGCTTGGTGGCGCCGTACGTGTTGGTGGGGGCCTTGACCGCGGTCTCCGGGATGGGCAGTTCCTCCGGGTTGCCGTAGACGGCGGCGGTGGAGGAGAAGACCATCCGGGGCACCCCCGCGGCCCGCACCGCGTCGATCAGGGCGATCGAGCTGACCGTGTTGGCGTGCCAGTAGAGCTCCGGCTTGACCATCGACTCGCCGGCGGCGATCAACGCCGCGAAGTGCAGCACGCCGTCGAAGCCGGCCTCGGGGGTGAGCACCCGGGCGGCCTGATCGACCGGCAGGTCGACGTGCGTGGCCTCGGGGGCGAGCGCCACCCGGTGGCCGGTGCGCAGGTCGTCGAGGACGGTCACGTCGTGGCCGTTGTCGAGCAGCATCCGGGTCACCACGCTACCGATGAAGCCGGCGCCGCCGGTGACGAGCAGTTTCATGTCGGGTCCTCCTGACTTGGCCGCTCCCGTCGCGGCCGTTCGTGATCACCCTACGGCCGCCCGCTTGTGGCCGCGCTCTCCGTCACACCTCCGTCATTCCATCATAAAGCTCCATGATCGAACAGATCCGAACATCGGCCGCCGCCCTTCCGCCGCCCACCTACCATCACCTACATGCGGGAGGCGGGCGGCCCCGGGCTCCGGAGACGAGCGTCGGGGCGACCCCGACGGGCGCCCGGGCCGGTGGCCCGCGGCGTCGCCCGGCTCGTGGTCCGGGTCGCCGACGGCGCCACCCGGCTCGTCACCGACCTGCTCGGCGCCAGCCCGGCCGCCGGTCGGGAACGGATCAGCGAGGACGAGCTGCGCGACCTGGTCGCCGCCAACACCGTCCTCGACCCGGACGAGCGGCGGATCATCGACGAGGTGCTGGTGGCCGGGGCGAGCCTGGTCCGCGAGGTGATGATGCCCCGGACCGAGGTGGTCTTCCTCGCCGCCGGGCTGAGCCTCGCCGAGGCGGAGCGGCTGGTCCGGGCGGAGACGCACACCCGCTACCCGGTGGTCGACGGCACCCACGACGACGTGGTCGGCTTCGTCCACCTGCGCGACGTGCTGCTCCGCCCCGACCTGGACCCGTACACCACGGTGGGGGAGCTGGCCCGGGAGGTGAAACGGCTGCCCGGCAGCAAGCGGGTGCTCGCCGCGCTGACCGAGATGCGCCGCGAGCGGCACCACCTCGCGGTGGTGGTCGACGAGTACGGCGGCACCGCCGGCATCGTCACTCTGGAGGACCTGATCGAGGAGCTGATCGGGGAGATCCACGACGAGTACGACGCCGTCCCCGAGCCGGTGCACGCCGGCCTGCCCGCGGTGGTGGACGGCCGGCTCAACCTCGCCGACTTCGCCGAGCGGACCGGGGTGGTGCTCCCCGTCGGCCCGTACGAGACGGTCGGCGGGTTCGTGATGGCGGAGCTGGGCCGGCTGCCGGTGGCCGGCGACGAGGTGCCGGTGTCCCCGGCCGACGTCCCGGAGCCGGACGACCGCGCCGGCGGTTGGCTGCTGCGGGTGCTGGCCCTGGAGGGGCGGCGGGTGTCCCGGATCGCGGTCTCCGCGGCCCGCCTGCCGGAGCAGCGGCGCGCGGTCACCGCCCCGGCCGACGTGACGGCGGGCCGACCCGCCGGCCCGTCATGACGTACGCCGTGGATTGCTGACAGAATTGCCGGCATGCCCGACGTTCCCGCCCGCCCCCGCGTCTTCTCCGGCATCCAGCCGACGGCCGACTCGTTCCACCTCGGCAACTATCTGGGCGCGGTGCGGCACTGGGTGGCGCTGCAGGAGACCCACGACGCGTTCTACTGCGTGGTGGACCTGCACGCGATCACCGCGGGGCACGACCCCAAGGTGCTCAAGCAGCGGAGCCGGTTGGCCGCCGCCCAGCTCTTCGCGGTCGGGCTGGACCCGGAGCGCAGCACCCTGTTCGTCCAGTCGCAGGTGCCCGAGCACCCGCAGCTGGCCTGGGTGCTGGGCTGCATCACCGGCTTCGGCGAGGCCAGCCGGATGACCCAGTTCAAGGACAAGTCGCAGAAGCAGGGTAGCGAGCGGGCCAGCGTCGGCCTCTTCACGTACCCGATCCTGCAGGCCGCGGACATCCTGCTCTACCAGGCCAACGCGGTCCCGGTCGGTGAGGACCAGCGCCAGCACCTGGAGCTCTCCCGGGATCTGGCCCAGCGGTTCAACTCGCTGTTCGGGCCGACCTTCACCGTGCCCGCGCCGCACATCGTGAAGGACACGGCGAAGATCACCGACCTGCAGGACCCGACGGCCAAGATGTCGAAGTCGTCCTCCTCGCCGGCCGGCATCATCGACCTGCTGGAGGATCCGGCCCGTTCGGCCAAGAAGATCCGCTCGGCGGTCACCGACACCGGCCGGGAGATCGTCTTCGACACCGAGACCAAGCCGGGCGTCTCCAACCTGCTGACCATCTACGCGGCGCTCTCCGGCCGGGGCATCGACGACCTGGTCGCCGCGTACGCCGGCAAGGGCTACGGCGACCTCAAGAAGGACCTCGGCGAGGTGGTCCGCGAGTTCGTCACCCCGATCCAGGAGCGCACCCGCGCCTACCTCGACGACCCGGCGCAGCTGGACAAGCTGCTCGCGCAGGGCGCGGAGAAGGCGCGGGCGGTCGCCGCGCCGACGCTGCGCACGGCGTACGAGCGGATCGGGTTCTTCCCGCCGGTCCGCTTCGAGTAGCGGCCCCGGAGCGACGGGTGCGGGTGGAGTCGGTGGCCGGAGG
Organism: Micromonospora sp. DT47; assembly: GCF_049844475.1. NCBI lineage: Bacteria > Bacillati > Actinomycetota > Actinomycetes > Micromonosporales > Micromonosporaceae > Micromonospora > Micromonospora sp. DT47. Next base: position 324,485 of record NZ_JBNCLC010000004.1, on the reverse strand, counting down.
GGTGGCGCGGAGCGTGGATCGCAGGGACGGTGCGCCGCAGCCCGGCGACACCATCGAGATCGGGATCGCGGTGGACATCCCGGAGCCGTGGGGCGGCATGCTCACCCGGCGCCGGGTCGAGGCGGGTGACCCGCAGGCCGTCCCGGCGCACGTCACCCTGCTCGGGCCCACCCTGCTCCCGGCGGCGGCGCTGCCGGCGGTCGAGGAGCACCTGGTGACGGTCGCCGCGGCGCATCTGCCGTTCACCCTGCACCTGCGCGGCACCGGCACGTTCCGGCCGGTCACCCAGGTGGTCTTCGTGGCGGTGGCGGCCGGGATCAGCGAGTGCGAGCTGCTCGCCGCCGCCATCAACGCCGCGCCCCAGCTGCACCGGGAGGCCCGCTTCCCGTACCACCCGCACGTCACGGTGGCCCAGGACGTCGCTCCCGAGGCGCTGGACAAGGCGTACGAGGACCTGGCCGACTTCTCGGCGATGTTCGAGGTGGAGGGCTTCACCCTCTTCACGCACAGCGGCCAGACGCGGTGGCGGCCGCGCCGGGACTTCCGGCTGGGCGGCTGACCCCTCGCCGGTGGGCGGTCGACCGCCACGGCGACGACAGATCGGCGAGGATGACGTGGTGGACGCGTGGGGTCGGCTGACCGCCGGCATCGACCGCCGGTGCGCCGTGGCCCGGCACCGCTGGCCGCGGTTCGACCACCTCTGGCGGGCGGTGGACCTCTACGGCAATGTGCTGGCCGGGCGGCTCGCCGCGGCCATCGCCTACTACGGGTTCTTCGCGGTCTTCGCGCTCGCCCTGGTGGCGTACTCGATCTTCGGGGCGATCCTGGAGGACAACGACGAGGTCAGCGACGCGGCGGCGGGGTTCCTGCGGGAGAACCTGCCCTTCCTCGACCCGCGGCAGATCGCCGAGAGCAGCAACGCGGTCGGGGTGATCGGCCTGGTCATCCTGGTCTTCACCGGGATCGGCTGGGTGGAGGCGATCCGCTCCTCGCAGCGGCTGATGTACGGCTTCAACCAGCAGCCCGGCAACCTGGTGGTGCGTCGCCTGGTGGACCTGGGCGTGCTGCTGCTGGTCTTCGTGATGCTCGGCATCTCGGTGGCGGCCGTGGACGCGCTGGAGTCGCTGCTGCGCTTCGTGCTGCGGTCCACCGGCTCGGTCGGCCTGACCACGATCAGCGCGGTGCTGAGCGTGCTGGTCAACGTGGTGCTGGCGACCGCGCTGATGATCGCGGTGCCCCGGCTGCGGATGAGCCGGCGCCGGCTGCGCCCGGTGGTGCTGATCGTCGCGGTCGGGATCACCCTGCTCAACACCGTCGGGCGCCACTACATCGTGCGCACCGAGCGGAACCCGGCGTACACCGTGGTCGCCGGCGCGGTGGGACTGCTGCTCTACCTCTACCTGCTCAACCAGCTGCTGCTCTTCGGCGCCGCGCTCGCCGCGACCAGCCGGCACGGCCGGGTGGTCGACCTGGCGGAGGGGCCCGCCCCGGCGGATCTCGACGTCGAGGCCGATGAGGAAACCGGTCCGGGTACGCCGGGAGGGGCGGGCTGACGTGCTGATCGAGATCGACCCGGGCTCGGCGGTGCCCCCGTACGAGCAGGTACGCGGGCAGCTGGCCGCGATGATCGGCGACGGGCGGCTGGCGGTGGGCACCCGGCTGCCCCCGGTGCGGCAGTTCGCCGCCGAGCTGGGGCTGGCGGTCAACACGGTCGCCCGGGCGTACCGGGAGCTGGAGGCGGCCGGCCTGCTGGAGACCCGGGGGCGGCACGGGACGTACGTCGCCCCGGGCCGCGACGACGCGGTCGACCGGTTGCAGCGGGCCGCGAGCCGGTACGCCGACGAGGCGGTCCGGCTCGGTGTGCCGGCGGAGCGGGCCCTGGCCCTCGTCCGCGCGGCCCTGGACGCCGCCCGCCCGGGCTGAGCCGATGGCGGCGCCGAGGCGGGATCCCGACAGTCGAGGGAAGAGATGAATAGGGCAAATGCCGTCCGGTCCGCGGTGCCGACCGACCATGATGAGCCGGTGGGCGCACTCGTGACGTTGGACCTGCCGGACGACTCGCCGATGCTCGGCCTGCCGTGGATCATCACGTTCGGCCCGCTCGACGACCCCGCGGAGTGGGAGCCGGTGGTCTGCGGGCCGTACGAGCGGGCGCACGCGCTGGCCCTGGCCGAGGCGGTGGTCGCCGAGGAGCAGCTGATGGCGGTGGTCGAGCCGCTGCTGCCGGCGCTCTCGGCGGAGGAGATCCGCGGTGAGATCGCCGCCGCGCAGATCGCCGCCGAGGACGAGACGGCCCGGATCGAGGAGTCCGACCTGTACGGCGACTTCGAGGACGTCATCGACGACGAGCTGGAGGCGGCGGCCACCCAGGAGGAGCAGCCGGCCGAGCCGTTGACAGCGCCGAGCGAGGCCGAGCTGCGCGCCGGCTTCGGCCGGATCGCGGAGCTGCTGACCAACCGGGGCCGCCGCTGAACCCGTTCGCGCGGGACCGGTCCACCGGTTCCCTTCGCGCTGCCGTCACCGCCCTGGTCGACGGTGTAGCCGAGTGCCGCCGACCAGAACCCGCGGCGTCGTGCCGACACGTGGCAGTCCGACCCACGGTCGTCCCAGGTGGACACCGGCACCCCGGGAAGCGGACTCCCCGAGGCGCCGGCGCCACCTCACCCCCCACCACAAGGGGTCGGTAGCCCCAGCCGCCCGTCGGCGCGGAGCACAACGGACGACCAGGTCGATGGCGGGTTACCCGGCTCAACGCCGTTCGAACCACGCAGCACTGTCCACCGGCAGGACGTGCCCGTCGCCCTGCTCGGTGAGGTCGGCGCTGGCGACGATCGGCCGGCCGTAGCCGCCGATCGTGACCTCGGCGCCGCCGATGTTGACCACGCAGGTCAACGTGGTGTCGCCGGCGGTGCGGCGGAACGCCAGCACCCCGGGCTCGGTCTCCAGCCAGATCACCCCGCCGGCCGTGGTGGCCAGCGCCGGGTGCTCGTGCCGGATCCGCAGCGCGGCGCGGTAGAGCTCCAGCGTCGAGCCGGGCACGCCGGCCTGAGCGGCCACCGAGAGGGCACGCCAGGTCGCCGGGGCCGGCAGCCAGCTCAGCTCGCTGCCCTCCGGGCCGAAGCCGTACGGGGCCAGCTCGCCGCTCCACGGGATCGGCACCCGGCAGCCGTCCCGGCTCTCCCCGGTACGCAGGAACGCCGGGTCCTGGCGCAGCGCGTCGGGGAGGTCCAGTACCTCCGGCAGGCCGAGCTCCTCGCCCTGGTAAACGTACGCGCAGCCGGGCAGGGCCAGCATCAGCAGGGCGGCGGCCCGGGCCCGGCGCAGGCCGACCTCGCCGTCGCCGTACCGGGTGACGTGTCGCTGCCGGTCGTGGTTGGAGAGCACCCAGGTGGTCGGGGCGCCGACGATGGTCGACTCGGCCAGCGCGGTGTCGATCACCTTGCGGAACGAGTCGGCCGACCAGGTGACGTCGAGGAAGTCGAAGCTGAACGCCTGGTGCAGCTCGTCCGGGCCGATGTAGCGGGCCAGCCGCTGCGGGGTCTCGGCCCAGGCCTCGGCCACCGCCATCCGGCCGCCCGGGTAGCTGTCCAGGATCGGCCGCCAGGCGCGGTAGATGTCGTGCACCTCGTCCTGGTCGAAGTACGGCAGGCGACCCTTGCCGAGCAGCTCGGACTGGCGCTGACCGGTGGTCATCGAGTTGAAGCCGACGTCCGGCAGCCCTTCGGCCTTGATCATGCCGTGCGCCACGTCGATCCGGAACCCGTCCACGCCCCGGTCCAGCCAGAAGCGGAGCACGTCCTCGAACTCGGCGCGCACGTCGGGGTGGCGCCAGTTCAGGTCGGGCTGGGCCGGGTCGAACAGGTGCATGTACCACTGGCCGTCCGGCAGCCGGGTCCACGCCGGGCCGCCGAAGATGCTCTCCCAGTCGTTCGGCGGCAGCTCGCCCGACTCACCCTTGCCGTCGGCGAAGAGGTAGCGCTCCCGCTCCGGCGAGCCGGGGGCGGCGGCGAGCGCGGCGGTGAACCACGGGTGCGCGCTGGAGGTGTGGTTGGGCACCAGGTCGACGATGATCCGCAGGCCCAGGGCGTGCGCGTCGGTGATCATCGCCTCGAAGTCGGTGAGCGAGCCGAACAGCGGGTCGACGTCGCGGTAGTCGGCGACGTCGTAGCCGGCGTCGATCTGCGGCGAGGTGTAGAAGGGGGTCAGCCAGAGCGCGTCCACCCCGAGGTCGCGCAGGTAGGGCAGCCGCTCCCGGATGCCCTGCAGGTCACCCACGCCGTCACCGTTCGCGTCGGCGAAGCTGCGGACGTAGACCTGGTAGACGACCGCGGAACGCCACCAGTCGTCGTCGGAGGGCGGTGGCGTGGGGTTGGCGGCGGCGGCGGTCATCGGTGACGATCCCCGTTCTGTGGCGCGGGACGGCGGCGCCCGCGTCGGTGTGGGTGATGGGCGCGGATGCTGAGCAGAATGCCGCCCCCGCGCTGCAAGAGTCAAGCATTCCTTGCGCAAGAAATGACGGCTGTCACGCTACGGCCAGCACGTCGTCACCTGTCGTCCCGTCCACCAGCCGGGGCGCGAGTGCTCGACGACCGTTCGTGATCGACTCCGTTTCGCCGAGGTGGCGGTGTCCTGGCCGACCGGACCCCGCCACGTCGCCGACATGGCGGCGGGGCGCGGTGGGGGAAGGTCAGGCCGGGACGGCGAGGGCGGGCGGCGCCGGGCGCTGCCGCCCGGAGCCTCCGGGGGCGGGCGTGGCGTCGGCCGGGCGGGCCACCGCGGTGGAGCCGCGGACCACCAGCTCCGGACGGAACAGGTACTCCGAGTGCGGGGCGGCGTGCCCATTGATCTCGTCGACCAGCGCCCGGACGGCGGCGACCGCCATCGCGGCCACCGGCTGGCGCATGGTGGTCAGCGGCGGGTCGGTGAACGCGATCAGCGGCGAGTCGTCGTAGCCGACCACCGACACGTCCCCGGGGACGGTCAGGCCACGCTGCCGGGCGGCCCGGATCGCCCCGAGGGCCATCAGGTCGGAACCGCAGACGATTCCGGTGACCCCGCGCTCGATCAGCCGGCCGGCGGCGGCCTCGCCGCCCTCGACGCCGAAGAGGGAGAGTTCGGCGAACTCCTCCAGTCCGGCCTCCGGCAGGCCGGTCAGGCGGGTCATCGCGGCCTTCCAGCCGGTCACCTTCCGCTGTACCGGCACGAACCGGTCCGGGCCGGTGATCAGACCGATCTTCCGGTGGCCGAGCGCGACCAGGTGGGCGACGGCCAGCTCGGCGGCCTCCCGGTCGTCGCAGGAGACGAAGGGGGCGTCGATGCCGGGGGCGTATCCGTTGATCATGACGATCGGCAGCGGCCGAGCGATCAGCGCGCGGTACCGGTCGTGGTTGGCCGCGGTGTCGGCGTGCAGGCCGGAGACGAAGGCGATCCCGGAGACCTGCCGGTCCAGCAGCATCTCCACGTACTCGTCCTCGGTGACCCCGCCCGGGGTCTGGGTGCAGAGCACCGGGGTGAACCCGCTCTGCGCCAGGGTCGACTCGATGACCTGGGCGAACGCGGGAAAGATGGGGTTCTCCAGCTCCGGGACGACCAGCCCGACCAGTCCCGCGCTGCGCTTGCGCAGCCGGGCCGGGCGCTCGTAGCCGAGCACATCGAGGGCGGTCAGTACGGCCTGCCGGGTCTCCGGGGCCACGCCGGGGCGGTCGTTGAGCACCCGCGACACCGTGGCCTCGCTGACTTCGGCCTGTTTGGCGATGTCGGACAGTCGAGCGCGCATGGCGGCACTTTAGCTCAACGGCAAACTCTTGCGTACACGCCTGCAATCCCTTCCATTCTCTGCAACCTCTTGCTAACGTCCCCGCAACATGCGAGAGCAGCGGCGCAGCACTGGCGCCGGCTGGCAAGAACTTTCAGAGGTTTCCACGGCGGGTCGCCCTTCCCCCGGCGGACCGCCATGACGACAGGAGTACCGATGCGCATCCGTACCGCGGGTGTGGTCGCCGTTCTCGGCCTGGCGCTCGCCGCCTCCGGCTGCGGTGACAGCAGCAAGGACGAGCCGGCCGCGAAGGATTCCCCCAAGGCCGCGACCGGCAAGCTCGTCATCTGGGCCGACGACAAGCGCGCCGCGGCCCTCAAGCCGTTCGGCGAGAAGTTCGGCCAGGAGAACGGCGTCACCGTCGAGGTGCAGGCCGTCTCCAAGGACCTGCAGACCAACTTCGTCACCGCCTCCCAGCAGGGCAGCGGGCCGGACGTCGTGGTCGGCGCGCACGACTGGATCGGCAACATGGTCCAGAACGGCGCCATCGACCCGGTGCAGCTCCCCGACGAGCAGAAGAGCGGCTTCAACGAGACCGCCGTCAAGGCCGTGACCTTCAACGGTCAGGTCTACGGCGTCCCCTACGCCACTGAGAATGTCGCGCTCATCCGCAACACGGAGCTCGCCCCCGAGGCGCCGAAGACGATCGAGGACCTGGTCGCCGCCGGCAAGAAGCTCAAGGCCGAGAAGAAGGCCAGCGAGATCCTCTGCCTCCAGTCCGGCCAGAACGGCGACGCGTACCACGTCTACCCGCTGTACACCTCGGGCGGTGGCTACCTCTTCGGCACCACGGCCAACGGCGACTACGACCCCAAGGACCTGGGCGTGGGCAAGCCGGAGTCGATCGCGGCCTTCCAGAAGATCGCGAAGCTGGGCGAGAAGGGCGAGGGTGCGCTGAAGCGCTCCATCACCGGCGAGAACTCCATCGCCACCTTCACCGGCAAGAAGTGCGCCTTCCTGGTCTCCGGCCCGTGGGCCATCGCCGACGCCAAGAAGGCGAACATCAAGTACGACATCTCCCCGGTCCCCGGCTTCGCCGGTGGCAAGGAGGCCCAGCCGTTCGTGGGCGTCCAGGCGTTCTACGTCGCCGCCAAGGGCAAGAACAAGGCCCTGGCCCAGGAGTTCGTCACCAACTACGTGACCAAGCCGGAGCTGGCCGTCGCCCTGTACCAGGCCGAGCCGCGCCCGCCGGCGCTGACCGCCGCCTTCGACCAGGTCAAGGGCACCGACCCGGACCTGGCCAAGTTCTCCGAGGCCGGTAAGAACGGCCAGGTGCTCCCGGCGATCCCGGCCATGGCCGCGATCTGGGACCCGTTCGGCAAGGCGGAGGCCGCCGTCATCGGTGGCGCCGACCCGGCCAAGACGATCACCGCCGCTGGCAAGACCATCGCGGGTCAGATCAAGTAATGAGCACGTCGCTGTCCGGCCCGGGGTCTGCCGAGCAGACCCCGGGCCGGGGGCCCGTTCGCTCCGGGCTCCCGCGCAAGTCCCGCACCGCGCGGAACCACGCGCCGATCACCGCGACCGGTCTTCTCGTCAAGGTGGTCCTGCTCGGCCTGGTGGCCGGGATCGCGATCTGGGCGGCCTTCCCGCTCGTCGAGGCCAAGCTCTGGGTCGGACTGGCCATCCTGCTGGCGACCACCGCCGGCCTGTTCTACCTGTACCTGACCCCCCGGCACATCCCGGCCAAGTACCTGATCCCCGGCACGCTCTTCCTGATCGTGTTCCAGGTCTTCCCGGTGCTCTACACCGCCAGCACCGCGTTCACGAACTTCGGCGACGGTCACCGCGGCGACAAGTCCGACGCGATCGTCGCCGTCCAGAGCTCCTCGGTGAAGCAGGTCCCCGGCTCCACCCAGTACCCCCTCTCCGTCGCCACCAAGGGCGACCCGGCCACCGGGCCGCTGGTCTTCCTGATCACCGACCCGAAGACCGGCGCGGTCTCGGTCGGCGACGCCGGCGGGCTGGAGCAGCTCGACGCCACCGAGGTCACCGTGGCGACGGGCGGCAAGGTCACCGCCGCCGAGGGCTACACGGTGCTCAACTTCGGCCAGGCCAGCACCCGCAGCAGGGAGATCACCGACCTGGTGGTCCCGACCGCCGGCGGCGCGCTGCGCTCCTCCGGCCTGTCCCGGGCGTACGAGGGCACGGCGATCCGCGCGTACGACGCGGGCTGCGACTGCATCAAGGACAGCGAGACCGGCAAGACCTGGACCGCCGACGAGGCGGTCGGCTCCTTCGTCGCCGCCGACGGCGAGCGGCTGGCCCAGGGCTGGAAGGTCGACGTCGGGCTGAGGAACTTCAGCCGGGTGCTCACCGACCCGGCCATCTCCAGCCCGTTCTTCTCCACCCTGCTCTGGAACTTCGCCTTCGCGATCGGCTCGACCGGCCTCACCTTCCTGCTCGGCCTGGGCATCGCGCTGGCGCTGCACTCGCCCCGGATGCGCGGCACCAACTTCTACCGGGTGCTGCTGATCCTGCCGTACGCCATGCCGTCGTTCGCGATGCTGCTGGTCTGGCGGGACATGTTCAACACCGACTTCGGTCTGATCAACAACCTGTTCGGCTTCGGGGTCGACTGGTTCGGCGAGACCTGGTCGGCCCGGCTCGCGGTGCTGCTGGTACAGCTCTGGCTGGGTTACCCGTACATGTTCCTGGTCGCCACCGGCGCGCTCCAGGCCATCCCGCGGGAGCTGACCGAGGCGACCTCGGTCGACGGGGCCTCGCCCTTGCAGTCGTTCAGGGCGGTCACCCTGCCGCTGCTGCTGGTGGCGATCTCGCCGCTGCTGATCGCGTCGTTCGCGTACAACTTCAACAACTTCAACGCGATCTACATGACCACCGAGGGTGGGCCGTACCCCGCCGACAACTCGACGGTTGGCGCCACCGACCTGCTGATCACCTACTCGTACCGGCTGGCCTTCGGCGCCCAGGGTGCCGAGTACGGCCTGGCGGCGGCGGTGTCGATCTTCATCTTCGCGATCGTCGCGGTGGTCTCCGCGATCAGCTTCTCGCGGACCCGCAAGCAGGAGGAGGTGTACTCGTGAGCACCTACGCGGACACGCCGGTCGCCAACCGCAACGCCAAGGGCAGGTCCAGGAACCGCTGGTTCGTCCAGGTCGGCTGGCGGCACGTCGTCGGGGTGCTGGCGGTGGTGTTCAGCCTCTTCCCGATCCTGTTCGTGCTCTCGGCGGCGCTCAACCCGCTCGGCACCCTCTCCTCCACGGACCTGGTGCCGACCGAAGGCGTGTCGTTCGAGAACTTCACCAACCTGTTCGAGAAGACCGCGTTCGCCCAGTGGTTCCTCAACTCGCTGCTGCTCGCCGGCGTGGCCACCTTCGCGTCGATCTTCCTGTCGGCGCTGGCGGCCTACGCCTTCTCGCGGATGCGCTTCGCCGGCCGCCGGGTCGGCCTGCTCGCGCTGCTCCTGATCCAGATGTTCCCGCAGTTCCTGGCGATCGTGGCGATCTTCCTGATCTTCAACACGGTCACCGACCTGTGGCCGGAGATCGGCTTCAACACCCCGTGGGGCCTGTTCCTGCTCTACATGGGTGCCGCGCTCGGCGCGAACACCTGGCTGATGAAGGGCTTCTTCGACACGCTGCCGAAGGAACTGGACGAGTCGGCGACCATGGACGGCGCCTCGCACGCCCAGGTCTTCTTCCGGATCATGCTGCCCCTGGTGGCGCCGATCCTGGCGGTGACCGGACTGCTCGCCTTCATCGGCTCGATCAACGAGTTCCTGATGGCCAACGTGTTCCTCACCAACACCAGCTCGAAGACCCTGGCGGTCGGCATGTTCGGCCTGGTGGCCGGTGAGCGCAACAACAACTTCGGGATGTTCGCGGCGGGCACCCTGCTCACCGCGATCCCCACGGTGCTGGTGTTCCAGCTGGTCCAGCGCTACATCGTCTCAGGCCTCACGGCCGGAGCAGTCAAGGGATAAGCCGGACAGGTGGCCGCTCTTCGCGGGGGCGGGGTCAGCAGTGCTGACCCCGCCCCCGCGGAGAACCACCGCACGCTGCGCGGCAAGGGCGTCGACGACGTACACCGGAGCAGTTCCGGGCCGACCGAACGGGTCGGCCCACCTCCTCCTCGTACCGACTCGCAACCGAAGGGGTTTCGCCATGTCCCTGCAGCCGCACCACGACGGGTCCGCGCTCTACGTACCCGAGCAGGAGCCCGCACTCGGGCGGACCGTGCCGGTCTTCGTCCGGGTCCCGGAGGGCGCCGACGTGCGGACCGTGCACGTCCGGACCACCGGGGACGGCGAGCCGCGCTTCGTCGAGGCGACCGTCGACCGCCGCGACGGCGGCGACGTCTGGTGGCGGGCCGACGTCGAGGTCCGCAACCCGGTCAGCAACTACCGCTTCATGCTCACCGGGGCGAAGGGCTACCGCTGGCTCAACGCCGCCGGCCTGGTCGCCCACGACGTGCCGGACAACGGCGACTTCAAGCTGGTCAGCCACGCCCCGCCGCCCGCCTGGGCCCGGGACGCGCTGATCTACCAGATCTTCCCGGACCGGTTCGCCCGGTCCGCCGCGGCCGGCGGCCGGACGGCGCCCGACTGGGCGATCCCGTGCGACTGGGACACCCCGGTGATCGGGCGCGGCCCGGAGACGCCGTACCAGTTCTACGGCGGTGACCTGGACGGCATCACCGAGCGGCTGGACCACCTGGACCGGCTCGGGGTGAACACCGTCTACCTCACCCCGATCTTCCCGGCTCGCTCCAACCACCGGTACGACGCGGCCAGCTTCGACACCATCGACCCGCTGCTCGGCGGGGACGCCGCACTGGTCCGGCTCGCCGACGCGGTCCGCGCCCGCGGCTGGCGGCTGCTCGGCGACATCACCAGCAACCACACCGGCGACGCGCACGAGTGGTTCACCACCGCCGCCTCCGAGGTGCGCGCGGCCGAGCGGGAGCTGTACTACTTCGACGAGCTGACCGGCGACTACGAGTCCTGGAACGGGGTCAGGTCGCTGCCGAAGCTGAACTGGGGCAGCGCCGAGCTGCGCCGCCGCTTCGCCACCGCCGAGGACTCGCTGCTGCGCCGCTGGCTGCGCCCGCCGTACGGGCTGGACGGCTGGCGGGTCGACGTGGCCAACATGACCGGCCGGCTCGGCGCGGACGCGTACACCCACGAGGTGGCGCGGCTGCTGCGCGAGGTGGTCGCCGAGACCCGCGCCGACGGGCTGCTGCTCGCCGAGCACGGTCACGACCACACCGGCGACCTGGACCGGGACGGCTGGCACGGGACGATGAACTACGTCGGCTTCACCGACCCGGTCTGGTCCTGGCTGCGGCACGGCGACGACCCGGTGCCGAACTTCCTGGGCACCCCGGGCGGGGTGGCCCGGCGGGACGCCGACGCGGTGCTGGCCACCATGGACACCTACCGGTCGCTGATCTCCTGGCGGTCGTACACCCACTCGTGGCAGCTGCTCGGGTCGCACGACTCGGCCCGGATCCGGACGGTGGTCGGCGACGCCGCCCGGCAGGAGGTCGCCGCGGGCCTGCTCGCCACCATGCCGGGCACCCCGGTGATCTTCGCCGGTGACGAGCTGGGGCTGACCGGCGAGAACGGCGAGGGGTCGCGTACCCCGATGCCGTGGCACCGGCCGGAGAGCTGGGACCAGGGCACCTTCGCCGCGTACCGGGCGCTGCTGGCGCTGCGGCGGGACGAGCCGGCGCTGCGGCACGGCGGCCTGCGCTGGGTGCACGCCGACGCCGACACCCTGGTCTTCCTCCGCGAGGCGCCCACCGGCACCGTGCTGGTGCTGGCCCGCCGGGCCGCCGGCACGCCGGTCCGGCTGGCCGGCCTGCCGCCCGGCGAGAACGCCTACGGCGGCGCCCCGGCGCTGCGGCCGGCCGCCGACGGCACGGTCAGCCTGTTCGCTGACGGCCCCACCTTCCAGGTCTGGCGCCTCGCCTGACCCGCCCCGCCCATCGAGGGCGGGGGTCAGGGGCGTTTGAGGAGAGCGCGGACGCCGGCCAGGTTGGTGTGGCGGTCGGCGGCGCGGCCGGCGGCCGCGCCGAGATCACGGATTGAGCTCAGCCGGCAGGTCCCCCTACTACAACCCGTCGTTGATGGGGGAGGATGGCCGGCGTGGAAGCTCTTCGGCTGGTACTTCTCTACGTCCATCTGATCGGGTTCGCGCTGCTGCTCGGCGGCACGATCGCCCAGTACGTCAGCGGTCGGCTGCGGATCAACGCGGCCATGCTCTGGGGCTCGGTGATCGGACTGCTGACCGGTCTGGGCCTCTCCGCGCCGCTGCGCGACGGCGACGAGCCGGCACCGGCGAAACTTGTTACCAAGTTGGTGCTGGCCCTGCTGATCTTTGTCATGGTCTTCTTCTCCCGTAAGCGGGAGTCGGTCAACCGTGGCCATTTCCTCGCGATCGCCGGGCTGACCCTGGTCAACGCGGCGGTGGCGGTCTTCTGGCGATAACGTGCCGCTGGCCGGGCCATCCGGGGCGATTCGCTGACGACGACGCGAGCAATTGTTCGATTAACGAATTTTCCCGGCCGACACGACATGTCGGCCGGGACAATTCTCTTATTCGGTCCTTCTTTTCGACGTAGGCGTCAACCAGCCGGTACCGGGTCGAATCGCAGTAGGCGTACGACCACCTGCAGGTGCCGCCGGGGGGCCACGGCCCCCACTTCCAGACGCCCATCCGTAGGTCGACGTGGAGCAGTACGCCGCGGTGCGGAAGGACCCGGTCCCGGCGAAGCAGTGGGAATACGCGAAGCTGGGGGAGTCGACGCGAGGCTCCATGATCAGGGGCCCGAAATCGTTGATGATCTCGGCGTGCGCCTATGGGACAGGAGCCCCGCTGTCGACCGTGGACCCGTCGATGTCTCGATGTCCGCCATGCGGGCGCGGGTTTGCCCGATCGGCCCGTCGTGGCCTGGGCAAAGTGGTAAAACGGAAGCGGTGCGAGACAACGGGCGAGACTCCTTAACGACCATAAAGTATCCTCAGTCCGGCACCCCTGACGCTCGCCCTCCGTGTCGGCCCGCCTCGACGAGGAGTGATCTCCCCCACCCGACGGTTACATGCGGGTAACGGGCGCTCAACAGTCGTGCACGATTGTCGGCCGGTGGGTGGACGCGGGCGTACGCTCCCGTCCGTAACGTGGGATTGCCGGCAGCACAGCGCTCGTCGGTTTCAAGGGCTGCCACCGCACGAGGCGCGGTGTGCAATGGAAGGGAGACGTCTTGCGCTCTGTGCGTGGGATGCGGATCGCCTCCGTCTTCGCGGTGGGTGGGCTCGTACTGGCCGCCGCCGCGTGTGGTGAGGCCCCCAAGGAAGACAACGGCGCCGGCGACGGCGGCAAGAAGTACAGCGCCTGCATGGTGACCGACGTCGGCGGCATCGACGACAAGTCCTTCAACACCTCCGCCTGGAAGGGCCTTCAGGAGGCGAAGAAGGAGAACGACAAGATCGACATCAAGTACGTCGCGTCGAAGGCCGAGGCGGACTACGAGGTCAACCTGACCGGGTACGTCAACCAGAAGTGCGACTTCATCCTCGCGGTCGGCGGCCTGATGGGCGAGGCCACCACGAAGGCCGCCAAGGCGAACCCGAACCAGCAGTTCGGCATCGTGGACGCCAACCCGGGCGTGGACAACGTCTACCCGATGCAGTTCGACACCGCCCAGGCCGCGTTCCAGGCCGGCTACCTGGCCGCCGGGATGAGCAAGACCGGCAAGGTCGGCACCTACGGCGGCCTGCCGATCCCGCCGGTGACCATCTTCATGGACGGCTTCGCCGACGGCGTGGCGCACTACAACAAGGCCAAGGGCAAGAACGTCCAGGTCCTGGGTTGGAACAAGGAGACCCAGAAGGGCTCCTTCACCAACGACTTCGTCAAGCAGGACGAGGGCAAGAAGGTCTCCGACGCGCTGGTCGCCCAGGGCGCGGACATCGTCATGCCGGTCGCCGGCGGCGCCGGCCTCGGCACCACCGCCGCGGCCCAGGCCTCGGGCGGCAAGTACTCGGTCATCTGGGTGGACGTCGACGGCTGCGAGAGCACCCCGAACTGCCCGACGCTGGTGACCACCGTGGTCAAGAACATCCCGGACGCCGTCAAGGAGGCCGTGCTCAAGGCCGCCGGTGGCGAGAAGCTCCAGGCCAAGCCGGGCTTCGTGGGCACCCTGGCCAACAACGGCGTGTCGATCGCCCCGTACCACGACTTCGACAGCAAGGTCCCGGCGGACCTGAAGGCCGAGGTCGAGAAGATCAAGGCGGACATCGCCGCCGGCACCATCACGGTCACCTCGAAGGCCCAGCCGACCAAGTGATCGCCTTCCCGGCCGCCGCGATGAGATCATCGGCAGCGGCGGCCGGCGGGCACCTGGCATGACGATCGGCCGCCTCGACGTACGTGGGGACGACCCCGCGACCGTCGGGGCGGCCGATCCGCTCCACCCCTCGGCCGGCCCGTGCCGGCCGGCCGGCCCACCAGCAGCTACGCTGCACCGTCGCTCGCACTCCAGGAGGTTGCGCTGAGACTCGAACTGCGCGGCATCACCAAGCGGTTCGGTGATCTGGTCGCCAACGACCACATCGACCTGACGGTGGAGCCTGGAGAGATCCACGCCCTGCTCGGCGAGAACGGCGCCGGCAAGTCGACCCTGATGAACGTGCTCTACGGGCTCTACCAGCCCGACGAGGGCGAGATCCTGGTCGACGGCCAGCCGCTGAAGCTGAAGGGCCCGTCAAGCGCGATCGCGGCCGGGATCGGCATGGTGCACCAGCACTTCATGCTGGTGCCGGTCTTCACCGTCGCCGAGAACATCATGCTCGGCGCCGAGCAGGTCAAGGGCGGCATCGCCGGCTTCCTCGACCGGCGGCGGGCCCGCCGCGAGGTGGCCGAGGTGTCCGAGCGGTACAACCTGCGGGTCGACCCGGACGCGGTGGTCGAGGACCTGCCGGTCGGTATCCAGCAGCGGGTGGAGATCGTCAAGGCGCTCACCCGCGACGTCGACCTGCTCATCCTGGACGAGCCGACGGCCGTGCTCACCCCGCAGGAGACCGAGGAACTGCTCACGGTCATGCGGTCGCTCAAGGCCGCCGGCAAGTCGATCGTCTTCATCACCCACAAGCTCGGCGAGGTCAAGGCGATCGCCGACCGGATCACGGTGATCCGGCGCGGGAAGACCGTCGGCACCGCTTCCCCCGAGGCGAGCCGGGACGAGCTGGCCGCGCTGATGGTCGGCCGCAACGTCCGGCTCACCGTGGACAAGAAGGCCGCCACCCCCGGTAAGCCGATCCTCGAGGTCGCCGGCCTGGTCGTCAACGACGACCGGCAGATCCGCGCGGTGGACGGCGTCGACCTCACCGTGCACGCCGGCGAGGTGCTCGGCGTCGCGGGCGTGCAGGGCAACGGCCAGACCGAGCTGATCGAGGCGATCATGGGGCTGCGCCCCACGCTCGCCGGCTCGGTCACCCTCGACGGGCAGGCCGTGCACGGCTGGTCGACCAAGAAGGTGCTCCGCGCCGGGGTCGGCTACGTCCCGGAGGACCGCAGCGTGGACGGCCTGGTCAAGGAGTTCTCCGTCGCGGAGAACCTGGTGCTGGACATCTACGACCGGCCGCCCTTCGGCAAGGGCCTGGCGCTCAAGCCGGACGCGATCGCGAAGTCGGCGAAGGAGCGGATCGAGCAGTTCGACATCCGTACCTCCTCGGCCGACGCCCCGGTGGGCACCCTCTCCGGCGGCAACCAGCAGAAGGTGATCGTGGCCCGGGAGCTGTCCCGGCCGCTGAAGCTCTTCATCGCCGCCCAGCCCACCCGCGGCGTCGACGTCGGCTCCATCGAGTTCATCCACAGCCGGGTGATCCGGGAGCGGGACATCGGCACCGCCGTCATGCTGGTCTCCAGTGAGCTGGACGAGGTGATCGGGCTGGCCGACCGGATCGCGGTGATGTACCGCGGCCGGATCATCGGCATCGTCGGCCCGGACACCCCTCGCGAGGAGATCGGCCTGTTGATGGCCGGCATCACCCCGGACGCCGCGGGCGACACCGCCGGGGCGACCCCGACCGGCGGCGCGGCCACCACGGCCGGCGCCACCAGCGGTACGGCCGGCGAGCCCGGCGGCGCGGCGCCCCCGGCCCCCGAGGGCCCTGGTAACGAGGACGAGGCATGAGCAACCCCAACCCGGCGTCGGGCTCCCCTGACAAGGAGCCGGCGACCGAGGCGCAGGCGGCGCAGAACGCGGCCGGCAACACCGACCGCGGCGCGACCATGACCGCCCCGAAGCAGCCCGCGGAGCAGCCCCGTCCCACCCTGGGCCGGCTGTTCCTGGACAACCTCTGGGCGGCCAACACGGTCACCGTGACCGTGCTCGCGCTGCTGCTGGCGATGCTGATCGGCGCGGTCCTGATCGTCGTGTCCGACCCGGAGGTGCTGGCCACCTACGGTTACATCACCGCCCGGCCGCTCGACGCGATCAACGCCAGCTGGACGGTGGTCAGCGAGGCGTACGCGAACCTGTTCAAGGGCGCGGTCTTCGACCCGGAGGCGTCCGGCTTCCAGGCGACGATGGGGCCGATCTCCGAGACGCTCACCTACACCGCGCCGCTGGCCTTCACCGGCCTGTCGGTCGCGCTCGCCTTCCGCGGCGGCCTGTTCAACATCGGCGCCCAGGGCCAGGCGACCATGGGCGTCATCCTGGCCGCGATCGCCGGGTTCGCCCTGCCGCTGCCGCCGGTGCTGCACCTGCTGGTCGCGCTGATCGCCGGCGCGGCGGCCGGCGCGCTCTGGGGCTTCGTCCCGGGCATCCTCAAGGCGCGGACCGGCGCGCACGAGGTGATCAACACGATCATGCTCAACTACGTCGCGGTCTACTTCCTCTCCTGGGTCATCATCCAGAACGGGGTGCAGAACCCGGACCGCGCCGACGCGATCAGCAAGCCGGTCGACTCCTCGGCCCAGCTGCCCCGGCTGCTCGGCGACAACCTCCGGGTGCACGCCGGCATCCTGCTCGCCGTCCTCGCCACCTGGTTCATCGCCTGGCTGCTCAACCGCTCCACGCTCGGCTTCGAGCTGCGCGCCGTCGGCGCCAACCCGGACGCCGCGCGGACCGCCGGCATCAGCGTCACCCGGACGTACGTGCTGGTCATGGTGATCGCCGGAATGCTCGCCGGCCTCGGCGGCAGCCAGATGGTGCTCGGCTCGACCGCGAACGCGCTCACCCCGCTGGTGGTCGCGCAGATCGGCTTCGACGGCATCCTGGTGGCGCTGCTCGGCCGGGTGAAGCCGTGGGGCGTGCTGCTGGCGGCGCTGCTCTTCGGCGCGCTCCAGGCCGGCGGCAACCGGATGCAGTCGTACTCGGGGATCTCGCTGGAGCTGGTCACCGTGCTCCAGGCGCTGATCGTCATCTTCATCGCCGCGCCGGCCCTGGTGAAGGCGATCTTCCAGCTCCGGGCCGCCCGCGCCGCCCGGTTGCAGACGAGCCTGGCGAAGGGCTGGTAAGGCATGTCCACCACCGCTGTCCCCGACGTCGCCGTCGCCACGGTCGACGAGGGCTTCTGGACGCGCAACCGCAAGATCGGCGCGGTCCTGCTGGCGCTGGGCGTGCTCGCCGCGGTGCTCTTCGGGGCGCTCGCCACCGACCAGCAGGCCCGCTTCACCCTCAGCGAGACCGAGGGCGGCGCGGCGCTGGAGATCAACGGCACGGTCGGCGCGATCCTCTTCGGAGTGATCGCCGCCGCGGCCGGCGGCGCCCTGCTGGCCGGGGTGCCGAAGCGCTGGTTCACCCTGGCGCTCGGCGTCGGCCTGGTCGCCTTCGTGCTGAGCTTCCTCTGCTGGCAGGTCTCCGCCGCGCCCGAGGGGCGCAACTTCATGCCGCTGGTCAACATCGTCCGCGGCACCTTCCTCCTGGCCCTGCCGCTGATCTTCGGTGCCCTGGCCGGGGTGCTCTGCGAACGCTCCGGCGTGGTGAACGTGGCCATCGAGGGGCAGTTGCTGATGGGTGCGTTCAGCGGCGCGCTCTTCGGCAGCATCTCCGGCAACGTCTGGGTGGGCCTGGTCGCCGCGGCGATCGGCGGCGCGCTGATCTCGCTGCTGCTGGCCGTCTTCGCGATCCGCTACCTGGTCGACCAGGTGGTCATCGGCATCGTGCTGAACCTGCTGGCGGTCGGCGTCACCGGCTTCATCTACGAGCGGCTGATGCAGACCAACGCGGAGAAGTACAACAGCGCGCCGCGCTTCCCCAGCTGGGAGATCCCGCTGCTCAAGGACATCCCACTGATCGGGCCGGCGCTGTTCCGCGGCAACATCTTCCTCTACCTCGGCCTGCTGCTGGTGCTGGTCATCCACATCGCGCTGTTCCGCACCCGGTGGGGTTTGCGGACCCGCTCGGTCGGTGAGCACCCGACCGCAGCGGACACCCTCGGCGTCAAGGTGCTGGGGCTGCGCTACCGCAACGTGCTGCTGGCCGGTGTGGTCGCCGGCATCGGTGGAGCCTCGTACACGCTGGCGCTCTACTCGTTCACCAAGAACATGATCGGCGGTAAGGGCTTCATCGCCCTGGCCGCGCTGATCTTCGGTCGGTGGAGCCCGACCGGCGCGCTGCTCGCCGCGCTCTTCTTCGGCTTCGCCGACCAGCTGGGGACGTACCTGGGCGCGATCGGCAGCAGCATCCCCAGCCAGTTCCTGGCGATGCTGCCGTACCTCGCGACGATCCTGGCGGTGGCCGGGCTGGTCGGCAGGGTCCGGGCGCCAGCGGCGGACGGCAAGCCGTACATCAAGGGCTGAGGCCTCGACTGACGCGCGAGCGTGCCCGGCGGGGAGACCCGCCGGGCACATTCGCGTCGGGGTGCGGGCCGCCGTCCCCGCGGCCGTCCCGCGCCAGCTGGCCGTACTCGTCGTGCGCCGACCGGCCCCGTCTCCCGCGCCGCTCGGTGTCGGTCGACACCCGGGCCGACCCTTCCCGCGCCCGGCCAGGGTGACTTGGGCAGAATGGTGGGATGACCGAGATCGACTGGGAGCGGCTACGGGCCGCCGCCACCGAGGTGATGCGACACGCGTACGTGCCGTACTCGAAGTTCCCGGTCGGCGCGGCCGCGCTGGTCGACGACGGCCGGGTGGTGGTCGGCTGCAACGTGGAGAACGCCGCGTACGGCGTGGTGCTCTGCGCCGAGTGCGGGGTGGTCTCCTCGCTGCACGCCACCGGCGGCGGGCGGCTGGTGGCCATGTCCTGCGTCGACGCCACCGGCGAACCGCTGATGCCGTGCGGCCGCTGCCGCCAGCTGCTCTGGGAACAGGGCGGCCCGGAGTGCCTGATCGAGTCCAAGGGCGGCCCGCTGCGGATGGCGGAGCTGCTGCCGCACGCCTTCGACGTGGCCGACATCGAGGCGGTGGTCGGCGAGACCCCGGTGCCGGTGGTGCCGGACCGGCTGGCCGCCTGGCGCGGTCGGGGCACCGTCTTCGTCCACCCCGACCTCTCCGCCGGCCGGCAGGTCTGGACGGCGTACTGGGAGCGGTCGGCCGGGGACGACGCGGGCGCCGAGACCGGGGTGCTGGAGGAAGGCCCGAGCTGGGATGACTCCGCCGAGGCGATCACCTGGGGGCTGGCCCGTACGCCGCGGGTGGTGGTGGTCGACGCCTCCGGCACCATCTTCTGGGCCGGTGAGGGCGAACCGCCGATGGAGATCCCCACCCGCTGGCCCGCCGGCTGAGGTCACGGACCGGCCCCCGCGCCGGGGCGCGCCGCCGATCAGCAGAACCTAGGAAACAGAGGAACTCAACGATGAGTGCGTTCACCGCGGTCGACGTCATCCGGACCAAGCGGGACGGTGGTGTGCTCACCGACGCCCAGATCGACTGGGTGGTCGACGCGTACACCCGGGGTCAGGTCGCCGACGAGCAGATGGCGGCGCTGGCCATGGCGATCCTGCTGCGCGGGATGACCGCGCCGGAGATCGCCCGGTGGACCGCCGCGATGATCGCCAGCGGTGAGCGGCTCGACCTCTCCCCGGTGGCCCGGCCGACCGTCGACAAGCACTCCACCGGCGGCGTCGGCGACAAGATCACCCTGCCGCTCACCCCGCTGGTCGCCGCCTGCGGCGGCGCGGTGCCCCAGCTGTCCGGGCGCGGCCTCGGGCACACCGGCGGCACGCTGGACAAGCTGGAGTCGATCCCCGGCTGGCGGGCCGCGCTCAGCAACGAGGAGTTCATCTCCCAGCTCCGCGACGTCGGCGCGGTGATCTGCGCGGCCGGCGAGGGTCTCGCTCCGGCCGACCGCAAGCTGTACGCGCTGCGCGACGTCACCGGCACCGTCGAGGCGATCCCGCTGATCGCCAGCTCGATCATGAGCAAGAAGATCGCCGAGGGCACCGGCGCGCTGGTGCTCGACGTCAAGGTCGGCTCCGGCGCGTTCATGAAGTCCGTCGACAACGCCCGGGAGCTGGCCCGGACCATGGTCGAGCTGGGCGGCGCGCACGGGGTGAGGACGGTCGCCCTGCTCACCGATATGTCCACCCCGCTCGGGCTGACCGTCGGCAACGCGGTCGAGGTGACCGAGTCGGTGGAGGTGCTGGCCGGTGGCGGCCCGGCCGACGTGGTCGAGCTGACCCTCGCCCTGGCCCGGGAGATGCTCGACGCGGCGGGCCTGCCGGACGCCGACCCGGCCGCCGCGCTGCGCGACGGTCGGGCGATGGACGCCTGGCGCACGATGATCCGCGCGCAGGGCGGCGACCCGGACGCCCCGATGCCGAGCGCCAACGAGGTCGAGGTGGTCCGCGCCCAGGCCGACGGCTTCGTCGAGTCGGTCGACGCGTACGCGATCGGGGTGGCCGCCTGGCGGCTCGGCGCCGGACGGGCCCGCAAGGAGGACCCGGTCAGCGTCCCCGCCGGCATCGTGCTGCACAAGCGCCCGGGCGACCCGGTGCGGGCCGGCGATCCCCTCTACGAGCTGCGCGCCGACCAGGCCACCCGGATCCCGGCTGCGAGGGCGGAGGCCGAGCGGGCGGTCCGGATCGGGGGCACCGCGCCGCAGGCGTCGCCGCTGGTCATCGAGCGGATCGGCTGAACGGCCGACCGCCCGCGGGCGGTCGGTGGGGCATCATGGTGCCGACCTGCCGGCTCGCTGTCCTCCCAGCCCAGGGGGGAGCCGACCGGCAGTGACGCCGATGCGAGCAGACAGGGACTTCGACGTGCTGGTACCCGCCCCCGATCCCCGGGAAGTCCGTGAGGCGAGCCTGGACGAGCTGTCCCGGCTGCGTCTGCCGTTGCCGCCCGCCCAGTTCCCCCTGGTCTGGGAGCCCGGCGACGAGATCGAGCTGCGCGCGACCGGCGAGATCGAGGCGCGCATCGCGGTGCTGCACGTCGTCCTGTCCCGCTGCTTCGGCATGCCGCCGCAGGCGGCGATGAGCTGGCTGCTCGGATCCCACCTGGTCGACATGGTCACCCCGCCCGAGTGGCAGTTCGTGATGGGCGGCAAGGGTGACCACCGGTCGTTCGTGCTGCACCACGACGCGCTCTTCTCGCTGTGCTGGGTGCTCGGCCTGACCAAGGTGCTCGACCCGACCGTGCCGGTGGATGAACGGCTGGTCGAGCGGCTGCCGCACATCGCCGGCGGGGAGACCTTCGCCCAGTGGCGGTCCCGGATCCTGGCCGCCCCGCAGCACCCGGCCGACGCGGCCGCCCTGCTCGACCTGCACTACTGCCTGGACTGGGCGTACCTGGAGGCGGAGAAGGCCGGTCGCCGGCTGCCCGGCCTGGTGGACGCCAACGCGATCGGGCAGCGGCGCTGGGCGTTGGAGTGGGCGGTCATGCTGCGCGGGCCGTACCACGACGAGCCGCCGGGTTGGGAAGAGGTCGACCTCTCCACCTGAGGTCAGCGCGGTCGCCAGACGGTGAGCCGGACCGCTACGGTGACTCCGACCGGCTCGGGCAGCGCGGTGATCCGCGCGGCCAGCCGCTCCGGGTCGGTGTGCCAGGCGCTCGGTCCCATCCCGACCAGGGTCGCCACCTCGGGCCCGGTCAGGGCCAGCCGGGTGGTGTGCACCGCCGTCCGCTCCTGGGTGAAGTGCCCGGCCAGGCTGTCGGCGACCCGGTCCGCCTTGGCCGGGTCCACCCGGAGCAGGTCGAGCGCGTCGACCAGCTCGGCGAGGTGCGCGTCGGTCGGGGTGACCACCAGCAGCGCGCCGGCCGGGTCGAGCACCCGGCGGAACTCGGCGCCGTTGCGCGGCGCGAAGACGTTGAGCAGCACGGCGGTCGACGCGTCCGCCAGCGGCAGCCGCTGCCAGGTGTCCGCCAGCGCGGCCGCCGCCCGCGGGTGGGCCCGGGCCGCGCGGCGCAGCGCCGGCTTGGCCACGTCCAGGGCCAGACCGACGGCGTCGGGCAGCGCCGCCAGCACCGCCGCCAGGTGCCGGCCGGTGCCCGCCCCGGCGTCCACCACCAGGGGGTACGCCCCGACCGCCGGGTCCGGGTCCGTCCGGGCCACCGCCTCGACGGCGGCCCCGGTGAGGGCGGACGAGATCAGGTCGTAGTGCCCGGCGGCCAGGAAGTCGGCTCGGGCGGCCACCATCTCGGCGGTGTCCCCGACGTGCGGGGCGCGCCCGGTGAGCAGGTTGACGTACCCCTGGCGGGCGATGTCGAAGCTGTGCCGGCGCGGGCAGCGCAGGGCGCCGGTGTCGGCGGCCGGCGCCAGCGGCTCGGCGCAGACCGGGCAGCGCAGCCGGGCCAGTACCCGCGGGTGCACCACGTTCCCGGGCTGGTCGGACGGGTGCGGTGCGGTCACCAGGGCAGCGTACGTGAGCGGGGTCGGCGGCCCGGCGGGCCCGGCGGCCGGACGCGGTGGTGGCTGTCCCGCCGTGCGGGCCCGCGGCCGGGGCGGGCGCGGTCCGGGCGGGCGGCGGCTGGCGGCCTCGGCGCGGTCAGGCCCGGCCGGCGGGCCCGGTGGTGAGCCGGTCGACGACCCGGTGGGTCAGCCGCTCCAGCGCGGCCAGCTCGTCCGGCTCGAGCAGGTCGATCACATGGCGACGGACGGCGGCCACGTGGCCGGGCGCGGCCGCCTCGATCGCCCGCCGGCCCTCGGCGGTGAGCGCCACGATCGAGCCCCGGCCGTCGGACGCGCACTCCTCCCGGCTGACCAGCCCGCGCTGCTGCATCCGGGTGAGGTGGGCCCCAGCTGTCCAACCTCGACTACCTGGCCGAGCCGGGCCTGATCCGCTGCTCCACCACCGGCGACCGGGCCAAGGCGCGCAACCTGCGCCGGGACCCCCGGGCCAGCTTCCACGTGACCACCCCGGACGGCGGCGCGTACGCCGTCGCCGAGGGGACCGCCACGCTCACCCCGCCCGCCGCCGCGGAGGACGACGCCACCGTCGAGGAGTTGGTCGAGGTCTACCGCCGCATCCGTGGCGAGCACCCGGACTGGGCCGAATACCGGGCCGCGATGGTCGCCGACGGGCGGCTGGTGGTCCGGCTCGCCGTCGAGCGGATCTACGGCTGGCGCCCCTGACCGGATTCCGCGCTCGTGCCCCAGAGCGCGACCGGACGGTCGCGCCCCGGGGCCGGCCCTGGCCTGACTAGGGTCTGAGCATGGTCGCAATCCGATACGAGGACATCATCAAGGTCCCGAAGGCGCTGCTGCACGATCATCTCGACGGCGGCCTGCGGCCGGCGACGGTCGTCGAGCTCGCCGCCGAGGTGGACCACGAACTGCCCACCACCGACCCGGAGGCGCTCGGCCGCTGGTTCGTGGAGGCCGCGAACTCCGGCTCGCTGGAGCGCTACCTGGAGACCTTCGCGCACACCGTCGCGGTGATGCAGACCGCGCCCGCGCTGCGCCGGGTGGCCCGGGAGTGCGCCCTGGACCTGGCCGCCGACGGCGTGGTCTACGCCGAGGTCCGGTTCGCCCCCGAGCAGCACCTGGAGCAGGACCTCACCCTGGACGAGGTGGTCGAGGCGGTGCTGGCCGGCTTCGTCGAGGGCAGCGAGCAGGCCGCCGACGCCGGTACGCCGATCCGGGTCGGCACCCTGCTCACCGCGATGCGGCACGCCGCCCGGTCGCAGGAGATCGCCGAGCTGGCGGTCCGGCACCGGGACGCCGGCGTGGTGGGCTTCGACATCGCCGGCGCGGAGGCGGGCTTCCCGCCCACCCGGCACCTGGACGCCTTCGAGTACCTCCAGCGGGAGAACTTCCACTTCACCATCCACGCCGGCGAGGCGTTCGGGCTGCCGTCGATCTGGCAGGCCATCCAGTGGTGCGGCGCCGACCGGCTCGGCCACGGGGTACGCATCGTGGACGACATCACCCCCGGACCGCAGCCGGTGCTCGGCCGGCTGGCCGCGTACGTGCGGGACAAGCGGATCCCGCTGGAGCTCTGCCCGTCGTCGAACGTGCAGACCGGGGCGGCGGCATCGATCGTCGACCACCCGATCGGGCTCCTGCGTGACCTTCGTTTCAGGGTGACGGTGAACACCGACAACCGGCTGATGAGCGGCACTTCGATGTCGCGGGAGATGGCGCTGCTGGTGGACGCCTTCGGCTACGGCTGGAAGGAGCTCCAGTGGTTCACCATCAACGCCATGAAGAGCGCCTTCATCCCGTTCGACGAGCGGCTGCGGATCATCGACGAGGTGATCAAGCCCGGGTACGCGAAGCTGACCGCCTGATCAGCGGTGCGGGTGGCTGGCGACCAGGCCGGCCACCCGCCGCAGGATGTCGCGGGCCCGGGCCGCCTCGGCGCCGAGACCGGTCTGCCGGCGCAGCACCGCGGGCTCCGCGCGCAGCAGCGCCACCCCGCGCCGGATCAGCACCCGGGGCGCCTTGCGCTGCTCGGCCAGGTCGCGGGTGAGCCGGCGGACGAAGGTCGCCCCGCGCGGGCGGCGCAGCGCGTACGCCCCGGCGAGCAGACCGCGTCGGCGGCACTCCTCGACGATCTCGGCGGCGAAGATCCCTTCGGCGATGAAAAGTGGCGATCCGGCTACCTCAAATGACCGGGTGGTCACCCTGCGGTCGGCGCCGATCGCATAAACCGGCACTTCGGCCTTGCCCTCCCGCGCCAGCCGGGCAATCGTTTCCACGGCCGTTCCGGCATCCCAGGATTCGGGCGAATCCCAGTCCACCAGGCCGTTCTGTCGCGGCAACGTAGGGTCATCGCCGTTCTTGTAGAAGTCGTCCAGACAAAGCACGGGAAGTCCGGTTTGTTGCGCGATATACGACTTTCCGGAGCCGGAGGGGCCGGCGAGCAGGACGACGCGGTGACGGTATTCCATTACGTTCGGTGACTCCGGCCAGACGGAATGCGAGCAAAGTGTCTCAACATCTCATCACACCTTCGGCGAGCGCCAACCTGGGCTTTCTCTTTCAGGGGCGGCGTGATGGAATCTCGGAGGTCCGACCCGCCGGGTCGGTCGCTGGGCGTTGCCCGAGGCAACGCGGGACGCTGTAATCGCGAGGGCGGTGACGTGAGCAAACGGCCAAAGACGGCGGGCTCCTTCCTGTCGCGTCTGAGCCGGCCGGCCGGCCGGCTCCGCGACATGCCGATCTGGTCCAAGCTCGGTCTGATCATGATCGTGCCGACCATCGCCACGGTCATCGTGGGCACCAGCGGGCTGGTGGACCACCTGCAGACGCTCAACAACGCCAACCGGGCCGGTGACCTCGCCAACCTGGTGGGCTACTCGGGTGACCTGGTGAACAGCCTCCAGGACGAGCGCACCGCCGCCGTCCTGCTGCTGGGTTCGCCCTCGGAGGGTCAGGCCCGGGAGCAGTACCAGGAGGCGTACAACCGGGTGAACTCCCGGGTGGACCAGTCCAAGGCGCCGTACTCGCAGCAGCGCGTCGAGATCGAGGATCTGCCGGGCAGCCTCGAGACCCTGCTGGACCGGATCGACCAGAGCCTCGAAGACCTGCCGGGTACCCGCAGCCAGGTCTACAACGGCAAGCTGAGCGGGAGCGACGCCGTCGCGTCGTACCAGGGCGTGATCGACGACCTGATCGGCATCCGGGACTCGGCCACCCAGATCGCCGGCGACAACGACCTGAGCGACCGGATGCGCGCCGCCGCCGCGGTCGCCCGGACGAAGGAATACCTGTCGCTGCAGCGCATCACGGTGCACGAGATCCTGGACAAGAAGTCGTACCCGCCGGCCCTGCGGGACACCTACATCGCCACCGGCACCGGTCAGCTGCAGGCGCTGCAGAACTTCCAGGCGGTGGCGACCAGGTCCGAGCAGGAGTTCTACAACCAGACCGTGGCCGGGTCCGACCTCCGCCAGGGCAAGGTCTACATCGGCCGTATCAACGGCCTGACGAGCGAGGACACCAAGACGATCGACTTCGGACCGGACCAGTGGGACGCGGCCATGGTGGCCTACTCCGCGCTGTACCGGTCCGTCGAGGTGAAGCTCGACGGCAACGTGGTCGGGCAGGCCGACGAACTCCGCTCGGACGTCCAGCGGCAGGTGTTCCTGGAGACCGGCCTGCTGCTCAGCATGCTGCTGCTGGCCATCCTCTTCGCGTACCTGGTCGCCCGGTCGATGGCCCGTTCCCTGCGCGACCTGCGTCAGGGCGCCCTGTCCATCGCCCAGTACGGCCTTCCCCAGGCGGTGGCCCGGCTGCGCGACCCGCAGGCCAGCGGAGGACTCTCCCCGGCCCAGCTGGCCAACCAGATCGCCGAGCCGCTGCCGGTGCGCAGCAAGGACGAGTTCGGCCAGGTGACCGAGGCGTTCAACGCGGTCCACCTGGAGGCGGTCCGCACCGCCGCCGAGCAGGCCGCGCTCCGCTCCTCCGTCGCGACGATGTTCGTCAACCTCGCCCGCCGCTCGCAGATCCTGGTCGACCGGCTGATCGGCCACCTCGACCGGCTGGAGCGCGGCGAGGAGGACCCGGACCGCCTGGCCGAGCTGTTCCAGCTCGACCACCTGGCCACCCGGATGCGCCGTAACGACGAGAACCTCCTGGTCCTCGCCGGCGCCGACTCCACCCGCGTGCAGCGCGAACCGGCCGCCCTGATCGACGTGCTGCGCGCCGCGCAGTCCGAGGTCGAGCACTACACCCGGATCGAGTTCGGGATCATCGACCGGGACATCGAGGTCGCCGCGCACGCGGTAAACGACCTGGTGCACCTGGTCGCCGAGCTGTTCGACAACGCCACCGCGTTCTCCCCGCCGGACTCCCCGGTCATGGTGGAGGCGCGCCGGATCGGCGACCGGGCGACGCTCTACGTCGAGGACCTCGGCATCGGCATCAGCGCCGACCAGCTGGCCGACCTCAACGAGCGGCTCGCCACGCCGCCCCAGGTGGACGTGGCCGTCTCCCGGATGATGGGCCTGGTCGTGGTCGCCCGACTGGCGTCCCGGCACGGGGTCAAGGCCGAGCTGCGCCCCGGCTCCGGCCGCGGCACGGTGGCCGAGGTCACCCTGCCCACCTCGGTGCTGGTGCCCCGCGCGCTCTCCGGCCGCCAGCCCGGGGCGCTGCCGGCCGCCGCCGGTGGCCCGCAGACCTCCGGGGTCGCCCCGGCCTTCGGCGCGCTGCCCGCCCTGAGCAGCGGCCCGACGCCGGCGCCGCGCCCCGGCGACTCGGGCAACCAGGTCACCCTCGGTGGCCGCCCCTTCGACCCGGCCCCGCGCAACGGCGCCGGCACCGCGGCCGGCATGCGGTCCATGCCGGCCTGGTCGGACCTGACCGGCGCCAGCGGCAGCGACGGCTTCGCCCCGCGTCCGTCCAACGGCCAGTCGGTCGACCCCCTCCCGCAGCGGCGGGCGGGCGACGTCGACCCGGCGAGCACCGGGCAGCAGCCGGTCATCCCGCGGCAGCTGCCGAGCAGCCCCGAGGCGCGCCCGTACAGCTCGCCGCCGTTCCCGCCGGTCTCCTCACCGCCGGTGCCCCCGGTCTCGGCCCCGCCGCTGCCGCCGATCTCCGGCGTCCCGGTCTCGGCCGCGCCGACCTCCGGCCAGCCGGTGTCGGGTCAGCCCTACTCCGGTCAGCCCTACTCCGGTCAGCCGTACTCCGGTCAGCAGTACTCCGGTCAGCCGTACTCCGGTCAGCCGTACTCCGGTCCTCCGGTCTCCGCGCCGCCCGCCGGTGCCCTGCCGCAGCGGCCGACCACGCCGCAGGCCGGGGCCGGAGCGGCGCCGCCGGCCTGGCCGCCGGTGGCCAGCCCCGAGCGGGAGGCGGCGACCCCGCTGGTCCCGGAGCGGCTCTCCGCCGCCCTGGACATGACCTCCGAGCTGCCCCGGGTGGCGCGTCCCGAGACCGCCGAGCCGGCGGCCCCGACCGCGCCGCCGGTGGTGCGGCAGCCGACCGCGCAGCCCGCCGCGCCGCAGGTCCGCGCGGCCCAGACGCGGCCGGCCAACCGCCCGCCGACGCCCCAGCAGACCCCCAACCGGCAGCGGTATGCGGACGAGACGATGGAGCTGCCGATCTTCCGGGAGCTCGAGTCGGCCTGGTTCCGTACCCGCCGACCGGGGCCCGAGGAGGCGGCCGGCGCCAAGGCGGCTCCCAACGACACCGCGACCCAGCAGATGCCTGCCGTCGACGCCGCCGGTCGCCCCGTCCAGCAGACCCCACCAGGGACGACAGGTAACGCACCGATGGCAAACACCCCGACGGCCGGAGGAGCGCCGCGCGACAACGGGCAGACGACGAACGGGGGCACTCGCCCCGGTTCCGCCGACAGCCTGCCCACCCGTCGGCCTCCGCAGCAGTCCCCCGGCTGGCAGACCGCCGCCGACGACGGTTGGCGGGCCGCCGTGGCGGCCTCCGAGGTGCCGGTGGACGCGACCACCCAGACCGGCCTGCCGAAGCGGACCCCGATGGCCCAGCTCGTGCCGGGTGCGGTGGAGAAGCCCACCACCTCGGTCCAGCGCCGGTCGCCGGAGGCCGTGCGAGGTCTGCTCTCCGCCTACCATCGGGGCGTGCAGCGCGGGCGCAGCAACCCCTCGGACAGCAACCCCACCAACCCGGAGGCGACTCCGGGAGGGCAGCAATCCTCGCGGTCCGGCTCAGGCCGGGCGGCCGGGAGCGGGCAGAAGGAGCAAGAAGGATGACAACTACGCAGGATCTCGGTTGGCTGCTGGCCAACTTCGCCGACCGGGTGCCCGGTGTCGCGCACGCGGTCGCCGTCTCCGCGGACGGCCTGCTCCTCGCGTCGTCACGAGACCTGCCGCGGGACCGGGCCGACCAGCTGGCGGCCATCTCGTCCGGGCTGGTCAGCCTGACCCAGGGCGCGGCCCGCTGCTTCGAGGGTGGCGCGGTGCTGCAGACCGTCGTCGAGATGGACAACGGCTTCCTGTTCCTGATGTCCATCTCGGACGGATCCTCGTTCGCGGTGCTGTCCGCCCGCAGCTGCGATGTCGGCCAGGTCGGCTACGAGATGGCACTGCTGGTCGACCGGGTGGGCGACGCGTTGACCCCGCAGCCGCGTACGGCTGTCGGGATGATGGGTTGACCGCTGACCAGCCGGTCGGCGGGACAGCAACGACACAACAACAATGACGGGTTCCACCGGTGAGAGCCGGTGTCGGGTACGAGGGAGGTGAGCGGCGACATGGCCGATCGTGACGAACCGACCGGAGCGTTGGTCCGTCCATACGCCGTGACCCGTGGTCGTACCCGTCCCCGCCTCGACATCGCCATGGAGGCGCTCGTCGAGACGACGGTGCGCGGTCGGGCCGCTGCCAGTGGCAACGTTGGCCAGGGCCGAGAGCACCAGTACATCGCCGCGCTGTGTGACGGACGCGTGCAGTCGCTGGCCGAGATCGCGGCTCGGATGCAGCTTCCGCTCGGCGTGGCCCGGGTGCTCATCGCCGACATGGCGACGGACGGCCTGGTCGCGGTCCACGAGCCGACCATCTTGGACGACTCGGACGACGCGGTGGGCACTGAACTGCTGGAGAGGGTGCTGAGTGGACTTCGCAGGCTCTGACATGTCGCACCGCCCGCCGAACCCGAGTGGGCGAGTGACGTCGGCGAAGATCGTTATCGCCGGTGGTTTCGGCGTCGGCAAGACGACGCTGGTCGGCTCGGTCTCGGAGATCACTCCGCTGACCACCGAGGCCATCATGACCTCCGCCGGCGTGGGCGTCGACGACACCCGGCAGGTGCCGGGCAAGACGACGACCACGGTGGCGATGGACTTCGGGCGCATCTCGATCGACCGGGACCTGATCCTGTATCTGTTCGGCACGCCGGGCCAGACACGGTTCTGGTTCATGTGGGACGAGCTGGTACGCGGTGCGATCGGCGCCGTGGTGCTGGTCGACACCCGCCGGTTGGCCGACTGCTTCGCGGCGATCGACTTCTTCGAGCACCGGCGGCTGCCGTACCTGGTGGCCATCAACTGCTTCGACGGTATGCAGTACCACGACCCGCAGGATGTCCGGGACGCGCTGGCGATCTCGACCAACGTGCCGGTGGTGGCCTGCGACGCCCGTAACCGGGAGTCGACCAAGCACGTGCTGATCTCGCTGGTCGAGTACGTGCTGACCATGCGTCGCTCGCGCGCGGTCGCCCCGGCCTGACGGCCTCGACGCGCCCGGTGGCGGCTCCGGCCGCCCCGGGCGCTCGTCGCTGTCCGGGGCCGCCCCACCACCACGCGGGCGGCGGGGTGGCGGCCAGGTCAGGAGAACCGGCCAGCTGCCGTTGGTCACCGTGGAGATGCCCAGCGCGGCGCCGGTCAGGCCGTTGTGCCGGCTCGGCTCGAAGGCGTACGGGCCGACCATGCCGTCGATCGACTGCGTCGGCAGGTACGCCCGGATCCGTCCCCGGTCGAGGCTGTCGGCGGCCCGCGCGGCCTCCACGATCAGGGTCAGGGCGTCCGAGGCGTACGGGGCGAAGCCCCGGTACCTGCCGTACCGGTGGAGGTAACGGAAGGTCAGGTCGCGGCGGGCGAGAGCGCCGGTGGTGGTGTTCGTCAGCGTGTTGCCGCCGAGCGACACCGGGTGCACGGCGTACGGCCCCCTCCATGGCCTCGGCGTTCACGTCGTCGAGCGTGTCCTCGGCGACCGCCGCGGCGTCGAAGAAGAGCGGGCCCCGGTACCCGGCCCGGCGCAGTGCCCGGGCCGCCGAGCCGGAATCGGGGGCGTTGGCCCAGACCACGACGGCGTCCGGCTTCCTCCGGGCCACCACCTGCGCGACGGGGAGGAAGCTCGAGCCGGTCACCGGCAGCCGGCTGGTCCGGACGAGCTCCGCGCCCACCGACGCGACCGCGGGGCCGATCGCCTGCACGCCGGCGTCGCCGTGCAGGCCGCTGCCGGCCAGCAGCGCCACCCGACGGTTGCCCTGCTCGCCCAGCAGGTCGGCGAGCCGGGACGCCATCTCACCGGAGTCGGGCGTGACCTTGTAGACGAAGCTCCCGGGTGGCGAGCTCGGTGGCCTGCTGGGCGGCCAGCCGCGGGTTGCTGGCGTTGTCCCGTACCTCGAGGCGGACCTTCCGGCGCTGGTTGCCGACCCGCACGCCGTACTCGTTGAGCGTGTCGACGGTGATCTGGAGGGTCCGCTCCTGGGGCCCGCCGAGCGCGGCGCCCCGTCCGGTCAGCTCGAGGCTGACGCCGACCACCAGGTCCTCGACCCCGGTGAGGAGCTGGGGGCACCGCCGTCCGCGCTGCCGTTGTCGCGCCCGCAGGCGCTGAGCAGGA
Source organism: Micromonospora sp. DT47 (assembly GCF_049844475.1). Lineage (NCBI taxonomy): Bacteria > Bacillati > Actinomycetota > Actinomycetes > Micromonosporales > Micromonosporaceae > Micromonospora > Micromonospora sp. DT47. Next base: position 293,060 of record NZ_JBNCLC010000004.1, on the reverse strand, counting down.
GGGTACTGGCCACTGCGGTGAGCATCCCGCGTCGGGTGAGCATGGAGGAGCCGATTGCCGGTGTCGCCATTGGAGTCGCCTTCCCACCCGGCGTCACCTGTCGCCGCCCGGTTCCGCCGGGTATGCTCCCGGCCGTCACGACCCGGCGTCAGCTTATCCGGGTGTGGGTAGAAACACGCAGGTGGGAGGCGCTTTTCCGGCGGTCAGGAGCGGTAACCGGCGGACCGGAACTCGTACTCCCGGTCGTCGTCGCGCTCGGCGGGGTCGCGGCTGAAGTCCCAGCCGCCGGCCGATTCGCGACCCGGACGGCCACCGACCGCGAACCCGCCGATCTCCTGCCCGCGACGCCAGCCGCGGAAGTAGCCGGTGGTGTTCTCGGCGAGGCTCGCCGCGTCCCGGACGATCCGCAGTGGACGCTCGTCGCGCAGCGGTGAGCCGGGCACGAGGTTGGCCTTGGGCACCCGCTTCGGCAGGCCGGCGGAGGTCTCGGCGCCGACCGCCGGGCGGGCCGCCTGCTCGGCGGCCTGCCAGCCGGTGTCGGCCGTGGTTGACCACTCCAGCTCGGACTCCTCGGCGTGACCGACGAACCAGGCGGACCGGGCCTGAGCGAAGATCAGCAGATCCCCGTCACCCTCGTCGGAGATCGGCGGGGGTCGGTGCTCCATCGGGGCGGGCCGGTGCTCGATCGGTTCCGGACGGCGCTCGGCCAGGTCCGGACGGCGCTCGGCCAGGTCCGGACGGCGCTCGGCCAGGGGGCGTTCGCCGCGGCCGGCGCGCCCGGAACGGCTCGCCTCCTCGCGCTCGACCAGCCGCAGCGGCGGGGTCTCCAGGTACGGGTCGGCGGGCGGGTTGAGTCCGTCGCGCAGCGCCCGGTCGGCCAGCGGCGGCGGCTCGACGAGCCGCAGCATCGGCGGCTCCTGCGGCAGGTCGTCGGCGAGCCAGGGCGGGGTGACCCGCCGCTCCGAACCCGGGTCGGTCGGGGCGTCCACCGGCCGACCGCCGCGCTCGCCGTAGGACGGCACGACCGGATTGTCGGCGGCGCTGTCGGCCGGATCCTCCGGGTTGTTGACCAGCGGCCAGTTGGCCCGGGACCCGGGCGGCGCCGATTCCTGCTCGGGACGGGGGGTCGGCACCGGCACGCTCAGGTCGGTCACGCTGAAGCCGCCGGTGGGGGCGGACAGCGCGCCGTTGGTCTTCGGGCGGGGCGGGATCACGGTGCGCTGCCGCTCGGCACGGGCATTGTTGATCGCGGCGGTGGTGAGCGTCGGCCGGAACGGCTCGCCCGCCTCGGCCGGGGGCACGGTGCCCCGCTGCGCCGGGGCGATCGGGGTGATCCCGGGCGGGGGAGGCGGCGGTGCGGAGACCGGTCGGTTGGTCGGACCGTCCACCCCACGTCGCACCATCGGCATGGCCGGGTCGGTGCCGCGCCGGACGACCGGCATGGCCGGGTCGGTGCCGCGCCGGACGACCGGCATGGCCGGGTCGGTGCCGCGCCGGACGACCGGCATGCCCGGGTCGGTGCCGCGCCGGACGACGGGCATGCGCGGGTCGGTGCCGCGCCGAACGACCGGCATGCGCGGGTCGGTATGCACGGGCGGGGCGGAGGTCGGGGTGCCTGCCGCGGCGGCCGGGGTGACCGGCTGCGGCGCGACGGGCGGCGGTGCGACCGGCGCGGGGGCGACCGGCGGCGGGCCGAGCGGCCGGGGCGCGGTGGGCATCGCGCCGGCGGAGACCGGCTCGGGACGGCTGCGTCGCCCGGTGGGTAGGGGCGCTTCCGGCTCGGCCGGCCGGACGGAGCGCAGGCCCGTCCCGGTGCCGCTGAGCCCGGCCAGGTCGTCGACCGGCTCGCCGCGTCGGGCGGCGGCGCGCCGCCCCGGCACCGGAGCCGGAGTGGTGGACCGGGCGCTGAGCGCACTCACCAGCGCCTCGCAGCCCGCGTCGCAGGCCCGGACCGAGGCGACCGCATGCCGGACGGTCTCCGCCACCGCGGAGGTGAGCGCTCGGTTGACCGTGGCCCGGCGCGGAGTCTCGGTGATGGCCACCCGTAGCGCGGTCACCGCGGCGTCGATCTCCTCGACCTCGGCCACGCCGTCCGCGGCGAGGTGCGCGGCCACCGCGTCCGCGGCGACCGAGCCCTCCCGGCCGCGGGCCGCGGTGCCGCCGAGCATGCCGGGCTCCGGCAGCGCGTCGAGGACGGCGAGCGCCATCGGCTCGGCCGGGTCCGGGTACGCCCGCAGGGCGGCCGGGTAGAGCTCACGGAGCACCTCGCGCAGCGCCACCGCGGCCGAGTGCCGGCCGCTGGACAGGGCGGCGTGCGCGGCCAGGACCTGCTTGTAGCCGGCCAGGTCCCGCGGGGTCGGCAGGGTGACCGCGGAGAGCGCGCCGGCCTGCAGGGCGCGGGCCAGACCCACCGCCCGCCGTTCGGCGGGCGGTGACTGCATCTCCTCCAGGGAGTCGTCGTCGGCGAACCGCTCGGCGAAGTCGTCCACGGAGTCGTCGTCCGCGATCGCCAGTGGACGGCCCGCGGCGCTCAGCAGTGAGGTGACGGTGTGGTCGTCGCTGTCGGCCGCGATCGCCGCTCCGCTCGGCCCGCCCGACCGCTCCACGAGCAGCGCGACCAGCTGGGCGTAGCCCGTCGGGTCGTCGCCGATCTCGCAGACATGCAGCAGACGGCCTGCGTCGTCGACCACAGCGGACGTCAGCGTCGAACCGGCCGATGCCGGTCGGTCGGCCGGATCCGCCGAGGCCAGACCGCAGTACACGCGCACGAGCGCCACGGCGTCGTCCTCCTCCCGGGACACAGGTCTTTTCCTCTGCCAGAGACTGATGCTCCCCGCTCGGGGTCAGTCGCGCCAGTCCACGACAGCAGAGATCTTGCCGACAATGGTGCGCCAACCCAAACTCGCGGTTTGTGCCCCGATTTTCTTCAGGCGCCGTCGGCCGAGGAAACCGCCGATTCCGCCATTGACAGACGAGCGCATAGCCTCGTCCAGGTCGTCCAGGCTGGAGCCGGCGGAGAGCATGTCCAGCACGGCCGGTAGCCGCAGCGCGTACGAGAGGTCACGGGCCACCTCGCCGGCCTCGATCAGGAGCGTGGGATCCCACGTGTCGTGCCCGCCGCGCAGATTTTCCACGACCAGGTCCAGCTCGTAGGTGTCCTCGTCGAGCGGGGCGATGTCGGCCGGTTCGACCCGTTCGGACAGCTCATTCCAGCCGTCCAGTTGGGACATGTCGTTGGGCGCACCGGAACGGATGAAACTGACCAGGGCCTCGGGGGTCTTGAAGAGCAGCAGCCGGCCCTTGTGGCTGAGGAAGACCGGCACCTCCTCGTCATCCTCGTCCTCCGCCTCGGCGTCCTCGTCGGCTACGTCGGCGACGTCGGTGGCGCGCTTGCGACCCTCGGGCTTCCCGCCGTCGGCGTCCTCGTCCTTGGCGGAGAGAGCGGTGAACTCCTCGTCGAGGATCACCACCTCCTCGTCCTCCTCGGTCTCGACGACCTGGCGACGGGCGAGGAAGGGATCGTCCTCGTCGCGCTCGGCGACGTCCGTCGGGGTCAGCTCCCGCGCCGGGCGGTACGCCCGCAGGGTGAAGCCGGTACCGGCGGGCAGGGCGATCTCCACCGGGTCGATCCGCAGTTCGTCCCAGAGGGTGCGGTCGACCGCGCCGCGCTCCACCTCGGGCTCGACCGGCCCGTCGGTGTCGTCGAGCTCGGGCTCGTCGGCGTCGGGCCGTTGGGGCGACTGGCGGGCCACGCTGACCTCCGTGTGCATCGGGTTGCCCACTCGCCGACGCGTCCGGTCGCCGAGTGACTCTGGGCACATACCCTAGTGGGCGTCCCGCCGGGTCCGGACCCCGCACCCCGGTGGCGGTCCGTACGGCCGACAAGTAGCGTAACTACGCATGAAGGCACAGGCGCTGCACGGACACCTCGACGCCCTGCTGCTGGCCGTGCTCGAGCAGGGCGCGCTGCACGGCTACGCCATCATCGAGGCGCTGCGCGCCGGCAGCGACGGCAGCCTCGACCTGCCCACCGGCACGATCTATCCGGCGCTGCGCCGGTTGGAGCGGGCCGGCCACGTGGCCAGCTCCTGGAGCACGGTCAACGGGCGGGAGCGCCGCACGTACGAGCTCACCGACGCGGGGCGTCGGGCGCTGGCCGGCGAGCGGGCCGGCTGGCGGGACTTCAGCGCGACCGTCGGCCGCTTCCTCGGCCCCGGCGAGCCCCCCACCGCACCCGCCTGACCCCCCGGCCGGCCACCGGACGCCGAAGATCGTCCGCAGGCCAGCGCCCCGCCGCCGGGCGTGCCGTGGGTACGCAGACGATCATGAAAGCCGCGCTGGTGGCGGCGCCGGGTCACCGGGTGGCGGCCAGCCAGTACCGGCCGGCCCGCGCGAGCGAGAACCAGGCCGCCCCCGTCACCACCGCGCCGATGATCATGGGTGGCCAGGTCAGCGCGGCGTCCCAGAGCCGCACCGACCAGGTGAAGAGGCCGACCCCGGCGACCGAGCCGAGGACCAGCGCAGCGGTCAGCCCCAGCCCGAGCAGCCGGGCCGCCGGCGACGTCCCGGCCCACCCCCGGCGGGCCGCCAGCCGGCCGAGCACCAGCCCGGCCAGGGCGAACCCGGCGACGGCCAGCCAGATCCCGTCCATCGACGCGGAGAGCAGCAGGTAGCCCGCCGGTGGTCGGGGACCGTCGCTCCAGCTCGACCCCTGCCAGGTCAGGTCGCCGGCGGCCATCAGGGTCAGCGCCACCAGCAGCGCGCGCAGCGACAGGCCGCGCAGCGCCCCGGCGGCCAGCTCGGCCTGGTAGGCCGGCACCAGCTGCGCCGGGGTGCCGAACTCGGCCACCGCCCGCCGCTCGGCCTCCGCCGCCGGCAGGCCGCCTTCCCGGTACGCCTCGGCGGCGTCGGTCAGCGCGTCCCGCAGCTCGACGATCAGCTCCGCCTTGAGCCGGCCCGGCCCGCGCAGCCGGTCGTCGAACTCCCGCAGCCGCTCCTCCACCCCGCTCCGCATGGGCCCACCCTGCCACGGGCGCCACCGCGCCGCGTCGGGGAGATTCCCGGAACCCGGGTCAGGGTGCCAGGGCCAGGTACCCGCGCTCGGCCGCCTCCTGGAGCAGCCACTGGTCCCGGTACCAGCCCGGAGCGGCCACCAGCTCGGTGTGCCGGCCGCGCTGGCCGATCCGGCCGGCATCCAGCACCACGATCTCGTCCAGCCCGGCGAGGCCGCTGAGCCGGTGACTGATCAGCAGCACCGAGTGTCCGGCCGGGGTGGCGGCCAGCGCCGAGGCGAGCACCGCGTCCGCGGCCGCCGGGTCGAGCCCCTCGGTGGGCTCGTCCAGCACCAGCACCCCAGGGGACGCCAGCAGCGCCCGGGCCAGGGCGAGGCGCTGCCGCTGGCCGCCAGAGAGCTGCCCGCCCTCCTCGCCGACCACGGTGTCCCAGCCGTCGGGCTGCTCGCGTACCCAGTCCAGCAGGCCGGCGGCCCGGGTCGCGGCGGTGAGCTGCTCCTCGTCCGCCTGCGGGCGGCCGAGCAGCAGGTTCTCCTGGACCGTGGCGTGGAAGACGTACGCCTCGGCGAGCAGTCCACCGACCGCCCGGGGCAGCTCCTCGGCCGGGTACGCCGACAGGTCGACGCCGTCCAGGGTGACCCGGCCGGCGTCGGGGCGTACCGCGCCGGTGAGCACGGCGGCCAGGGTGCTCTTGCCGGCGCCGCTGGGCCCGACCACGGCGACCCGGCGGCCGGCCGGCAGGTCCAGGTCGATCCGGTCGAGGGCCGGCGCCGCGCCCTCCCGGTAGTGGACGCTCACCCCCGCGAAGCGCACGTCGTGCGGCGCCCCCTCCTCGATCGTCGCCGTGCCGGCCGTCGGGGTCGGCGGGGGCTCGTCCAGCAGCGCCGCGATCCGGGTGAGGCCGGCGCGCAGCTGGGTCCGCTGCCGGGCCGCGCCGACCAGCGCCAGCGCGATCTCCACGGCGGCGAGGGTGCCGACCGCCAGTACGCCGACTCCGACGCCGCTCACCCCGGCGCGGAGCGCGGTGAGCACCACCCCGCCGGCGGTCAGCCCGGCGACCAGCACCCCGGCGGCGTCGACCGCGAACCCGGTCGCGGCGAGCCGGCGTTCCAGCCGGGCCAGCCGGTCGGCGCGCCGCCGCGCGGCGTCCAGGGCGTGCCCGGTGGCGCCGAAGGCGGCCAGGTCGGCGGCGCCGTGGGTGAGGTCCACCGCGTCGGTGGCGAGCGCGCCGCGCAACGGCGCCACCTCGTCGGCGGCCCGGCGGGTGAGCACGGTGGCCAGCATGGGCAGCGCGACCCCGGCGACCAGCAGGCCGACGGCGAGCACTCCGGCCGCGGGGAGCGAGATCAGCGCGGCTCCGCCGACGGCCAGCAGGCTGACCAGCACGGCCGCCGCCCCTGGTACGAGGACCCGCAGCAGCAGATCCTGGACGGCTTCGACGTCGGAGACGAGCCGGCTCAGCGCGTCCCCGGAGCGTTGCCCGGCCGATCCCCGGCGGGCGGCCAGGGTGGCGAATACCCGGGCCCGGACGTCGGTGATCATGCGGAGCACCGCGTCGTGCCCGGCGAGCCGTTCGGCGTAGCGGAACACGCCCCGGCTGATCGCGAGGGCCCGGACCGCGACGATGGCCACGGTCAGCCGGTCCAGCGACGGCCGGCCGGCGGCGGTCATCAGCAGCCAGGTGGCGGTGGCCATCAGGGCGAGCCCGGCGAACTCGGTGGCGGCGGCGAGCAGCCCCGCGCCGGCCAGCCGGCCCAGGTACGGCCGGGCCAGCCGCAGCACGGCCCGCTCGGCGGCGGTGCCGCCGGCCCGGGTGCCCGGCATCGCCCCGCCCGTCCAGGAGCCGGCCGCACCGGATGCTGTGCCGCCGCCCGGGACGGGTCCGCCGGGCGCCAGCTCCCGCGGCGTGATCTCGGCCGGCGTCGGGGCGTCCGGGTCGCGCCCGGCCGGCGTGACCCCGTCGGCCGACACCCCGCCGGGCACGGCCCGGCCCGGCTGGTGGGGGCGGTCAGGCAGGTTCGCTCCGCTGCTCATCGGGTCGCCTCCCCGGCCGGCATCGGGGTCAGCTCGGTGACCCGGCCGTCCTCGATCCGCAGGATCCGGTCGGCGTCCTCCAGCAGCGCGGGACGGTGCGCGACCAGCAGCGCGGTACGCCCGGCCACCAGCCGCCGGGTGGCAGCCAGCACCACCGCTTCGCTGGCGGTGTCCAGCCGGGCGGTCGGCTCGTCGAGCAGCACCAGCGGCGCGTCCCGGAGGAACGCCCGGGCCAGCGCGACCCGCTGCCGCTGGCCGCTGGAGAGCCCGTGCCCGCGCTCGCCGAGCGTGGTCGCCAGCCCCTCGGGCAGGGCCGCGACGACGTCGTCGAGCGCCGCGTCGGCGACCGCGTCGGCCAGCGCCTCGTCAGGGGCCTCCGGTGCGCCGAGCCGGATGTTGTCGGCCAGCGAGGCGGCGAAGAGGTGCGCCCGCTGCGGCACCCAGGCCAGCTGCCGGCGCCAGTCGTCCAGGTCCACGCGGGTCAGGTCGACGCCGTCCACGGTGACCCGGCCGGAGGTCGGGGTGACGAAGCCGAGCAGCAGCCCGAGCAGGGTGCTCTTGCCGGCGCCGCTGGGTCCGATGACGGCGATCCGCTCGCCGGGGCGGATGGTCAGCGTGACGTCGCGCAGCGCGGTGGTGCGCTCGTACGCGACGGTCACCGCCTCGAAGCGGATCTCGCCGCGCCCGTCCGGCGCCGGCCCACCGGTCCGGGCCGCGGCCGCCGGGGCGGCGGAGATGGTCAGCGCCTCGTCCAGCGCGGTCAGCCCCTCCATGCTGGCGTGGAATCGGCTGCCGGCCGCCCGCAGCGGCAGGTACGCCTCCGGGGTGAGCAGCAGCACCAGCAGCGCGGTGGAGAGGGTGATCCCGCCGGAGAGCAGCCGGATGCCGACCGGCACCGCGACCAGCGCCACCGAGAGGGTGGCGACCAGCTCCAGCACCAGCGCGGAGAGGAAGGCGATCCGCAGCGTCTTCATGGTGGCGACCCGGTGCCCGTCGGCCATCCGGCGGACCACCTCGGTCTGCGCCCGGGCCCGGCCGAACGCGCGCAGCGTGGGCAGCCCGGCGACCATGTCGAGGAAGTGCCCGCCGAGCAGCGACAGTCGCCGCCACTGCCGTTCGGTGGCGGCCTGGGCCTGCCAGCCGAGCAGCGCGCCGAAGACCGGGATCAGCGGGATGGTCAGCGCGATGATCAGCGCCGAGCCCCAGTCGGCGAGGACCAGCCGGGCCAGCACGGCCAGCGGCACGGTCACGCTCAGCACGAGCTGGGGGAGGTAGCCGGTGAAGTAGGCGTCCAGCGCGTCGAGACCGCGCCCGGTGAGCGTGGCGAGCTGCCCGGCCCGCTGGCCGGCGACCCAGCCGGGGCCATGCCGGCCGACGGCGGCGAGCAGGTCGGCGCGGAGCGTCGCCTTCACGGTCGCCGCGGCCCGTGCGGCGACGGTGCCCTGTGCCCAGGTGACCAGCGCCCGCCCGGCCACGGCCGCGATGAAACCGGCCAGCGCCGGCCGGTCCAGCCGGCCGTCGATCGCGGTGGCGAGCAGCGCGGCCAGGGCGGTGGCCTGCCCGACGACCAGCAGCGCGGTGAGCCCGCCGAGCATCGCGAGCATGGCGAGGTCGCGCCGGGCCGCGGGGACCCGGCGCAGCAGACGCGGGTCGAAGGGACGGCGGTTCACCAGTACACCGGCGCCCTGCCGTCGGTCCGTCCCCGGAACACCCACCAGCACATCGCCTGAAAGCCTAGTAGGGCCGGCAGGAGCGGCAGCACGAGCCAGCCCAGCAGTCTCAGCGTCGGGCCGCTCGCCGCCGCGTCGGCCACGCTCAGCGAGGCCGCCGGGTCGACCGTGGAGACCAGCACGGCCGGCCAGAGCGCCGCGCCGACCAGCGCCACCGGCACTGCCAGCGCCGCGCTGGTGGCGGCGAAGGCCACCCCGGGCCGGCCGCGGCCGAGCGCCGCGCGAGCCAACAGCAGCGCCCCGGCCAGCGCCGATGCCAGCAGCACTGCGGCGAGCGGCTGGCGCACCGCCTCGCGTACCCGGTCGGAGAGCAGGCCGAGGACGGTGGCCGCGGCGACCGCGGCGAGCGCCACCGGGATCAGCCGGCGGGCCAACCGGCCGACGGCGGCGGCGTCGGCCGCCGGCAGGCGCAGCGTGAGGAACGTCGCACCGTGCGCCGCGACGACGGCGAGCATCGCGAGCCCGGCGGCGGCGACGAACGGGGTGACCAGGTGGGTCACCCCGGCGACGTGGCCGTCGGCGTGCCGGGGTACGCCCTGGAGCAGCCCGCCGAGCAGCGCGCCCCAGCCGAGCGCGGCGAGCGCGCTGCCGGCGACGACCACCCGGTCCCAGCCGGCGCGCGCCCGCGCCCCGCCCGGACGGCTGCGCAACTGGACCCCGGCGGTCACCAGCACCACCCCGGCCAGCGCGCCGACCACGACGGGGTAGAAGCCGGAGAGCAGCTCCCCCTCCAGGGTGGGGAAGGCGCCGAAGAGGATGCCGACGGCGGCGACCAGCCAGACCTCGTTGCCGAGGAAGAACGGGCCGAGCGCGGTGAGCGCGGCGCGGCGACCGGTCGGGGCGCCACGGCGGGCGAGCAGCAGACCGACGCCGTAGTCGTAACCGCCGAGGACCAGGTAGCTGGCGAAGAAGAGACCGAGCAGGGCGTACCAGGCGAGTTCCATCGCGGGTCCTCTCAGGCGAAGGCGGGTACCGGCCGCGGCTCGTCGTCCGGGGTGCCGGGCGGGCGGCCGAGCGCGGGGTCGGCGGCGCCCCGGGCGGCGGCCCGGGCGAGCAGCGTCCAGTTGGTGACGGCGAGGGCGCCGAGCAGCAGGCTGAAGCCGATCAGCGAGGCCAGCATCACCCCCGCGTCGACGCCGGAGACGGCCCGGTCGGTGGGGAGCAGCCCGTACGCCACCCAGGGCTGGCGCCCGACCTCGCGGGCGATCCAGCCGAGGATGACCGCGACGAAGGGCAGCGGCAGGGCGGCCAGGGTCAGCCAGAGCGGGAAGCGCAGCCGGATGATCCAGTCCCGCCAGAGCAGCGGGAGCAGTAGCCAGACGCAGCCGAGGGTGAAGCCGATCAGGATCATGAAGCCCAGGCCGACGCTGGAGAGCGCCGGCGGGGTGTAGTCGCCGGGGCCGAATTGGGCGGTCCACTCGGCGATCAGCGGGTCCGCTGCCGGGCTGCCGCCGAACTTGGTGGGTTGGAGTTGGCCGACCGGGCCGAACTGGGCGAATCCGAAGCCCTGCACCAGGGTGACCGCGAGCGCGGCGGTGACCAGCCCGATCCGCAGCGAGGTGCGGAAGAGCGCGAAGTCCGGGGTACGACGGATCAGGTGCCAGGCGCTGACCGCGGCCATCAGCACCCCGCCGGTGAGCAGCCCCGCGGCGACCACGTGCCCGAAGGCGAAGCCGAGGGTCGGGTTGGTGAGCAGGGCGGTGAAGTCGGTGAGGTGGGCGATGCCGTCGCGCAGCTCGTAGCCGACGGGATTCTGGAGCCAGGCGTTCGCCACCATGATCCAGAAGGCGGAGGCGTAGGCGGTCAGCGCGACGCCCCAGAGCAGCGCGAGGTGTAGGCCCCGGCGGAGCCGGTGCCACCCGAAGATCCACATCCCGAGGAACGTGGATTCCAGGAAGAACGCGAGCAGCGTCTCGATCGCCAGCGGCGCGCCGAAGACATTGCCGACGTAGCGCGACAGCCCGCTCCAGTTCAGCCCGAACTGGAACTCCATCACCAGGCCGGTGGCGATCCCGAGCACGTAGTTGATCACGTACAGCTGGCCCCAGAAGCGGGTCAGCCGCTCCCAGCGGGGGTTGCCGGTGAGGAACCAGGCGGTCTGCAGGACGACCAGCAGGGTGACCAGGCCGAGGGTGACCACCACGAAGAGGAAGTGGATGGAGGTGGTGGTGGCGAACTGCAGGCGCGCGAGGAGCAGGGTGTCCATGGCCGCTCTCCAGAGGTTGGCTCGCTTGTGGTAGCGAGCCTACACGTAGGTTTCCTACGCATCATTTACTACGTCGTGTCGTAGCAGATGTTACGAATGACGTAGTAGTTCGCGACGGAGTGCGCGGGCGTTGCCCGCGGAGCGTGGGCGCCCGGGGTCAGCTCAGGAAGAGGGAGATCGGCAGGGCGACCAGGGTGGTCGCCACCGCCAGCGCGGCGGCCCCGATCAGCCGGGGCGGCCGGTCCGCGACCATCAGCCGTTGCACCCGGACGTCCAGGTCACGGTCGCCCATGCCGAGCGCGCCGGCCGGGGTGATCCGTTCGCCGCAGGCGGCGAAGCGACGCAGCGCACCCGCCAGGGGCGCCTCGGCGTGCAGCTCGCGGGCCTTGTCGTCGGCGCGCATCTCGACCAGTAGCGCGACCCGCTCGTGTGCGTCGCGGACCCAGCGGAACCAGGGCAGCGCCCGGCAGAGCGCGGTGAACGGCAGCAGCACCAGGTCGTGCCGCTCCTGGGCGTGCGCCCGCTCGTGGGTCAGCACCGCGGCCAGCTCGGCGCGGTCGAGCAGGCTCAGTGTGCCCGCACTCACCACCACCCGGGGCTTCACCCCCGGCAGGCAGTACGCCGCCGCGCTCGGGTGGTCCAGCACCAGCGCGCCGGGCACCGTGGGGTCCCGGCGGGCCACCAGGGTGAGCAGGTCACGGTGCCGGCGCTGGGCGCGGACACTGGCGTGGACGCTGCGCACGGTCGTGGTGAGCAGCACGGCGCCGATGCCGAAGCCGACGCCGACCAGCCCGAGGTGCGCGGTGCCCACCCCGGCCGGGAGGGTGCCGTGGCTCAGGTCGGTGGCGAGGGCGAGCAGCGCGCTGCCGGTCGGCCGGTCGTACGCGGCCAGGCCGAGCGCCATCGGCAGGCCCATCGCGGAGAGGCCGAGCGCCAGCCCGACGGCCTGCCAGCAGACGATCGCCACCCGGGGAGCGCGCCACGTCCAGGTGGCGCCGGCGAGGACCTGCGCGGTCAGGTAGCAGGCCAGCATCGACGCGGCGAAGTGCACGGCGAAGGCCACGGCTGCCGCCCTACCGGTCCGTCGCCTCGTCGGCGCGCCGCGCCCGGCCGGCCCGGGGGTCGTCCACCCGGTCGGTCAGCCCGGCCTGGCGGTCGGCCGGCGTGGGCAGCCCGGCCTCGGCGCCCAGCGCCGCGCGGAGCACGTCGGCCTCGGTGCCGGTCACCGAGCGGGCGAAGCGCACCAGTGCGGCGTCCCGGCTGCCGCCGAGGTCGAGGGCGTCGAGCATGAGCTGGGCGATGTGCGCCTCCCGGCTGGCCGCGGCCCGGTAGCGCCAGGCCCGACCCTCCCGCTCGCGCTGCACCATGCCCTTGCCGGCGAGCCGGTCGAGCACGGTCATCACCGTCGTGTACGCCAGCTCGCGCCCGCCGAGCGCGTCGGCCACCTCCCGCACGGTCACCCCGTCCGACGTGCCCGGGACCGAGTCCCACAGCACGTCCATCACCGCACGTTCCAGATCACCGAGCCGAGTCACCCCGCAATCCTACCCCCCGTAGTAGACCCCTCCCCACCCCGCTGGCCATGGGCCGAGGAGGAGACCAGGCGGGATGGATCGGCGTGGGTGAGGACGCCGCTGGCCGGTGACCCGACGTGGGGCACCGGCCAGCAAGATCGAACACACGGCCGGGACCGCCGATCACACCCCCTTGGGGTGCCAGACGGTCTTGGTCTCCAGCAGCGAGGTCATCCGGCTGATGCCCGGGTCCGCGGACCAGTCGTGGTCCGCCGGCGCCGGCCGGAGCACCCGCTTGAGGTTCTCGGCCGCCTTGACCTCGAGGTCGGCCGCCAGCTCGGCGTCGGCCACCCCGGTCAGGTCGATCGCGTTCACGTCCATGTGCGCAGCCAGCGTCGGCACGGTCTCCGACAGGCGACCGGTCAGGATGTTGACCACGCCGCCCGGCAGGTCGGAGGTGGCCAGCACCTCGGCCAGGGTCACCGCCGCCAGGGGCGCCGCCGGGGAGGCCGCCACCACCACCGTGTTGCCGGTGACGATCGCCGGGGCGATCACGCTGACCAGACCGAGCAGCGCCGGCTGCTCCGGGGCCACCACGGCCACCACGCCGGTCGGCTCGGGCGCCGACAGGTTGAAGTACGGCCCGGCGACCGGGTTGGCGCCGCCGTACACCTGGGGGAGCTTGTCGGACCAGCCGGCGTACCAGACCCACCGGTCGATCGCGGCGTCCACCTCGTCGCCCGGCATGCCGAGCGCGACGAACTGCTCGCGCCGGCCCTCCAGCATCTCGGCGACCCGGTAGAGGATCTGACCGCGGTTGTACGCGGTCGCCCCGGCCCAACCCTTGACGGCGGCGCGGGCGGCGACGACGGCGTCCCGCGCGTCCTTGCGAGAAGCCAGTGGCACATTCGCGTCCTGCACGAGATACGACCGTCCCGACTCGCTGCGGGGGAACTTCCCGCCGATGAAGAGCTTGTACGTCTTGCGTACCGCGACCCGCTCAGACATTGAGGTAGCCCTCCAGCCCGTGCCGGCCGCCCTCGCGACCGTAGCCCGACTCCTTGTATCCGCCGAACGGCGAGGTGGGGTCGAACTTGTTGAACGTGTTGGCCCAGACCACGCCGGCGCGCAGCCGGTCGGCCATCCAGAGGATCCGGGAACCCTTGTCGGTCCAGATGCCCGCCGACAGCCCGTACGGCGTGTTGTTGGCCTTCTCGACGGCCTCGGCCGGGGTACGGAAGGTGAGCACCGACAGCACCGGGCCGAAGATCTCCTCGCGGGCGATCCGGTGCGCCTGGGTGACCCCGGTGAAGATGGTCGGCGCGAACCAGAAACCGCGGTCCGGCAGGTCGCACGGCGGCGACCAGCGCTCGGCGCCCTCGGCGGAGCCGGCGTCCGACAGCTCGCGGATCCGCGCCAGCTGGGCGGCCGAGTTGATCGCGCCGATGTCGGTGTTCTTGTCCAGCGGGTCGCCGACCCGCAGCTGGGCCATCCGGCGCTTCAGCGACTCCAGCACCCGGTCGGCGACGTTCTCCTGGACCAGCAGTCGGGAGCCGGCGCAGCAGACGTGCCCCTGGTTGAAGAAGATGCCGTTGACGATCCCCTCGATCGCCTGGTCGATCGGGGCGTCGTCGAAGACGATGTTGGCGGCCTTGCCGCCCAGCTCCAGGGTGAGCTTCTTGCGGGTGCCGGCGACCGACCGGGCGATGGCCCGGCCGACGTCGGTGGAGCCGGTGAAGGCGACCTTGTCCACGCCTGGGTGCTCGACCAGCGTCCGGCCCGTGTCGCCGGCGCCGGTGACGATGTTGACCACGCCGGCCGGCAGATCGGCCTGCTGGCAGATCTCGGCGAAGAGCAGCGCGGTCAGCGGGGTGGTCTCGGCGGGCTTCAGCACCACCGTGTTGCCGGCGGCCAGCGCCGGGGCGATCTTCCAGGCCAGCATCAGCAGCGGGAAGTTCCACGGGATGACCTGCGCGGCCACGCCGACCGGCTTCGGATCCGGCCCGAAGCCGGCGTGGCCGAGCTTGTCGGCCCAGCCGGCGTAGTAGAAGAAGTACGCGGCGACCAGCGGCACGTCGACGTCGCGGGACTCCTTGATCGGCTTGCCGTTGTCCAGCGACTCCAGCACGGCCAGCTCGCGGGAGCGCTCCTGGAGGATCCGGGCGATCCGGAACAGGTACTTGGCCCGGTCCCGGCCCGGCATCGGACCCCAGACCCGCTCGTACGCCTCCCGGGCGGCGCGGACCGCGCGGTCCACGTCCTGCGCGCCGGCCTCGGCGATCTCGGCCAGCACCTCCTCCGAGGCGGGGTTGATCGACTTGAAGGTGCCCCCGTCGATCGGGTCGACGAACTCCCCGTTGACGAAGAGCCCGTACGAGGGCTTCAGGTCCACCACCGAGCGGGACTCGGGGGCAGGTGCGTATTCGAACATCGGCTCTCAGTCCAGGGTGAAGTAGTCGGGACCGGAGTAGACGCCGGTCGTCAGCTTGGTGCGCTGCATGAGCAGGTCGTTGAGCAGGCTGGACGCGCCGAACCGGAACCAGTCCGGGTCGAGCCAGTCGGCTCCCACGGTCTCGTTGACCGTGACCAGGTACTTGATCGCGTCCTTGGTGGTCTTGATGCCGCCGGCCGGCTTCACGCCGACCTGCCGCCCGGTGGCGGCGCGGAAGTCGCGGACCGCCTCCAGCATCACCAGCGTCACCGGGAGGGTGGCCGCGACCGGGACCTTGCCGGTGGAGGTCTTGATGAAATCGCCGCCGGCCAGCATGGCCAGCCAGGAGGCGCGGCGCACGTTGTCGTAGGTGGCCAGCTCGCCGGTCTCCAGGATGACCTTGAGGTGGGCGTCCCCGCAGGCTTCCTTGGTGGCCACGATCTCGTCGTAGACCTCCTTGTAGCGCCCGGCCAGGAACGCGCCCCGGTTGATCACCATGTCGATCTCGTCCGCGCCGGCCTCGACGGCCGCCCCCACGTCGGCGAGCTTGATCTCCAGCGGCGCCTGGCCGGACGGGAAGGCGGTCGCCACGCTGGCCAGGTGCACGCCGGAGCCGCGCAGCACCTCGGCCACGTACGGGACCATCGCCGGGTAGACGCAGACCGCGCCGACGTGCGGGCAGGACGGGTCGGCCGGGTCGGGGCGCACCGCCTTGGCGGCGAGCGCCCGGACCTTGCCGGGGGTGTCCGCGCCCTCGAGGGTGGTCAGGTCGACCATTCGGATGGCCAGGTCGATCGCCTGGGCCTTGGCGGTGGTCTTGATGGAGCGGGTGCCGAGCTGTGCCGCCCGCTGCTCCGCGCCGACCTGGTCCACGCCGGGCAGGCCGTGCAGGAAGGTCCGCAGAGCGGTCTCGGATCGTCCCAGCTCGGAGAGGTCCGACCGGGCCGACGTCGCTGTCGCCGTCATGCCCCGAATACTACGCATCCTGTCGGGCAGTGATCTTGGTCACGGCCGACCCGTCGGGAGCGCCACACGTGAGCGGCGTCGCCGGTCACCCCGCACCCGCAGTGCCGGGGCCGGCGGACCGGTAGGTTGAGCGATCGTGGACGTACACGTCATTGACCACCCGCTCGCCCAGTCACGGCTGACCGCCATGCGGGACGCCCGAACCGACTCCTCGTCGTTCCGGGCCGCGCTGCACGAACTCACCACCATGCTGGTGTACGAGGCCGCGCGCTCCTTCCCCGTCGAGCAGTACCCGATCCAGACCCCGGTCACCGCCACCGAGGGCACCCGGCTGGCCAACCCGCCGCTGCTGGTGCCGGTGCTGCGGGCCGGTCTCGGCATGGCCGACGCCGCGCTCGGCCTGCTGCCCGAGTCGTCGATGGGCTTCGTCGGCCTGGCCCGGGACGAGGTGACGTTCGAGCCGCGCGCGTACCTGGAGTCGCTGCCCCGCGACCTGACCGGCCTTCCGGTGCTGGTCCTCGAACCGATGGTGGCCACCGGCGGCTCGCTGGAGCACTGCTGCCGGCTGCTCGCCGACCGCGGCTGCACCGACATCACCGTGCTCTGCGTCCTCGTCGCGCCAGTGGCCATCGAGCGGCTGGAGAAGTCGGGCCTGCCGCTGCGCCTGGTCACCGCCTCGATCGACGAGCGGCTGAACGAGGACATGTTCATCGTGCCGGGCCTCGGCGACGCCGGTGACCGGCAGTTCGGCGGCATGCCCCGGTTCTGACCCCATCACGGTCGGCGGGTCGGGTGTCGGCGGGTCGGCGCGCGGGGCAGCGCCCACCCGCTACCGTCTCGGGCCATGACTGGTGTTGCGCTCGCCGAAGAGCTGCTGCTGCTGGCGTACGACGACGAGACCGGCAAGGCGACCATGCCCCGGATCAGCCTCGACCTGGGGATGGCCGCCGCCGTCCTGGTCGAGCTGGCCCTGGCCGGCCGGATCGCGTACGCCGAGGGGAACCTGGCGGTCACCGACCCGACGCCGGTCGGTGAGCCGATCCTCGACGAGGTGCTGGCCCGGATCGCGGCGGACACCCCGCACACGCCGTCCTCGTGGGTGCAGCGGCTGCGGCACCGCCTGCGCGACCGGATCCTCGGCGACCTGGTCGCCCGCGGCGTGGTGCGGGACGTGGAGGAGACCGAGCTGGACTTCATCCACGTGCACCGCTACCCGATGGCGGACGCGTCCGTGGAGGAGGAGACCCGGCAGCGGCTCGCCGAGGCGCTGGCCGACGGGCAGCTGCCCGACGAGCGGACCGCCGCGCTGGCCACCCTGGTCGCGGTGCTCCGGATGGAGCCGGCGCTCGGCCTGACCGGCACGGCGGCCGCCGAGGCTCGCCGCCGGCTGGAGGAGATCGCTGGCGGCGCCGGCTTCTCCGGCAACGTCAGCCTGGACGACTCGGTCGTCCGCCCCTCGGTGGGCCTGGTCATCGCCGCCCTCGGTCAGGCCGTCGACCAGGCTCTCGGCAAGCGCTCCTGAGCCACCCCGCTCCCGGCGATCAAGGGGTTCGCGTCCTCCGGAAGCGCTCCGGGACGCAAACCCCTTGATCAATCTGGCGTGGGGGGTCAGACACCCAGCGCGGTGGCGATCTCGGCGCGCAGCGTCGAGATCGCTGCCTGGGCACGGGTGCGGGCCGCGGCGACGTCGCCGTCCGCGACCGGCTCCACCACCTCGAGGTACGCCTTCAGCTTCGGCTCGGTGCCGGACGGGCGGATCACCACCCGGGCGCTGTCGGTCCGCAGGATCACCACGTCCGAGGCGGGGAGCAGGTCCTCCGCCGCGGTGACCGGGTGCCCGAGCAGGGCGGCCGGGGTGGCCGCCCGGATCCGGGCCATCGCGTCGGCGATCACCCGCAGGTCGTCGACCCGGACGGAGAGCTGGTCGGTGTGGTGCACGCCGAACTCGGCGGCCAGCTCGTCCAGCCGGTCGGTGAGCGTGCGGCCCTGCGCCTTCAGGCCGGCGGCCAGCTCGGCGACGGTCAGCGCGGCGGTGATGCCGTCCTTGTCCCGGACGTGCTCCGGCGCGACGCAGTAGCCGAGCGCCTCCTCGTAGCCGAAGACCAGCGGTTCGGCCCCGCCACCGGCCCGGACGATCCACTTGAATCCGGTCAGCGTCTCGTCGTACGGCAGGCCCCGGGCGGCGCACATCGCCCGGAGCAGGGACGACGACACGATGGTGGTGGCGTACAGGCCCGTCACGCCGCGCCGCATGAGGTGGTCGGCGAGCAGCGCGCCGACCTCGTCCCCGCGCAGCATCCGCCAACCGGTCCCGCCGTCGCGGACGACCACCGCGCAGCGGTCCGCGTCCGGGTCGTTGGCGATCGCGAGGTCCGCGCCGGTGGAGTCGGCGAGCGCGACCAGCCGGTCCACCGCCCCCGGCTCCTCCGGGTTGGGGAAGCTCACCGTCGGGAAGGCCGGGTCCGGCTCGGCCTGGTCGGGCACCACGCCGGGCACCGGGAAGCCGGCCCGGGCGAAGGCGGCGGTCAGCACCGCCGCGCCCACTCCGTGCAGCGGGGTGTACGCCACCGTCAGGTCGCGCGGCCCGTCCGGCGCGATCACCGCGGCGGCCCGGTCGACGTACGACGCCACCAGGTCGTCGCCGAGCACCTGGCCGTGCGGGCCGAGCGGCACCTGCGCCAGCGGGCCGACCGCCCGGATGGCCGCCTCGATCCCGGCGTCGGCCGGCGGCACGATCTGCGCGCCCGCGCCGAGTACCCCGCCGAGCTGAGCACCGAGGTAGACCTTGTAGCCGTTGTCCTGCGGCGGGTTGTGGCTGGCGGTGACCATCACTCCGGCCACCGCCCCCAGGTGCCGGACCGCGTACGCCAGCACCGGGGTGGGCAGCGGTCGGGGTAGCAGCAGCGCGGGCCGGCCGGCACCGGTGGCCACCTCGGCGGTGCGCTCGGCGAACGCGCGGGAACCGTGCCGGGCGTCGTACCCGATCACCAGCGGGCCCTCGCCGCCCTGGGCGGCGAGCCAGCCGACCAGCCCGGCGGCGGCCCGGGTGACCACGGCGAGGTTCATGCCGTTGGGGCCGGCGCGCAGCGGGCCGCGCAGCCCGGCGGTGCCGAAGGTCAGCGGCCCGGCGAACCGGTCGGCCAGCTCCGACGCGCTCCCCGGCAGCCGGTCGAGCACCGCCCGCAGCTCGTCCCGGCTGGCCGGGTCGGGGTCGTCATCGAGCCAGCGCCGAGCCTGGTCGCGAATCTGGTCAAGGTCAGTGGTTTCCGCCGCCATTGCCTCTTGATAGCACGGCGGCGGACCACCACTCTGCGTTGCCCTCAGCTCAGCTGGCGGCGGCGAGCTTGAACGACCCCACCATCGCGTCGAAGATGGGCTTGCTCCCGGCAAACTTGGCGTCGGTCGAGGTGAGGTAGAACGAGTAGACCTTGCCATCGTGCACCACGCCGCGCCACACCCCGTGCCGCATGTTGTCGCCCTCACCGCAGGTGTACTCGAACTCGGCTGCGGCCTCACCGGCCAGCTCCTGCTCGGTCATCGAGAGCTGGTGGTACGGCTTGACGCAGGACTTGCTGCGCTCCTTCAGGCCCTTCGCCGCGATCTCGGCCCACCGCATCGAGCTGTCGCCGCGGAAGTCCTCGGTGAGGATGCGGACCTTGCGGCCGCTGTCCTCCGGGTCGACGTAGTCGACGAAGACGCCGCCGGTCGCCTTCTTCCAGCCCTTCGGCACCATCACCCGCACGCCCTTCGCCGAGTGCTCCTGCAACTCGACGCCGGGGTTGGCCGGGGCGGTCGCGGTCGGCTGGGTCTGGAGCGGGGCGGTGGGCTTCGGGTCGCCGCCGCTGAACATCGCCACCATGCCGATCAGCAGGACCACCGCCAGGCCGCCGGCCGCTGCGAGCTGGACCTTGCGGGGCCAGCCCTTGACCGTGGTGACCAGCTGACCGCCGGCACCCTTGGCCTTGCCGAGCGGGCCGCCGTCGGCCCCGCCCGGCGCGGTGGCCGGCGAGGTCCACGGCTGGCCGGTGCCGGGCACCGACCACTGGCCGCCGCCGTAGACCGGCTGGGTGGCGTCCGGGTGGCCGCCGTAGACCCGCTGGGTGGCGTCCGGATGGCCGGTGCTGATCCGCTGGGTGGCCTCCGGCGCGCCGCCGTACGTCCCGGCCACCGGCCGACCGGGTGGGGGCATCGCCCCGGTGGGGGTGTGCAGCGGGCCGGCCAGCGCGTCGGCGCTGGTGTCGTCGAGCCCGGCGGCGGCCACGGCCGGCGTCGGCCGCTCGCCGCGGCGCAGCGCGGCCAGCCGGTCGGTCAGCGACTCCCTCGGGTCGAGCATGGCCCGGCCGCCGATCTGCCCGCTCGGCTTCGGCTCGGGCTGCGCGGGCAGGGCGGGCGGCGCCGGGGGGCGCTGCACCGGCACCACCGCGTACGGGTCGGTGACCGAGTTGACCGCGGTCGCGGTGCTGGTCAGCGGCCCGGCGAGCAGTTCGCGGAGCATCGCCCGCGCGGTGTGCACGTCGAGCCGGCGGCCCGGGTCCTTCTCCAGCAGGCCCATCAGCACCCGGGTCAGCGGGCCGCTGCGCTGCGGCGTGGCCGGCGGGTCCTCGACCACGGCGTGCATGGTCTCGATCGGGTCGCCCCGGTCGAACGGGGGCCGCCCCTCCACCGCGGTGTAGAGCGTCACGCCGAGCGAGAAGAGGTCGCTAGGCGGGCCGAACTCCTGGCCCATGGCCCGCTCGGGGGAGATGAAGTGCGGCGAGCCGAGCACCATGCCGGGGGTGGTGAGCTGGACGTCGGTGGGCATCCGGGCAACGCCGAAGTCGGTCAGCACGCAGCGACCGTCGGTGCAGATCAGCACGTTGGCCGGCTTGACGTCGCGGTGCAGCACGCCGTTGGCGTGCGCCACCTCGAGGGCGCCGAGCAGCGCGATGCCGATCTTGGCGACCGCGCGGGGCGCGATCGGCCCGTCCTCGATCACCATGTCGGCCAGGCTGCGCGCGTCCAGCAGTTCCATCACGATCCAGGGGCGGCCACGCTCGGTGACCACGTCGTACACCTGGACCACGGCGGGGTGCTGGATGGCCGCGGCGGCGCGGGCCTCGCGCAGGGTGCGCTCGTACATGGCGTCCCGGTCGCTGGGGGCCAGCCCCGGGGGCAGGACGACCTCCTTGACCGCCACGTCACGCCGCAACAGGGTGTCTGTGGCACGCCAGACCGTGCCCATGCCGCCGTTGCCCACCGAGGAGCGCAGCGAGTAGCGACCACCGATGGTGGTGCCGGGTGCCGCGCGTCCGTTCGGAGGACTGACTGGTCCGCCGCTCCACGTCGGGATCTGAGTCACAGAAAAGCCACCGGGGGATATCGAGGGGGCTGGGACACAACTCCCCTATCTTGCTGGTTCCGACGCCCGATGCGAAACCCGACGCGGCGGACCTTTGCTCTACTCGACGCTACGTGCGCAGGTGTTCACCTCTGGGCGATCTCCGTCGTGCCTGGGTGTGCGGTATCCCTCACCCATAGATGCCGCCCGGCGTCCTACCATCCGGTGATGAGCGAACGGCGGTCCAGCGAGTCCGGTTTCCCCATCAAGGGCGTCTACACGGCGGCCGACCTCCCCGGTGAGCTGGAGACCCGACTCGGCGGGCCGGGCGAGTTCCCGTACACCCGTGGGGTCTACCCCACCATGTACACCTCCCGCCCGTGGACCATGCGGCAGTACGCCGGCTTCGGCACCGCCACCGAGTCCAACGCGCGCTACCACCAGTTGTTGCGGGCCGGCACGATGGGTCTCTCCGTCGCCTTCGACCTGCCCACCCAGATGGGCTACGACTCCGACGACCCGATCGCGCACGGCGAGGTGGGCAAGGTCGGGGTGGCCATCGACTCCATCGAGGACATGCGGCTGCTCTTCGACCGCATCCCGCTGGACAAGGTCTCCACCTCGATGACCATCAACGCGCCTGGCTCGGTGCTGCTCCTGCTCTACCAGCTCGTCGCCGAGGAGAACGGCGTCGCCAGCGGCGCCCTCAACGGCACCATCCAGAACGACATTCTCAAGGAGTACATCGCCCGGGGGACGTACATCTTCCCTCCGAAGCCCTCGCTGCGGCTGGTCGCCGACACCTTCGCGTACTGCCGCAAGGAGGTGCCGAAGTGGAACACCATCTCGATCTCCGGCTACCACATGGCGGAGGCCGGCGCGACGCCTGCGCAGGAGATCGCGTTCACCCTGGCCAACGGCGTGGAGTACGTCCGGGCCGCGCTGGAGGCCGGGCTGGCCGTGGACGACTTCGGGCCCCGACTGTCGTTCTTCTTCGTCGCCCGAACCACCCTGCTGGAGGAGGTCGCGAAGTTCCGCGCCGCCCGGCGGATCTGGGCCCGGCTGATGCGCGACGACTTCGGCGCCAAGGACCCGAAGTCGATGATGCTGCGCTTCCACACCCAGACCGCGGGCGTGCAGCTCACCGCCCAGCAGCCCGAGATCAACCTGGTCCGGGTCGCGGTGCAGGGGCTGGGCGCGGTGCTCGGCGGCACCCAGTCGCTGCACACCAACAGCTTCGACGAGGCGATCGCGCTGCCCACCGAGAAGGCCGCCCGGCTGGCGCTGCGGACCCAGCAGGTGCTGGCGTACGAGACGGACCTGACCGGCACCGTCGATCCGTTCGCCGGGTCGTACGTGGTCGAGGCGATGACCGCCGAGATCGAGGCGGCGGCGACCGAGCTGATGGAGCGGGTGGCCGACCACGGTTCGGCGGTGGACGCCATCGAGGCCGGTTTCCAGAAGCGGGAGATCGAGCAGTCCGCGTACCGGATCGCCCAGGAGATCGACTCGGGCGAGCGGGTGGTGGTCGGCCTCAATCGCTTCACCATCGACGAGGAGGAGCCGTACGAGCCGCTGCGGGTGGACCCGGCGATCGAGGCGGCCCAGGCGGAGCGGCTGGCCCGGTTGCGCGCGGAGCGGGACAACGCGGCGGTCGAGCGGGCCCTCGCGGAGCTGCGCGCCGCGGCCGAGGGCTCCGACAACGTGCTCTACCCGATGAAGGAGGCGCTGCGGGCCCGGGCCACCGTCGGCGAGGTCTGCGGGACGCTGCGCCAGGTGTGGGGGACGTACCGGCCGAGCGACCGGTTCTGACCTGAGCTTCCACGGCGGCCCCCGCTCGCGCTCCGGCGCGGCCGGGGGCCGCCGTGCGGGTAGGGGTGGTGGTGGATCCGGGGGTCGCCGGCCGGCCCGCCGGAGAGCTACCGTCGGTCACAGATCCCCGGTGGCGCATCGCGATCCGCGGCGCCGCCCGGGCAGCGTGGCCCGCCGGGGCGGGTGTGTGCCCCCCGGGGTTCCTGGGTAACCCGAGCGGGTGAATCGGACGGACAGCGTGTCCGGTCGCGCGCGGGACCGCTGTGTCACCGTCGGGAGTCGCCTGACTGCCGAGGGTCGTCGGTTAATTGTCGGAGCGGCAGTTAATCGCGGCGACTAATGCGACAATTCGGAACGACGGCCCCGGATCGACGGCGATTTCGTGACCGCCGAAACGGTTACGCGTTGTAGGAGGTGTGGGGCAGATGACGGCGTTCGAACGCGATCTACCTGCTGTCCCGCAGATTTTCGAGCCCTCTCACCAGGGCTTACGTGACGCTGCGCGGTCCGATCACTACCGTAACGAGGTTGCGCAGCGTCACCGGCGGAGGTCTAGGCTGTCTGCTGTCCTCCCCGATGATCCATCCATTCCTAGTGATCGAGAATTCGACGTGACGAGTGCGTTGACGCTGCCGAACGGCAGCCAGCTGGCGTCGTCCTGGCCGGAGGCACCGTCCGGGTCCCAGCCCCTGCCCTTCGAACTGGATCATCTGCTCGCCCTGCGGGTACCCGGCCTCATCGCCACCCGTCGCCACATCCACTCCCACCCGGAACTCTCCGGCGAGGAGTTCGAGACGGCGGCGCTGATCGCGCGCGAGCTCTCCCTGGCCGGCCTGCACCCGCGGCTGCTGCCCAAGGGCAACGGTGTCATCTGCGACATCGACGGGCGCCCCGACGGCCCGGTGATCGCGCTCCGCGCCGACATCGACGCGCTGCCGCTGACCGACCCGAAGGACGTCTCGTACCGGTCCACGGTGGAGGGCGCCTGCCACGCCTGCGGCCACGACGTGCACACCACGGTGATGCTCGGCGTCGGCATGCTGCTGGCACAGCTCGCCGACGCCGGCCAGCTCGACGGCCGGATCCGGCTGATCTTCCAGCCGGCGGAGGAGATCCTGCCCTGCGGGTCGCTGGAGGTCATCGAGGCCGGCGGCCTGGAGGACGTGGTCCAGATCTTCGCGGTGCACTGCGACCCCACGCTGCCGGTCGGCAAGGTGGGGCTGCGGGTCGGGCCGATCACCGCGGCCGCCGACAACGTCACCGTCCGGCTCACCGGCCCGGGCGGGCACACCGCCCGACCGCACCTGACCGTCGACCTGGTCGACGCGCTGGGCCGGCTGGTCACCGAGGTGCCGGCCCTGGTCAGCCGCCGGGTGCCGGCCAACAGCGGACTGCTGCTGGTGTTCGGCCACGCTTCGGCCGGCACCCGCTACAACGTCATCCCCTCCGAGGCGTGCGCTTCCGGCACCCTGCGGGTGATGGACCGCGACACCTGGGAGCAGGCTCCCAAGATCGTCGCTCAGGTCGTCCGGGACGTCATCGCGCCCACCGGCGCCACGGTCGACCTGGAGTACCTGCGCGGCCGGCCGCCGGTGAGCAACGACTCCCGGGCGATCCAGGTGTTCACCGCCGCCACCGCCGCGGCGCTCGGCCCGGAGGGGATCGCCGAGACCCCGCAGAGCATGGGCGGCGAGGACTTCTCCTGGTACCTGGAGTACGTCCCCGGCGCGCTGGCCCGCCTCGGCGTCGGCCGGTCCGGGCCCAACGTGGACCTGCACCGGGGTTCGTTCGACGTGGACGAGCGGGCCATCCCCGCCGGGGTGCGACTCATGGTGCAGACCGCGTTGCGGGCACTGGCGGCGGCGCGGTAGGAGCCGGCGGACGCGGGCCGCCGGGAGCCGGCGGACCGCCGACCGGCGTCGTGGGCGGCGCCGGGGGAGCGGGCCGTCGCCGACGCCGCCGGCGCAGCACCACCATCAGCACCACCAGGGGTACGCCGAAGGTCAGCAGCCAGGGCAGCACCGCCCCGAGCACGGTGAGCAGGATGCTCATCGAGGCCACGAAGACCCGCCAGCCGCCGCGCAGCCCGACCAGGAAGCCGGTGTCGGTCTCCTCCTCGGCCGTCGAGGCGTCCTTGCCGACGAACGTCACGGTGATCGTGGAGAGCGCGGTCAGGTCCGCCAGCCGCCGCTTCTTCGCCTCCAGTGAGGCGAGATCCGCCTCCCGCCTGGCCACATCCTCCTCCAGCGACACCAGCTCGGAGATCGAGGTGGCCCGGGCCAGCAGCTTGCGGGCGCTCTCCACCCGGGCCCGCTGGGTGGTGATCCGGGCATCCAGGTCGACGGTCTCCTCGGTGACGTCCTGCGTCCGCACCTCGCGGCGCTGCTGCCGGCCGTACGTGGCCAGCTCGTCGATGAGCGCGGTGAACTTCGCCGCCGGCACCCGCAGCTCCAGCTCGGCCTCCGCGTCGGCGGCGACGCTGCGCCGCTGGTCACCGCCGACGAACCCGCCGGCCGCGGTCACCGCGGCGACCGCCTTGCGGGCCGCGCCCTCCACGTCGTCCACCTGCACCCGCATCGTTCCGGTGTAGATGATCGACCGCTGGTCCACCCGCAGGTCCGGGGCGCCCGCACCGGCCTTGCCCGGCTCGGCCGCCCCACCCGCCGGCGCCCCGCCGGCCGGCGCGTCCGCCCGGGAGCCGTTCGAGTCGGCCGAGTCACCACCCGCACCGCAACCGGCCAGCAGCAGCACCGCCAGCCCCAGCGCCGCCCACGTCGATCCGCGGCGGCGTCCCATCTGTCTGCTCATCCCCGCTCCGTCCTCTGAATGCCCCGGTTCCCGGGGGCGATGGCTCGGACGCGACGCGACACCGCGCCGGTTCCGGCAGACTGCGCTGAGGACGTCACGATTCGGTAATCGAGGAGTCACGATGCAGCTCACCAAGTACGCGCACTCCTGCCTCCGGGTCCAGCACGACGGGGCGGTGCTGGTCATCGACCCGGGCGTGTTCAGCGAGCCGGAGGCGCTGGACGGGGTGGACGCGGTGCTCATCACCCACGAGCATCCGGACCACGTGAACGTCGAGGCGGTGGTCCGGCAGCTCGACAAGAGGCCGTTCCCGATCCACGGCCCCGCCTCGCTCGCGACCACCCTCGGGGACGCGGCCGAGGCGCTGACCCCGGTGCAGCCCGGCCAGTCGTTCACCGCGGCCGGCGTCGCGGTCCGCGCCTACGGCGGGCGGCACGCGGTCATCCACCCGGACATCCCGGTCGTGGACAACCTGGGGTACCTGGTCAACGACGTGGTCTACCATCCCGGAGACTCTCTGGTCGTCCCCGACGAGGTGCAGGTGGACACGCTCTTCGCCCCGATCCACGCGCCCTGGTCGAAGTTCTCCGAGGTGGTCGACTTCATCCGGGCGGTCGCGCCGCGCCGCGCGTACGCCCTGCACGACGCGCTGCTCAACGACAACGGGTACGGCGTGCTGGACCGGCAGTACGCCGCGCTGTCCCGCACCGACTACCAGCGGCTCGAACCGGGCAGCCGGATCGACGCCTGACCCGTGCCCGCCGTCCCGTCCGACCTGGTCCGGCAGCTCTACCGCACGCCGCCGGACCGGTTCGTCGCCGCCCGGGACGCCGCCGTCGCCGAGGCCCGCAGGGCCGGTGACGCCGCTGGCGCCCGCCAGATCGCCAGGCTGAAGCGTCCCACCGTGGCGGCCTGGCTGGTCAACCTGCTCGCCCTGGAACGCCCCGAGCTGGTCGCCGACCTGGCCCAGCTCGCCGAGGCGCTGCGCGCCGCCCAGCGCGACCTCAAGGGCCCGAAGCTGCGGGAACTCTCCGCCCAGCGACGGGCCGTGGTCTCCGCCCTGGTCGCCGAGGTCCGCCGGATCGCCGCCGGTACGCCGGACGCCCCGTCGGCCGGGAAGCTGCCGCTGGCCGAGGTGGAGGCCACCCTCAACGCCGCACTGGCCGACACCGAGGTGGCCGAGCAGGTCCGCTCGGGACAGTTGCTGCGGGCGGCCCACTATGCCGGCTTCGGCGAGGTGCCCCGGCCGCAGCTGCGGTTGGTCACCGGGGGCGCCGAGGAGCCGCAGCCGGAGCGGGCGCCCGACCGGGCGGCGGAGCGGGCCGGGGCGCGCCGGGCCCGGGACGAGCGAGCGGCGGCGCGGGCGGCCCGGGCCGAGCGCGCGAAGCGTCGCCGGGCGCTGGAGAAGGAGCTGGCCGCGGCGCGTAGCGACCAGGAGCAGGCCGAGTCCGAGCTGGACGGCGCGACGGAGGCCGAGCGGGACGGCACCGCCGCCCTGGACCGCATCGAGGCCGAACTGGCCGAACTGGAGCGTCGGCGGGCCGCCGCCGAGCAGGAGCTGAGCCGGTCGAAACTGGCCCGCCGCGCCGCCGAGCGGGCGCTGACCGCCGCCCGCCGGCGCGCCGGCGAGGTGGAGGCGGCGGTCGAGGCGGTGGATGCCGAAGAGGAGGATGCCGCCACGGCCGACGACCGGACAGAATGAGCCCGATGGATGCCGCTAACGGGCGGTCCGCGTGACGCCGGAGCAGGTGGCGGCCGCCAGCAAGCCCGCCGTGCTGGAGCTGGGGGAGGCGTTCAGCCGCTGCCCGGGCACGCTGCGCCGGGCCCGGCTGCTCGGCATCTCCGGCTGGGCCTTCTACATCACCGGCCGGGCCGGCGCGCTCGGCGATGTCCGCGCCGAGACGGTCGCCGCCGCGCTCGGCTTCATCGCCCCGGAGGCGGTCGCCGACGGGTGGGACGCGGCCGCCCGGGTGGTCCGGCCGCTGGACGTGGCCGCGGCCAACCTCGCCGAGTGCTGCCGCTGGGGCGCCCAGCACCTGGACGACCTGCCGGGGATGCCGCGGCTGGCCGCGCTGCTGGAACGGGTGGTGGCCGCCGCCGATCCCACCGGGATGCCGCTCTTCGCCGCCTGGCGGGCCATGCCGGTGCCGGCCCACGCCGCCGGCGCCCGGGCCGCGGTCGGGCTGCTGCTGCTCCGCGAGCACTTCACCGGGGCGTACCTGCTGGCCGTCCGGGCCGGTGGGATGACGCCGCTGGAGGCGGTGCTGGCCGGCCCGGAGGGCGAGACCGGGGCGACGGCGTGCGGCTGGTCGCCGCCGTACCCGCCGGTCGGCCCGCTGGTCCGCCGGCGGCTCTGGGCGGAGGCGGTCACCGACCGGCTGGCGTCGGCGGCGTTCCAGGCGCTGCGCCCGGGGGAGGGTACGGAGCTGGTGGAGCTGCTCGCCGCCACCCGGGCCCGGCTCGCCGCTCCGGTGGCGCGATAAATCGGCGGCGGGCGGCCCGGTCCGCTGCCAGAATCCGGTCCGTGACCCTCCCCGCCGGCTGGACCGCCCGCCGACCCACCAAGGACGACGTCCCCGCGATCCTCGCCGTGGTGCACGCCGCCGACACCTTCGCCGTCGGCTACCCGGACTTCGACGCCGAGGACGTCGAGGCCGCGCTGACCGCGCCGTTCTTCGACCCGCAGCGTGACTCCTGGCTGGTCGCCGACCCGGAGGGGACGGTGGTCGCCTGGGCGACGCTGGACAACCCGACCGGGGTGGGCCGGGAGTTCGTCGAGGTCCACGTCGACCCGGAGCGCGGCGGGTCGCTGCGCGCGCCGCTGCTCGCCCGGCAGCTGGACCGGGTCGCCGGGCGGGCCGCCGAGCGGGGCCTGCCCGCGCTCACCGTCCGCGCCGCCGTCTCCGCGCCGGAGACCCACTGGGCCGCCGAGCTGGCCGAGGTCGGCTTCACCCGGGTCAAGCGGTACGTGCGGATGACCCGCCCGCTGGCCGGCCTGCCCGCCGAGCCGGCCGCCCCGACCGGGGTGACGATCCGGGCGCTGCGCGTCGACGACGAGGCCGACCTGCGCCTGTTCCACCGGATCTTCGACACCGCGTTCCGGGACACCCCGGACTACGAGCCGCTCGACTTCGACCGCTGGCGGGAGCAGATCCCCACGTACGGCAGGGTCTGGGACGAGTGGTTCGTCGCCGAGGTCGACGGGGAGCCGGCCGGTGCCCTCCAGTCCTCCGACCAGGCGCTCGATCAGGACATGGGCTGGGTGCGCACTCTGTCGGTCCTGCCCGCGTACCGGCGGCGCGGGGTGGGCGCGGCGCTGCTGTGGCGGGCCTTCACCGTCTACGCGGCCAAGGGGCGCGGCTCCGCCGGCCTCGGCGTCGACCTGACCAACCCGACCGTCCCGGTCACCCTGTACCGCTCGGTGGGGCTGCACGAGGGTCGCTGGACCGACATGTACGAGCGGATCGTCCCGGCCGCCGGTGTGTGATGCACGACGCCCGTCGGGGTCGGCGGCGAGCGCCGGCGGCCCCGGGAGCAGACTGGGGGCGTGGGATACGCGCTACGCCGACGCGGTGCCGGTGGGGCGGGACCGCAGCTCGGTGACGTAGTCGTCCGGCGCGCCCGCCTTCTCGGCCGCGTTCGCGATCTCCGACAGATACCAGGAGGTCGGCAGGCCGCCCTCGTACCCGTCGAAGACATACATCCACGCGGTCACGTCGCCGTCCAGAGTCGAGACCCGGACGTGCAGCTTGCGGTACGTGCCGGCGGTGACGCCGTCGATCTCGTCGAGCTGCGCGGCGTCGTACGGGTGGATGTCGTACAGCGCCACGAAGACCCGGTCGCCGGGGGACTCGACGACCGTGCTGACCGAGCCCTCCCAGCCGATCACGTCCTCGCCCGCGAAGGTCAGCCGCCAACCCTCCAGCCAGCCGACGCCCACCATCGGCGAATGCGGGCAGTAGGCGCGCATCCGGGCGGGGTCCAGGTTTGAGCCGTAGGCCGCGTAGTGACGCACGGCGATGACGATAGCCCGGCGGACGGGTGGGGGAGAATACGACGGTGCGTGTCGGACGCGTTCGGGAGAAGAAAGTCACTGTGAGCACTGACGGAGGGCGGGGGCTGTGAGCCACATCGTGATCATCGGCGGGGGGCCGGCCGGCTACGAGGCGGCGCTGGTGGCCGCCCAGCTGGACGCCGACGTCACCGTGGTGGAGGCCGAGGGGGCCGGCGGCGCCTGCGTGCTCTCCGACTGCGTCCCGTCGAAGACCTTCATCGCCAGCTCGGAGGTGGTGACCGGCTACCGGGACACCGAGGAGTTCGGGGTGCACTCCGACGGCCTGGAGGCGGTGACGGTCGACGCCCAGACGGTCCACGAGCGGGTGAAGCGGCTGGCCCTGGCCCAGTCCGCCGACATCCACGCCAAGCTGGTCAAGGCCGGGGTCACCTTCGTCGCGGGCGCCGCCCGGCTCGGCGAGGACACGCTCGGTCACACCCACCGGGTGATCGTCACTCCCGCCGACGGTGGCGTTGAGTATTCGATCGCCGCCTCCACCGTCCTGGTGGCCACCGGCGCCACCCCCCGCCAGCTGCCCACCGCCGTACCGGACGGCGAGCGGATCCTCACCTGGCGCCAGGTGTACGACCTGCCCGAGCTGCCCGATCACCTGATCGTGGTCGGTTCCGGCGTGACCGGCGCCGAGTTCGCCAGCGCGTACCTGGCGATGGGGGTCGAGGTCACCCTGGTCTCCAGCCGGGACCGGGTGATGCCGCACGAGGACGCCGACGCGGCGATGGCCATCGAGCGGGTGTTCCGCAACCGGGGCATGAGCATCCTCAACAACTCCCGGGCGGACGCGGTCCGCCGTACCGACGAGGGCGTCGAGGTCCAGCTCTCCGACGGCCGGATCGTGTACGGCTCGCACGCGCTGATCGCCGTCGGTTCGGTCCCGAACACTGCCAACCTGGGGCTGGCCGAGTACGGCGTCGAGCTGGCCCGGGGCGGTTACGTGACGGTCGACCGGGTGTCCCGGACCAACGTCCCCGGCATCTACGCGGCCGGCGACTGCACCGGAGTGCTGCCCCTGGCCAGTGTCGCCGCCATGCAGGGCCGGATCGCGATGTGGCACGCGCTCGGCGAGGCGGTCCGGCCGCTGCGGCTGCGTACCGTCGCGGCGAACGTCTTCACCGACCCGGAGCTGGCCACCGTCGGCGTTTCCCAGGACGAGGTGGACGCCGGCAAGGTGCCCGCCCGCCAGGTGATGCTGCCGCTGTCGGGCAACGCCCGGGCGAAGATGGACGACCTCGCCGACGGCTTCGTCAAGCTCTTCTGCCGGCCGGCCAGCGGCCAGGTGATCGGCGGCGTGGTGGTGGCGCCGAAGGCCAGCGAGCTGATCCTGCCGATCACGATGGCGGTGGAGAACAACCTCACCGTCAACGAGCTGGCCCACACCATCACGATCTACCCGTCGCTCTCCGGTTCGATCACCGAGGCCGCCCGCCAGCTGATGCTGCACGAGCTGGAGTAGACCGGGCATCTCCGCCCATCGCAGGTCACGCCCGATCGCCCGGCCGATGGCGCGCACCTGTTTCCGCTGGCTCAGCGGTGAGGTCAATCCCGCATCCGCTGACGGACGAGGTGACCGCGATGATGCCGAGCGGCGTACCCCGCGACGAGGATCAGCTGCGGCTCGGGACCCCGGCGGACGCGGACGTCGGCGTTTGCGCTGGAGTGCGCTCCAGCGGCTAGCGTCGTGCGCATGGCGATCGCAACCGATGAGGCCACGATCGGGATCCGCGCCGTCTCGGAGCGGACCGGCCTCAGCCTCGACACCCTGCGCTGGTACGAGAAGGAAGGCCTGCTGCCGCCGGTCGACCGCAGCCCGGACGGCCGTCGCGCCTACTCGGCGGCCTCCCTCGGCTTCCTCGAACTCATCCAGGCGCTGCGGCGCACCGGCATGCCGGTGGCCGACGTCCGGGCGTTCGTGCGGCTTCTCGACGAGGGCGCCGCGTCGCATGGGCGGCGGATGACGCTGCTGGAGCAGCAGCGTGCCGCCATCCAACGGCAGATCGGCCAGCACACCGCGGACCTCGCGACGGTCGAATGCAAGATCGCCCACTACCGCGAGCTGATCGACCGTGGCCTCGACTGCGCCGGGGCGCCGGTCGACCAGGCCACCGTCGCGGCCCAGCGCCAGCTTTCCTAGAAGGGACGACATCATGACGAACGTTCCCACCACCACTCTCGGCGACGACCTTGCCGTCAGCCTGCTCGGCTACGGGGCGATGGGCCTCGCCGACGTGTACGGCCCGGCCGACGAGGCCGAGTCCCTCGCCACCCTGAACCACGCCGTCGACGCCGGCGTCACCTTCATCGACACCGCCGACCTGTACGGCGCCGGTTCCAACGAGCGGTTGATCGCCCGGCTGCTCGCCGACCGCCGCGACGAGGTCACCCTCGCCACCAAGTTCGGCATCGTCACCGAGGACGGCGACCTGGGCAGCATGTCGACCCGCGGTGACGCCGCGTACGTGCACCAGGCCTGTGACGCGAGCCTGCAACGCCTCGGCGTCGAGGTCATCGACCTCTACTACATGCACCGTCGGGACCTGACGGTGCCGGTGGAGGAGACCGTCGGCGCGATGGCCGAGTTGGTGTCCCGGGGCAAGGTCCGGCACCTGGGGCTCTCCGAGGTGACCGCCGACGAGCTGCGCCGGGCCCACGCGGTCCACCCGATCGCCGCGGTGCAGAGCGAGTGGTCCCTGTGGAGCCGGGACGTCGAACGGGCCGTGGTCCCCACCGCCGCGGAGCTGGGCATGGGCTTCGTGCCGTACTCGCCGCTCGGGCGGGGTTTCCTCACCGGCACCATCGTCGACCGGTCCGCCGTCGCCAGCGACTGGCGTGCCAACCTGTCGCGGTTCTCGGGCGCGGCGTTCGACCGCAACCAGGCGGTCATCGAGGCGGTCCGCGGCGTCGCGGCCGAGGTCGGCGCCACCCCGGCGCAGGTCGCGCTCGCCTGGCTGCGGATCCGGGGCGAGGAGCTCGGTCTGCCCGTGGTGCCGATCCCGGGCACCCGGCGGGCCGCCCGGGTGGACGAGAACGTGGGCAGCCTCGACGTGGAACTCGACGCCGGGCAGCGCAAGCTCCTCGACGACCTGGCCGCCGGGGTGGTCGGCCCGCGCTCCGACCACAGCGACCCGAACTGGGTGTCGGACACCCGCGAGGGCTGACCCCGGGGGTGACCCGCCCGCCGGTCAGCGGCGGGTGGGCACCGGGTCGCGGCCGACGGCGGGCGCCCGGCGGGTCAGGGTCGTCGCGACCACGGTGAGCAGGCCGACCTCCGCGAGGATGAGCAGCCGCTCGGCGAGGCCGATCAGCACCCGGTGGCCCGGGTACGCCGACCAGACCATCGCCGCCGCGAGCGCCAGGCTGGCCACCGCGAAGCCGCGTAGCCAGCGGTCGGCGGAGCCGATGGCGAGGCGACGGGCGAGCAGCCAACCGCCGAGCGGCAGTGCCAGGAAGGCAACCACCGACGCGTACCGGTGCAGGTAGCCGGCGGTGGTCATGGGCAGGCCGGGCTCGTCGGTCGGCACGATCGCGGCCGTGACCAACCCGCCCGCCCAGGCCCACAGCAGGAGTTCGCCGAGCCGGCCGGCCCGGTCGCCGACACCCGGGCCGGCCGGCGTCAGGGCGGCGGTGCGGCGCAGGGCGAGGAGGGTAACGGCGGTGGCCGCGGCGAGCACCGCCATGGCGACGTCGATGACGCCGCCCCGGTCCGAGACGGCGAAGTCGCTGACGGTCAGCGACCAGGGATTCAGGTCGTCGTTCACCTCGAGGTGTCCGATCACGGCCAGCAGCGCCGCCAGGGCGATCCCGCCGAGGGCCAGCAGCCCGTGGTTCCGGGTTTCACGCATGCCCCAGCCTGTCGCCGGAACCACCCGAAGCGGATCCGGCGCACCCACCGACACCGATCCCCGGGACCACCCCTAGGTCCCGGGCGGGGCACGTGGGGTGCCGCGCACGCAGGTTGCTGCTTCGCCGACGACCTCGACGTCGTGGCGGGGCGAACACCCCGGCGGCGCTGCGCCGTCAGTCGACCGGGACCTCGGCGCGCGCGTTGCGGGCGCCGATGACCGTCATCGCCCAGCCCGCCGCCGCGAACCCGGCCGCCGCCGCGGCCGCGATGATCGCCAGCCGCCAGGCCGACTCGGTCAGCGCCGCGCCGCCCAGGTGGCCGACCAGCGCGCCGTAGCTCGCCCAGCCCAGTGCCGCCGCGGCCTCGTAAACCAGGAACAGGCGGTACGGGTAGCGGCTGCGGCCGGCCGAGAAGCAGGCCGCCATCCGACCGCCGGGCACGAAGCGGCAGAGCAGGATCACCATCGGCCCCGGTTGGCGCAGCCCGCGGGTGACCCGGCCGGCGACCCGTCGGGCCCGGCTCGGCTCGACGTGTCGCCCCTGGCGGCGGTCGGGAGCGTTGCGCCCCAGCAGGTAGCAGGCCAGGTCGCCGGCGAAGACGCCGAGCGCCCCGACGCCGATGGTGAGCGGCAGGTTGAGTCCGCCGTAGACGGTCAGCGCACCGCTGGTGATCATGACGACCTGGGTGGGGACGACCGGCACGAAGGCGTCCGCGATCAGCAGGGCCAGCAGCACCAGGTACGCCCACGTCGGCGACGCGACGTCAGTGAGTAGTTCGGGCACGCCTGCCACCTCGCCGGTCAGGGCCGATTGGGTGTATCGAGCCTGACGGCGTGTCCGGCGTCACCGCGGACAGCCCCGGCCACTGGTGACCACGGACACGACAGATCCACCGGAGTGCAACGACGCAGCTCGGCCGGGGGTGACGGGTCCCCGGCGCGGGAATCGGACCGGGAGCGGTCGGCGAATCCGCGCTCGTCGGCGTACCGTTGTCGGCGCGCGGCCCCACACCCGTCGGGTCCCCCGTTCCTGACGAGCGGGCCGCCGCGGGTCGCCGGCAGGTCCCGTGCCGGCGGCCCGCCCCCTTCCCCCGCGCCGCGTCGTCCGTAAATCCGGTCGCCCCGAGGGCCGCCCCGGCCGTACGGTCTCGACATGCGCAGCGCGGAACTGACCACGACGCCGGGAAACCCCGGCGCGCCGCACTGACGCTTGACGTCGACGAGGCCCCGGGCGATCCGCCCCGGGGCCTCGCGGCGTTCCGGGCCAGGTCGCCTCCGGGTCGTACCCGATCAAGGAGCGCCACATGATCGACCACCGCAGGCTCGGCCGGGAGCTGGACCTGTTCGTCTCCGACCCCCTCGCGGGCGCCGGCCTGCCGATCTGGCTGCCGGCCGGCGCCGCCGCCCGGCACGCCGTCGAGGAGTACGTCCGGGAGCTGGAACGCCGGGCCGGCTACCGGCATGTCTACTCGCCGCCGCTGGGCAAACGGGAGCTGTTCGAGCTCTCCGGGCACCTCGGCTACTTCGCCGACGACATGTTCCCGCCGCTGCGGTTGAGCGCCGACGACGAATTCGTGCTGCGCCCGGCGCTCTGCCCGCACCACGCGCTGGTGTACCGGGCGCGCGGCCGCTCCTACCGGGAGCTGCCGCTGCGGATCGCCGAGCTGGGCGGGATGTACCGGGCGGAACGCTCCGGGGTGCTCGGCGGGCTGTCCCGGGTCCGCGCCATCTCGCTCAACGACGCGCACAACTTCTGCGCCCTGGACCAGGTCGACGGGGAGGTCCGGGAGATCCTCCGGCTGATCCGCGAGGCGCACGCCGCGCTCGGCGTACGACCGGCCGGTTTCCGGCTGTCGCTGCGCGGGCCGGGGGGAGAAGTACGTCGGGGACGACGCCCAGTGGGCCCGGGCCGAGGAGCTGCTCCGCGCGGCGCTCGACGGGGTCGACGTCACCGAGGCGCCCGGCGAGGCCGCCTTCTACGGCCCGAAGATCGACATCCAGATCGTCGACGCGGCCGGCCGGGAGTCGACCATCTCCACCATCCAGCTCGACTTCGACAAGCCGGAGCGGTTCGACCTGTCGTACACCGACGCCAACGGCGCCCGGCGGCGGCCGGTGATGGTGCACCGCAGCCTGGTCGGCAGCATGGAGCGGCTCTTCGCCTACCTGATCGAGGTGCACCAGGGCGCCTTCCCGCCCTGGTACGCCCCGGTTCAGCTGGTCGTGCTCCCGGTCGACGCCGAGCAGGCCGGCGTGGCGGCCGCGCTGGCCCGGCGTGCGCTCGACGCCGGGCTGCGGGTCGAGGTCGACTCCGCCGGCTCGCTCGGCGCCAGGATCCGCGACGCCGCCCGGCGGAAGATCCCGTACGTCGGGGTGCTGGGTGCCCGCGAGGCGGCCGACGACCGGGTCTCCCTGCGCCTGCGCGGCGGTCGCGGGCTGGAGCTGATGCCCGCCGCCGACGCGCTCGCCCTGATCGGCCGGGCGGTCGCCGCCCGCGCGCCCGACCTGCTTCTGGCAGCCTGAGCCCGTCACGACGACAGCGCCCCCTGGACCGACGGAGTCCGGGGGGCCTCGTCGGCCTCGCCGTCGACCACTGCGCCGGTGAACTGGGACCGGTACAGCCGGTGGTACGCCCCCTGCGCGGCGAGGAGTTGCTCGTGGGTGCCCTGCTCGACGATCCGGCCGTGCTCCATCATCAAGATCAGGTCGGCGTCCCGGATGGTGGAGAGCCGGTGCGCGATGACGAAGCTGGTCCGGTCCGAGCGCAGCGCCGCCATGGCCCGCTGGAGCAGCACCTCGGTGCGGGTGTCCACCGAGCTGGTCGCCTCGTCCAGGATCAGCAGCGACGGCTCGGCCAGGAACGCCCGGGCGATGGTGATCAGCTGCTTCTCGCCGGCGCTGACGTTGCTGCCCTCCTCGTCGATCACGGTGTCGTAGCCGTCGGGGAGGCTGCGGACGAAGCGGTCCACGAAGGTCGCCCGGGCCGCGGCGAGGATCTCCTCCTCGGTGGCACCCGGCCGGCCGTAGGCGATGTTGTCCCGGATGGTGCCGCCGAAGAGCCAGGTGTCCTGGAGCACCATGCCGATCCGGCCGCGCAGGTCGTCCCGGCGCATGGTGGTGATGTCCACCCCGTCCAGGGTGATCCGGCCCGCGTCCAGCTCGTAGAACCGCATGATCAGGTTGACCAGGGTGGTCTTGCCGGCGCCGGTCGGGCCGACGATCGCCACGGTGTGACCCGGCTCGGCGACCAGCGCCAGGTCGTCGATCAGCGGCTTGTCCGGGTCGTACCGGAAGGAGACGTGTGCGAACTCGACCCTGCCGGTGACCCGGGCCGGTGTGGCCCGGGTCGGTGCGGCCCGGGACGTGGTCTGCTCGTCGGCGTCGAGCACCGCGAAGACCCGCTCGGCGGAGGCCACCCCGGACTGGAGCAGGTTCGCCATCGAGGCGACCTGGGTGAGCGGCTGGGTGAACTGCCGCGAGTACTGGATGAACGCCTGCACGTCGCCGAGGCTCATCGACCCGGAGGCCACCCGCAGCCCGCCGATCACGGCGATCGCGCCGTAGCTGAGGTTCCCGACGAACATCATCGCCGGCATGATGAGCCCGGAGATGAACTGGGCCCCGAAGCTGGCCTGGAACAGCTCCTCGTTCTTGGCCGCGAAGGCGGCCTGCACCTCGCGCTGCCGGCCGAAGACCTTGACCAGCTCGTGGCCGGTGTACGCCTCCTCGATCTGGCCGTTCAGCTCACCGGTGTGCCTCCACTGGGCGATGAACCTGCGCTGCGACCGCTTGGCGATCTGCTGGGTGACGATCACCGACAGCGGCACCGCGACCAGGGCGATCAGCGCCAGCAGCGGCGAGATCCAGAACATCATCGTCAGCACGCCGACCACGGTCAGCAGCGCGGTGAGCAGCTGGCTGAGTGTCTGCGACAGGGTCTGCGAGATGTTGTCGATGTCGTTGGTGACCCGGCTGAGCAGTTCGCCCCGGGGCTGCCGGTCGAAGTAGGGCAGCGGCAGCCGGTTGAGCTTCTCCTGTACCTCGGCGCGCAGCCGCAGCACGGTCCGCTGCACCACCCCGTTGAGCAGCCAGCCCTGCCACCACATCAGCAGGCTGGCGCCCAGGTAGAGCGCGAGCGCGAGCAGCAGCGTACGGCCCAGCGCGCCGAAGTCGATCCCCACCCCGGGCACCACGTCCATCCGGGCCAGCATGTCGGCGAGGTTGTCGTTGCCCGAGGCTCGGGCCCCGGCGACGGCCTGGTCCAGCGTGGTGCCGGGAGGCAACTGCCGGCCGACCACCCCGGCGAAGATGATGTCGGTGGCGTGACCCAGGATCTTCGGCCCGACCACGCTGGCCGCGACGCTCGCCACCGCCAGGGTGATGATGGCGGTCAGCTGCAGCCGGTGCGGGCGCAGCCGGCCCAGCAGCCGCCGGGCGGACGGCCCGAAGTTCATCGACTTCTCCGCCGGCATGGCGGCGCCCATCCACGGCGGGCCGCCGCGCTGCCCGCCCTGGGGCAGCCGCGTCGGCGTCCGCGCGTCGGCGGCGGCCTTCCGGCCGGCGGCCGGCTTCTGCTCGGGTACGGCGCTCACGCGGTCACCTCCGCCGTCTTCTGGGACGCCACGATCTCGGCGTACGTCGGGCAGTTCTCCAGCAGGTCCTCGTGTCGCCCCATGCCGACGACGCCCCCGTCCTCGAGCACGATGATCTGGTCGGCGTCGGCGATCGTGGAGACCCGCTGGGCCACGATCACCACCGCCGCGTCCGCGGTGACCGGCCGCAGCGCCGCCCGCAGCCGGGCGTCGGTGCCGAGGTCGAGCGCCGAGAACGAGTCGTCGAAGAGGTAGATCTCCGGCTGGCGGACCAGCGCCCGGGCGATGGCCAGCCGTTGCCGCTGGCCGCCGGAGATGTTCGTGCCACCCTGCGCGATCTGGGCGTCCACCCCGCCGGGCATCTGGGCCACGAAGTCCCGAGCCTGGGCGATCTCCAGCGCCCGCCACAGCTCCTCGTCGGTCGCGTCCGGGTTGCCGTACCGGAGGTTGCTGGCGACCGTTCCGCTGAACAGGTACGGCCGCTGCGGCACCAGCCCGATCCGGCGCCACACCTCGTCCGGTTCCAGCAGCCGCACGTCCACCCCGTCGACCAGCACCGTGCCGGCGGTCGGGTCGACCAGCCGGGGGATCAGCGTGAGCAGGGTGGTCTTGCCGGCGCCGGTGGAGCCGATGATGGCCGTGGTCCGGCCGGGGCCGGCCCGGAACGAGATGTCGTGCAGCACCGGTGCGCTCGCCCCCGGGTACTGGAAGGCGACGCGGCGGAGCTCCAGCTCGGCGTGCCTGGTCACCGCGATCACCGGCTCGGCCGGCGGCACCACCGACGATTCGGTGTCCAGCACCTCGACGATCCGTTCGGCGCAGACCGCCGCGCGCGGCACCATCATCAGCATGAAGGTGGCCATCATGACGGCCATCAGGATCTGCATCAGGTACTGCAGGAACGCGGTCAGCGCGCCGATCTGGATCTGGTCGGCGTCGACCCGCTGCGCGCCGAACCAGAGCACCGCGACGCTGGAGACGTTGAGCACCAGCATCACCACCGGGAAGATCAGGGCCATCAGCCGGCCGACGCGCAGCGCGGTCGCGGTGAGGTCGGCGTTGGCGACGCCGAACCGGTGCGTCTCGTACGGCTCGCGGACGAATGCCCGGACCACCCGGATGCCGGTGATCTGCTCGCGCAGCACCCGGTTGACCGTATCGATCCGGGTCTGCATCTCCCGGAATCCCGGCACCATCCGCCGGATGACCAGGCCCAGCGCGATCGCCAGCACCGGCACGCTGACCAGCATCAGCCAGGAGAGCCCGACGTCCTCCCGCAGCGCCATCACCACCCCGCCGACGCTCATGATCGGTGCGGCGACCAGCATGGTGCAGCTCATCAGCACGAGCATCTGCACCTGCTGCACGTCGTTGGTGTTACGGGTGATCAGCGAGGGCGCGCCGAACCGGGCCACCTCGCGGGCGGAGAAGCTGTTGACCTGCCCGAAGATGGCGGTCCGGACGTCCCGGCCGACGGCCATCGCGGTCCGCGCGCCGAGGTAGACCGCCGTCACCGAGCAGGCGATCTGCACCAGGCTGACCAGCAGCATCCAGCCGCCGGTGCGCATGATGTAGTCGGTGTCGCCCCGGGCCACGCCCAGGTCGATGATGTCGGCGTTCAGGCTCGGCAGGTAGAGCGAGGCCATCGTGCCGACGAACTGGAGCAGCACCACCGTGACGAGCGGCCGGTGGTACGGGCGCAGGAAGCTGCGCAACAGGCGGTTCAGCACGGACCGCTCCCCGGTGTCGTCAGGTCGGAGTCCTGTTGTGGGTTCAACCTGCCGTCCTCCCCGTCGGACGTGGTCAGGATCAGTTCGGTGAGGAACTCGCGGATC
The DNA here is from genome assembly GCF_049844475.1 of Micromonospora sp. DT47. Taxonomy (NCBI): domain Bacteria; kingdom Bacillati; phylum Actinomycetota; class Actinomycetes; order Micromonosporales; family Micromonosporaceae; genus Micromonospora; species Micromonospora sp. DT47. Next base: position 252,892 of record NZ_JBNCLC010000004.1, on the reverse strand, counting down.
ACCGCCCGCTTCGCCGGGTCGGCGTCGACGGAGGTGAGCGGCGGATCGCCGTGGACCAGGTCGGTGAGGACCTGCGCGTGCCGGCGCCCCTTGTCGGTCAGCGCGAGCTGCACCGTGCGGCGGTCGGCGGTGTCCCGGCGGCGTTCGACGAAGCCGTCGCGTTCGAGGGTGTCGACGATGCCGGTGAGGGTGGCGGGCCGGACGAAGCAGTGCTCGGCGACCTCGCGGTGGGTGGCGTCGCCGGTGCGGCTGAGGATGAACAGCACCCGCATCCCGGCCGAGGTGAGGCCATGGTGTTCGGCCAGGTAACGGCCCCAGTACTGCTCGACCAGGTGACCGGCGACCGAGACCAGCCGCCCGAGCGGCGCGTTGCGCAGCATGTCAGGGAAGCGGGCCGGTGGTTCCATCTGCACGGCGATGATGTTAGGCCCCCAACCGTAAGGGGCCAAACGAATTGTGGATACGCGACATCTTGTCGGCGGCAAGTTAGGCTTCCGTCATGGCGACGCGCGGCTACCACCACGGGGATCTGCGACGGGCCCTGCTCGACGTCGCGGTCGAGGCGATCGGGGAGTCCGGTCCGGCCGCGCTGAGCCTGCGCGAGCTGGCCCGCCGCGCGGGCGTCTCGCACGCCGCCCCGGCGCACCACTTCGGCGACAAGGCGGGCCTGCTCACCGCGCTCGCCGTCGAGGGGTACGACCGCCTCGCCGCCGCGCTGGGCCGGGCCGGCGACGACCTGCTGGAGGTCGGCGTGGCGTACGTCCGGTTCGCGGTCGACCACCGCGCCCACTTCGAGGTGATGTTCCGGCCGGACCTCTACCGGGGTGACGACGCCGGGGTGACGGCGGCCCGGGCGCGGGCCGGGGCGGCGTTGCGTGGTGGCGTGGCGGCACTGCGCGGCCGGTCGGCCGGCGGCCCACGGCGGGAGGTCGGGGCGCAGCCGATCCCGGCCGGGGGCGCCGGGCCTGAGTGGCCGGACGCCGACCCGGACACGCTCGCCGCCTGGTCGATCGTGCACGGCTTCGCCACGCTCTGGCTGGCCGGGGCCCTGCCGCTCAGGGCGGACACCGACCCGGAGTCCGCGGCCCGCGCCGTGATCCGCCGCCTCTTCGAGTGACCGTCCGCCCCCCGGGAGACCCCGGTTGCGCGACGTCGCGGTGTCCGACTGCCCGGGACACCGCGACATCGCGCAACCTCAGTGAATCGACCCCGCGGGTCACCAGCTGGTCGGCAGCGGCATCCCCTCGGTGTAGCCGGCGGCGCTCTGCACCCCGACGAGCGCCCGCTCATGGAACTCGTCCAGGTTGCGGGCGCCGGCGTAGGTGAACGCGCTGCGTACCCCGGAGATGATCTCGTCGATCAGGTCCTCGACGCCGGGACGGGCCGGGTCGAGGTACATCCGGGCCGAGGAGATGCCCTCCTCGAAGATCGCCTTGCGGGCCCGGTCGAATGCGCTGTCCTCGGCGGTACGCGCGCTGACCGCGCGCGCCGAGGCCATGCCGAAGCTCTCCTTGTACCGCCGGCCGTCCGCGTCGGTGTAGAGGTCGCCGGGGGACTCGTAGGTGCCGGCGAACCAGGAACCCACCATCACGTTGGACGCCCCCGCCGCCAGCGCCAGCGCCACGTCCCGGGGGTGCCGGACGCCGCCGTCGGCCCAGACGTGCCGGCCCAGCTCGCGGGCCGCCGCGGAGCAGTCGAGCACCGCGGAGAACTGTGGCCGGCCCACCCCGGTCATCATCCGGGTGGTGCACATCGCGCCGGGTCCGACGCCGACCTTCACGATGTCCGCGCCCGCCTCGACCAGGTCGCGTACGCCGTCGGCGGTGACCACGTTGCCGGCCGCCACCGGGACGGCCGGGTCGAGCTTGCGCACCGCCCGCAGCGCGGAGATCATCCGCTCCTGGTGCCCGTGCGCGGTGTCCACCACCAGGGTGTCCACCCCGGCCGCCAGCAGCGCCTCGGCCTTGCCGGTCACGTCGCCGTTGATGCCCACCGCCGCAGCGATCCGCAGCCGGCCCCGGTCGTCCACCGCGGGCCGGTAGAGGGTGGCGCGCAGCGCGCCCTGCCGGGTGAGCACCCCGACCAGCCGACCGTCGGCGTCCACCACCGGGGCCAGTCGGCGGCGGCCGGCGGAGAGCCGCTCAAAGCCGGTACGCGGGTCCGCGTCCGCCGGTACGGTGTGCAGCTCGGTGGACATCACGTGCCGCAGCTGGGCGAAGCGGTCCACGCCGACGGTGTCCGCCTCGGTGACCACGCCGAGCGGCCGGCCCGCGTCGTCGACCACGACCACCGCGCCGTGCGACCGCTTCGGCAGCAGGTGGATGGCGTCGCCGACGGTGTCGGTCGGGCCGAGCGTGATCGCGGTGTCGTGCACCAGGTGCCGCCGCTTGACCCAGGCGACGACGTTGGCCACCACCTCGATCGGGATGTCCTGCGGGATGACCGCGATCGCGCCGCGCCGGGCGACGGTCTCCGCCATCCGCCGGCCGGCGACCGCCGTCATGTTCGCGACCACCAGCGGGATGGTCGTGCCGGTGCCGTCACCGGTGGCCAGGTCGACGTCGAGCCGCGAGCCCACCTCGGAGCGGGCCGGCGCCATGAAGACGTCGTTGTAGGTCAGGTCGTGCGCGGGGACCGCGCCATGAAGGAACCGCACCCCGCCATCATTCCTGCTCCCGGCCCGGCCCGCCGCCGCTGGTGGCCCAAACCACTCGCCGGCCGGGCTCCGCCTGTCCGCTCCAGCAGCCGACGGTACGGGCTCCGACCGACACGTCACCGACGGAGTGGCCCGGCGTCCCGGCCCGGCCCGGTGGCGCTGTACCGGGCCGCGGCGACGGTCGAGTGGGACGAGGCTCAGGCGATGGTGCAGATCGCGGCGCCGGCGGTGATCACCGCGCCGACCTCGGCGGAGAGTCCGCTGACCGTGCCGGCCTTGTGGGCGTGCAGCGGCTGCTCCATCTTCATCGCCTCCAGCACGACCACCAGGTCGCCCTCGGCGACGGTGTCCCCGTCGGCCACGGCGATCTTGACGATGGTGCCCTGCATCGGGGAGGTGAGCGCGTCGCCGCTGACCGCGGCGCCGGCCTTGGCGCCGCCGCCCCGGCGGCCCGGCTTCTTCGCGGCGGGCGCGGCGGTGGCCGTACCCGCGCCGAGGCCGGCGGGAAGGGTCACCTCCAGCCGCTTGCCGCCCACCTCGACCACGACGGTCTCGCGCTCGGCCGGCGCCTCGGCGGCGCCGGCGGCGGCGGCGGTGAACGGCGGCACGGTGTTGTCGAACTCGGTCTCGATCCACCGGGTGTGCACGGTGAACGGCTCGGCAGTGAACGCCTCGTCCCGGAGCACCAGCCGGTGGAACGGCAGCGCGGTGGCCATGCCCTCGACGACCATCTCGTCCAGCGCCCGACGGGCCCGCTCGATCGCCTCGGTTCGGGTCTCGCCGGTGACGATCACCTTGGCCAGCAGCGAGTCGAAGTTGCCGCCGATCACGTCGCCGGCGGAGATGCCGGTGTCCACCCGGACGCCGGGGCCGGTGGGCAGCCGCAGCGCGGTGACCGTGCCCGGCGCGGGCAGGAAGTTGCGGCCCGGGTCCTCGCCGTTGATCCGGAACTCGATGGAGTGCCCGCGCGGCGTCGGGTCCTCGGTGAACCGCAGCTTCTCGCCGTCGGCGACCCGGAACTGCTCGCGGACCAGGTCGATGCCGGCGGTCTCCTCGGTGACCGGGTGTTCGACCTGCAGCCGCGTGTTGACCTCCAGGAAGGAGATGGTGCCGTCCGTGCCGACCAGGTATTCCACCGTGCCGGCCCCGTGGTAGCCGGCCTCCCGGCAGATCGCCTTGGCGCTGTCGTGGATCTGGGCGCGCTGCGCCGCGGTGAGGAAAGGCGCGGGGGCCTCCTCGACCAGCTTCTGGTGCCGGCGCTGCAGGGAGCAGTCCCGGGTGCCGACCACGATCACGTTGCCGTGCTGGTCGGCCAGCACCTGCGCCTCGACGTGGCGGGGCTTGTCCAGGTACCGCTCGACGAAGCACTCGCCCCGACCGAACGCGGCGACCGCCTCGCGGGTGGCCGACTCGAACAGGTGCGGGATCTCCTCCATGGTGCGGGCCACCTTGAGGCCGCGCCCACCGCCGCCGAAGGCCGCCTTGATGGCGACCGGCAGGCCGTGGTCGATGGCGAAGGCGAGCACCTCGTCCGGGCCGCCGACCGGGTCGGGGGTGCCGGGGACCAGGGGCGCGCCGGCGCGCTGGGCGATGTGCCGGGCGGTGACCTTGTCGCCGAGGTCGCGGATCGCCTGCGGGGTGGGGCCGATCCAGGTCAGCCCGGCGTCGATGACGGCCTGGGCGAAATCGGCGTTCTCGGCGAGGAAGCCGTAGCCGGGGTGCACCGCGTCGGCGCCGGCCTTGCCGGCGATGTCGATCAGCTTGTCGATCCGCAGGTACGTCTCGGCCGCGCTGTCGCCGCCGAGGGCGTACGCCTCGTCGGCCAGGGTGGCGTGCAGGGCGTCCCGGTCGGAGTCGGCGTAGACGGCGATGCTGCCCAGGCCGGCGTCGCGGCAGGCGCGGATGACGCGGACGGCGATCTCTCCGCGGTTGGCGATGAGTACCTTGCGCACCGTGGTGGCTCCTCCCAGGGTCGTTGCCCGGGAGTGTATCGGCCACCCTGATCGCCCTAACGATCGCTCAGTGTGGGATGCCGCACTGCCGCGCCCGACCCTAGTCAAACTTGTCTATTACGCTTGTCGGATGTCTGCGACACGGATGATGATCCTCGGCCTGGTCCGCTGGATGCAACCGGTGCACGGCTACGACGTGCGCCGCGAGCTGCTCAGCTGGAACGCTGACAAATGGGCCAACGTGCAGCCCGGCTCGATCTACCACGCGCTGCGCAAGCTGACCGAGGAGGGGCTGCTCCGGACCGTCGCCACCGAGCAGGTGGGTGCCCGGCCGGCGCGCACCACGTACGAGATCACGCCGAAGGGGGAGGACGAGTTCGAGACGCTGCTGCGCGGGCTCTGGTGGCAGTTGCACGAGGTGCCGGACCCGTTCGCGGCGGCGTTCTCCTTCCTGCCCGCGATGCCGCAGGACGAGGCGGCGGCCGCCCTGCGCAACCGGGCCAACCTGCTGCGCGCCAGTGTCGAGTCGATGCGCGCCTCGTTGGACTCTGACTGGATGCGCGACACCAAGCCGGTGCACGTGGCCTGGATGTTCGAGCTGTGGGCGGTCCGGGCCGAGGCGGAGATCGGCTGGTGCGAGCGGACGGCCGAACGGATCGACTCGGGGGTGTCGTACCTGCCTGCGGGGCTGGCCGGGGCGCCGGGCTGGTCGGGGTGGTCGGACGGCGGGCCGGGTCGCGACCCTGACGCGCAATAATCAACGTTGACCAGAAGAGCTATATCGCGTTAGCCTGCCCACTGCACAACGGGGGGAGCGCGCCATTCGGCGTCGTCCCCGGGGGAGAGACGGCCGGCGCATCCGGCCCGGACGACCAGGAGCGGACATGATCGAGACCAGGGGGCTGCGGAAGTCGTTCCGCTCCCGTCAGGGTCGGGAGACGAAGACGGTCGACGCCGTGCGGGGGGTGAACCTGAAGGTCGCCGAGGGGGAGATCTTCGGCTTCCTCGGCCCGAATGGCGCCGGCAAGACCACCACGCTGCGGATGCTCGCCACCCTGATCGAGCCGGACGGCGGCGAGGCCACCATCGCCGGCGCCGACCTGCGCAAGGACCCGGCCGAGGTGCGCCGCCGGATCGGCTACGTGGCCCAGGGCGGCAGCACCTGGGACGAGTCCACCGCCCGCGAGGAGCTGGTCCTCCAGGCCCGGATGTACGGCATCGCCAAGGCCGAGGCCCACCGCCGGGCCGCCCGCGCCCTGGACGCCTTCCAGCTCACCGAGTACGCCGACCGCAAGTGCCGGACCTACTCCGGCGGCCAGCGGCGCCGGGTGGAGATCGCCCTCGGCATCATCCACGAGCCGAGGATCGTCTTCCTGGACGAGCCGACCTCCGGCCTGGACCCGCAGAGCCGCGCCCACATGTGGGACGAGATCCGCCGGTTGCGCGCCGAGGGGATGACCGTATTCATCACCACGCACTACCTCGACGAGGCCGACGCGCTCTGCGACCGCATCGCGATCATGGACAACGGCGAGGTGGTCGCCGAGGGCACCCCGGCCGAGCTGAAGCGGGAGATCTCCGGTGACGTGGTGCTGGTCGGCCTGGGCGTGGCGACCACCGCGCAGGCCGCCCAGGTGCTCGACGGCGAGCCGTACGTGAACAAGCTGGAGACCGCCGACGAGGGCGGGCTGCGCCTCTACGTCGACGAGGGCGCCACCGCCATCCCGCAGATCCTGCGCCGGCTCGACCACGCCGGGCTCGCGCTCACCTCGATCGAGCTCCACCGCCCCAGCCTCGACGACGTCTTCCTCACCAAGACCGGCCGCTCGCTGCGCGAGTCCTGATCCCGACGCCCGACAGGAGAGAACCCGTGAAACTCGCCCGCGACACCTGGCTCATCTTCCAGCGCCAGACCCAGCTGCTGCTGCGCAACCCGGTCTGGGTCTTCGTCGGAGTCTTCCAGCCGGTCATGTACCTGCTGCTCTTCGCCCCGCTGCTCAAGCCGGCGCTGAACGCGCCCACCCAGGCCGCCGCCTACAAGATCTTCGTACCCGGCCTGCTGGTGCTGCTGGCCATCTTCGGCGGCCTGTTCCAGGGTTTCGGCCTGATCGCCGAGCTGCGCGCCGGGGTCATCGAACGCTCCCGGGTCACCCCGGTCAGCCGGCTCGCCCTGCTGCTCGGCCGCTCGCTGCGCGACGTGGTCTCGCTGATCGTGCAGGCGGTCATCATCACCCTGCTGGCGCTCCTGTTCGACCTGCGCGTCTTCATCGGCGACCTGCTGCTGGCGTACCTGATGCTCGCGCTGATCGCGCTGATGACCTCGGCCGTCTCGTACGGCATCGCGCTCAAGGTGAAGAGCGAGGACGCCCTCGCCCCGCTGATGAACACCGTCGCCCAGCCGGTGCTGCTGCTCTCCGGCATCCTGCTGCCGCTCACCTTCGCCCCCGGCTGGCTGCAGGGCATCGCCGAGTGGAACCCGTTCTCCTGGGCGGTGGACGGCACCCGGGCGCTCTTCGCCGGCGACCTCGCCAACGACAGGGTGTGGCAGGGGCTGAGCATCATCGCAGTGCTCGCCGCCGCCAGCGTCTTCTGGGCCGCCCGGCAGTTCGCCCGCAGCGTGCGCTGAGCGAGAGTTGCCTCTCAGCAGGGGCGGGGCACCGGCCGGACGCTTGTAGCGTAAGGCCGGTGCCCCGCCTCACCCGTGACAGGACCACCTGGCTGACCTACGCCCAGCTGGGCCTCTGGGGCTTCTTCCTCTACGGGTTCGGCCCGGTCGTCCCGCTGCTCCGCGATGAGCAGGGCACCAGCGCCGCCGTCGCCGGCCTGCACAGCACCGCCGTCGCGGCCGGCGCGCTGCTCGGCGGGGCGCTCTTCGCCCCGCTCGCCCGGCGGTTCGGCCGTGGCCCGGCGATCTGGCTCGGCCTGGCCGGGCTCGCCGTCGGCGTCACCGCGTTCGGCACGCTCCGCCCGCTGACCGCCACCCTCGCCGCGGTCGTCGTGATCGCCACCGCCGGCATGATGGTGATCAGCGGCGTCTCCGTGGTGATCACCGCCCGGCACGGCCCGGCCGCGCCCGCCGCGCTCACCGAGGCCAACGCCGCCTGCGCCGGCATGGGCATCCTCGCCCCGCTGGTGATCGGCGCCAGCGTCGGCGCCGGCCTCGGCTGGCGGCCGGTGATGGCCGTCGAGGTCGGGCTGATCGCGCTGGTCGCGCTCACCGCCCGGATCTTCCGGGTACGCCTGCCGCAGGCCGCCCCCGCTACCGCGGCTGCCGCCGCCCCGATCGGGGTGACCGCCCCGGCGGCGGGTGCCGGCGGCAGCGACCGGCTGCCCAGGGCGTACTGGATCGCCTGGGTGCTGATGGCGGTGACCGGCTCGATCGAGGTCTGCCTGTCGCTCTGGACCGCCGACGTGCTCCGCTCGCATGCCGGGATGACCGCCGCCGCCGCGTCCGCGGCCATCGCGGCGATCGTCTGCGGCATGTTCCTCGGCCGGCTGGTCGGCGGCCGGATCGCCCTGCGCTGGCCGCCCGCGCCGCTGCTGCTCGGCGCGCTCAGCGTGTCGCTGGTCGGGTTCACGCTCTTCTGGCTCGCGCCGGTCGGCTGGCTCGCGGTGACCGGGCTGGTCGTGCTGGGGCTGGGCAACGCACTGCACTACCCCCTCGCGATCTCGATCGCGCTGGCCGTGGCCGGGCCGGCTGCCGACAAGGCGGCCGGCTGGGCGTCGTACTCGATGGGGGTGGGCTTCGGGATCGCGCCGGTGGCGCTGGGCGCGGTGGCCGACGGGATCGGACCCCACCTGGCCTTCCTGGCGCTGCCCGGCTTCATCGCTGCGGCCGTGCTGCTCACCGTGCGGCTCGGCCGGGCCCTCCAGGCGTCCGCCCCGGCGCCCGACCGGAACCCCGTGCCAGCCGGCGCCTGACCGCGTCCCGGCCGACCCACGCGTGATCGACTCCGTTTCGCCGATATGGCGGAACCCCGGTGGATGCGACCCCGCCATTCCGGCGGGCGGAGTCGATCTCAGGCTCAGTGCACCCGGGCGAGGGTGACGCCGTCGGCGATCGGGAGCATCACCGCGTCGACGCGGACGTCGGTCAGCACGTCGTCGTTGAAGGCGGCGATCGCCCGGTCGTCGGCGTTCTGCGGGGCGATCACCCGGCCGCCGCGCAGCGTGTTGTCCACGGCGATGACCGCGCCGGGACGCATCCGGGGCACCAGCTCGGACCAGTAGATCGGGTAGCCGGTCTTGTCGGCGTCGATGAAGGCGAAGTCCAGGTAGCGCTCGTGCGGCAGCTCCCGCAGCCGGTCGGCGGCCGGACCGATGCGCAGCTCGATCCGGTCGTCGACGCCTGCGCGCGCCCAGTACCGCCGGGCGACGCCGGTGTACTCCTCTGAGATGTCGAAGCAGGTCAGCCGGCCGTCCTCGGGCAGGCCCCGGGCGATCGCCAGCGCGGAGAGGCCGGTGAAGGTGCCCACCTCGACGGCCTGCCGTACGCCCAGCAGCTGGGTGAGGAAGGTCAGGAACGCGGCCTGCTCCGGCGCCACCTGCATGGTCGCCTGATCGGGGAGGAGGGCGAGCGTCTCCGCGGCCAGGTCGCGGATGATCTCGTCCGGCGGGGAGCCGTGCGCGACGAGATACGCGTGCAGTTCCGGGGTGAGCGGCAACGGCTTGGTGGTCATGAAACGGACGCTAGCCGAGATGCTCGATCTCCTGGCCCCCTGGCGCGACCTTCGTCCACAGATCGGTGATGCTCAGCTGCAGCTCGCCGAGGAGCCGGCGCAGCAGCGGCAACGACAGCCCGACGACCGTGCCCGGGTCCCCCTCGATCCCGGTGAGGAACGCCCCGCCGATCCCGTCGATGGTGAACGCCCCCGCCACCGCCAACGGCTCGCCCGTCCCGACGTACGCATCGATCTCCTCGTCGCTGATGTCGGCGAAGTGCACCGTGGTCGAGGCGACCGCCTCCGCGCGGGCCTCGTGCGTGACGTCGATCAGGCTGTGCCCGGTGTGCAGCACCCCGCTCCGCCCACGCATCCGCTGCCAGCGGCGGACGGCGTCGGCGGCATCTTCCGGCTTGCCGAGGATCTCGCCGTCGAAGGCCAGCACCGAGTCGCAGCCGAGCACCAGGGTCCGCTCGTCCGGGCTGGCGCGCAGCCGGTCGAGCACCGCCCGCGCCTTCAACCGGGCCAGCTCCAGGCAGAGATCCTCCGCCCGCGCGGCCACCACCTGGGACTCGTCGACCCCGCTCACCAGCACGTCGGGTTCGATCCCGGCGGCCTGGAGGAGCTTGCGGCGGGCGGGACTCTGCGAGGCGAGTACGAGGCGCAATGGCAGGGAGTTCGGCACGTCGCCGACGCTACCGGCTGATCCGCTGAGGCGGTGGGCGAGGCCGCCGACGAGTCGTCAAGGCTTGGAGATGACTACCAACTCCCCAAGTTGTGCGGGGATCGCGAGGGTGACGACGGCGTCGGCGGTGTGTGCTCTACAGTCTCGACCGTGCCCATCCCGCCGCGGCGGTGGGGACATTCGACGGTCACCCTGTCACCGACGCGGAGTGGTGTCCGACGAGCGAGCCTATGCCGGCATGTCGGGCGGTCTGGTCGTCCATATGCGGCCGGGGGTCACCAATGCCGCGTCATCCCGGGCTACGACAATAAGCTGCTGACCGGTTCGCCGGGTCCTCGGGGTGGGAAAGTCGACGCCAAGAATCCGGAGCGGCTTTCCAGTCAATTCGTCGACGAAGGCGGGGACTCCCGTCAGCGAACCCGTGAGCAGCGTCCCGCAGACGACGAGCCCGTGTCTGACCGGTAGGTCGAACACTTCATCCACGCGGAACCTGAGTTGAGTCATCGGTTTCCTCTGAATCTTTCCAACGCACCCGGCTCGATCGCATACGCCTCGTCCTCAAGTTCCCGCCACGTCCGCCGGAAGTGCTCGCCATCCCGCAGTTGAACGGCATGGTGGTGTTCGTGAGCGATCGTAGCTGCCAAGGTTTCGTCGTCGGCGAAGCTGGCTGGGCCGAGGCGGATAGCTCGCCCATCCATCTCGCTCGGGGTGTAGGCGCAGGCTTCCATGGCATCCAGATATCGGATCTCGTCCGGCTCCTCCACTAGGTGAAGATCGATGCCGTGGAGGTCGATGCCCATTCGTAGGGCGACCGCCTGGGCGTTCTCGATGGTCCTCGGCGTGCCGGGACCGTTGTCGAGCACATCTCTATTGGTGCGAGGACTATTTCGCGAGTGAAGGTTTGCGGTCGGGCTGGGACTGGACGGATGCTGGCGGGCGAGACGGCGAAGCAGGCGGTGTAGCTCGTCCCACACATCGTCGAGGCGGCGCAGCATCGGTGCCAGGAGCCGCAGGCTGCTGAGCAATCCGGTCAGCAGCCGTGCGATCTTTGCCGCCCACTTCGCGGCCAGCGTCGACACCTGGGCGACCACCCAGGGCGTGGCAGCGCCCAGAGTGCCGCCCGCGATCGCCAGCCACTCCCACAGTCGTACCGCGAGCACCGAGACGAAGTCGGCGATCAGGTCCCGGATTAGCTCCCGCACCAGGGCGACAACCAGTCCGGTGCCGACCGTGATCGTCGCCATCGCCTCCGCACCACCGCCGAGGGTGGCGAACGCGTGTTGTTGCTGGCCGGCATGGACCCGGTACGCCCCTGCCGTTTCGCCCAGCCAGCCGCCCAGATCGACCTCGACCGCCGCCCCGAGATCCTCCGCTGACGAGCGCATCGCTGCCGCGACGTTCGTCCAGGTCGCGGCGTACGCGGTGATCTGGTCGGGATCTCCGGCGAGCCAGTCGAGCGCGTCCGACAAGGGCTTGACGTGCTCGATCAACCAGGCAACGCCCCAGGATACGAGTTGACCGAGTGGATCCACGATGACGGCGAGCGTGTCCATCCCCGCCGCGAAGCCGCCAATCGTGCCATCGATCCACGAGCCGCTGCGGAACGCGGCGACCAGCAGGTCGACGTCCTCGGCGAGCCCCATACCGGACCACCCGGTGGTGCTGTCCACTCGCTCTCCGAGCAGCGGATTCGGTGTGGTCACCGGCCCGACCCGAACCGGTGTGCCGCCCGATCGTCGGTGTTCCGGTAGCGGCGCCCCGCTGCCCGGACCGCATCCGCCGACTCCTCCAGCGCGGTGAGGGATTCCCGCAGCACCCGGTCGGCCAGGTCGTGCAACGGCTCGAGCATGGCCGGCAGCGCGACGCACAACCGCCCGTACGCCTCGCTGCCGAGCCGGACCTCCCCAGCCGCCGCGATGCCGTGTCGCAAGGTTTCGCCGACCCGGTCGAGGTTATGGGCGTGTGTCGCCAAGGCCTCCGGCGTCACTTCGAGCGGACGGTCAGCCGCCATGTCGTCCGCCGTCGTTGTCTCCGTCCTCGGCCACGGCGGGGAAACGTCGCTCGTATCCGCCGAGCACCGCCCGGCCGGTCTCGGAGTCGGCGCCGACCGTGTCCGCGACTGTTGCCGCGATCTGCTCGAACAGCGCAGTCTGCGCCTGACGCAGGGTGGTCATGATCATGCGTTCGATCCGGGCGGCCGGCCAGCCGGTCACCCGGTCGTCGAGATGCAGGGCGGTGAGGGCGCCCGAGCTGTCAACGCGAACCTCGATCAGGCCACTCGCATCGGCAGCGGCGCCGGTTACCCCGGCGACACGGGCCGCAAGGCGCTGGGCCTGCTCGGCCCGTTCGGAAACGCTGGCCGACCAGTCGGCGACCCACCGCTCCGCCTCGTCCAGTTCCCGACCCCACACCCTTTCGCCCTCCCGCAGACCTGGTCAGTTTCGGTCGACATCATCGGCGTTCGGCGTGCCGCCGAGTCCGAGCGCTCTAACGGCTGATCTTCGGCGGGTCGTCTGTACGTCGTCGCCGCCGCCAGAGCAGGTAGCCGCCGCCGGCCGCCACGATCACGCCGAGGGTGGCGAGGCCGCGTGCGGTCGCCCCGTCGTCGCCGTTGCCGTTGCTCGCCGGCTCCGCGACCGCCGTCGTGGCCGGTGTGGTGGTGATCGCCGGCGCGCTCGCCGTCACCGGCGCGGGCTCCAGCGGGGGTACGTCCGCGGTCAGCGCCGCCACCAGGTCGATCACGCCGTAGCCGTACTGGTCGTCCTGGCCCGGCGGGCCCTTGTCGATGGCGGTGGCGGTGAGCCGGTGCGCCACCTCGCTGGCGGACAGGTTCGGGTACTTCGACCGGATCAGCGCCGCCGCCCCAGCCACGATCGCGGTCGCACCCGAGGTTCCGGTGCCCTTTGAGTACTTCCCGTCGTTGCTGGTGCTGTAGATGTCGACGGCAGGGGCGGCTACGTCTACTTCGGGCCCGGTGACGGAAATGCTGGCATGCTCTCCGTTGCGGTCCACCCCGGCAACCGCTATTACGCCTTCACGTCTTGCTGGGTAGCCGACCATAACGCTTGCCGGTCGATTACCGACTCCTGCTACTACAACGACATCCGCCTTCAGCGCGGCGTCCACAGCCCGGTCTAGCTGAGGTGTATTGCCAGTGACTCCTGAAATGCTGATCACACTGGTCCCATGTCCTATGGCCCATTCAATGCCGGCCGCCAGGCCGGCACTTTCTCCTTGATCGCTAGTAGGAATGCCATAGATCGGTAGGATTTTGGCCTTAGGGGCGATGCCGAGCGCGCCGTCGCCGTCTCCTTGGCCGTATGCAGCAATCAGGCCAGCCATCGAAGTGCCGTGGCTGTCTCGGTCTTGACGTCCATCGCCGTTGCCTCCGGGGATGACGTCAGTGCCGGGGAGCAGATTACGGACTAGGTCGGGGTGTGGGTCGACGCCCGTGTCCGGGACAGCCACTGTGACGCCTGCGCCCTGACTGGTCCGGTGCGCGTCGGCCACTTTCAGGTAGCGCAAATGCCATTGGTCACCACGCACCCGCTCCTCACCGGAGGGCGACGGCGCTGCTCGCGGCGGGGCGACCGGTACCAACGTGGCGGCTAAGGCAACGGGCACCGCGAGGATGGCTTGGGCGGCGTGCCGCCTCACCGGTCGAAGCCGATGGCCGGCCCTGGATCGATCGGACCCTGGTCGTCCGGCGGGCGGACCACCGGGGTCACGCCCTCGTCGATCTCCCACGGATGGTCGGGATCCCAGCGCCGTGGCTCGCCCTCATCCGGGTTCCGTCGTCCCGACGTCGCGCCGACGCCCTGGCCGCTTCCACCCATGCCGTGCGGGCCGTCACTCCTACCGTGTGCGGTGCCGCCAATCCCGGGGGCACCGCCCATCGGCACCATGCCTTGCATTCCGCCGAACTGAGCAGCGCGTCCGGCGCCGGGACGGGAACCCGCTGCGCCGCTCGGCGCCGTTCCGGCACCGCCGCCCCCGATCACGCCGCCAACCGGATTGACCCGGCGGGGAGGGGTGGCTCCTGCGCTTGGTTGGCCAAGGCCAATGCCAGGCACGCCGCCGATCAGGCCACCCGGTGGCATCGCGCGGGGCTGCGTGACGTGCGGCAATGCTCCATTGCGGCCGGTGATAGGGCGGCCGAGGGGCCCCTGCTGTCCTCGCGCTGGGCCCGAGTGTGGACCCCGACCGGTGGATCCGGAAGCCAGCGGAAGATTCGGGGCCATCCCCAAGCCGGTACTAGGCGACGGGGTGGCCGGCGTGGTTGGCGTGAGGCCGGGTAAGCCCGGATTTGCTGGCGTTGGCGCCAATCCGGTGCCGGCGGATCCAAGCACGGGGCCCGGTCCCGAGGTCGGCCCAGCTCCGAGAACAGGCCCAGGGTTCGGCGCCGTCGGCGTGGGCAGCGGACGAGCTGCCTTCGTCGCCCTGCTAATTGCGCTGGTCCCACTTGATGGAACGAGAGGCACCGCCACAATCGGCGGAATGATTGGGGCGGCTGAAGTGGTGCCGTAGACATCAGGATTGTCATGCTGAATAGGTGACCATGGCTTGGGTGGAGGTTGGCGGAGCGTCACCTGGGCTTGCTGGAGTTCGCCGCTGAGTCCGAGCATGACGCTGCGGGCCTGCTCGTTGATCCGCTCCAGGACGGCATCCGTGACCAGCGGCCCGGTCTGCCGGCTGCCCGCCGCCGCCTTGGGGTCGGCGACCGTCTGCTCGTACGCCAGCTTCTGCTGGAGCTTGGCCGCGTACGCGTCGAAGAGGGGCTTCATCTCGTCGCGCGTGCTGCTGATCGCACGGGTGGCGGCGGCGAGCGCGTCGTAGTTCGCGGTGGCTGCGTCGTGCGTGCGCTGTACCTGGTCGATGAGCTGATCGAGTTCCCCGATGTAGGCGCGCGCGGCCGCGTTGGTCTCGGGCGGCCACGCCTCGGCCAGGCCGCGCCGGTATTCCTGAAGGCGGCCGAGGTGGGTCTGGGCCAGGTCGCAGACCTTGCGCCACCCGGCGACCTGCTGCCAGTGACCATTGGTGTCGTGGCCCTCGATGCAGGACCACATGCTGATCACGTCCATCGAGTTCCAGTTGGTCAGGCCGGACGTCTGGCCGCTGCCGCGCTCGATCACGACGACCTCTCGGGCCGGACGTCGAACCTGTCCGGATCGGTCAGCGCCGGCATTGGACCCGCCGCGACGGCCGACGGGTTGGCGAGTGCCCGCTCCACGTCGACCACCCGGGCCGCGGAGAAGACGTCGGAGCGTGAGTACTGGTCGGCGACGATGCCCGCCGCGCCTGCCAGGTGGCCGGTCTGGTCACGTACGGACCAGATCATCTCGGCGGTGGCCGTCTGCGTGTCGTGGTGCGCCTGAAGGAACTGCACCAGTTCGACGAACGCGTCGCACGGGTTGGGGATGGCGGCTTTCATGTCGTCGGCGATGTACGACAGGTGCGGCGCGTAGTTCCGTTCGACCTCGGCCTGGAGCCGTTCGGCGAACTCGCGCATCTGGCGGATGTCGGCCTCGATGCCGCCGTAGTCGCGCAGCCAGGAAGCTGGGCGGTCCTCCTCAGGGATCATCGACCCTCCCTACCGTCACGGCCCCGTTTCCCTGAGTGAGGTTAATGGCTGTGACGCGATCTCGGCAGCCCCGAGGATCTACTCCCAGCTCAATCGGGCCGTACCCGTGGGACGGGTCAGCGGGGGAGGCCGGAGGCGCGCCACGCGCCCGGACCGGCTACGGGCACCGCGACGGCCGGTCGGCCGCTGCGCGCCCAGGCGGACGTGGTCACCGGCGCGGGGGCGGCGGCCGGCCGGGACCGGACCACGATCGCGCCCACCAGCGCGGCCAGTTCGTCGGCGGTGGGGACGCCTCGGACGACCCGGAACAGCGGCTCATCGGCAGACATGGAGTCAGCGTACGCGTCAGGAAGTTGACCTTCGCCGCACAGTGGCGTGCCGGCGGTGTGACGATTGTCCGCGCCGGGTACCGTCTCACCGTGTCTAACGCGCTTCCCCAACTCGTCGCTGACCGATACCGGCTCATCTCGCCGCTCGGTCAGGGCGGCATGGGTCGGGTGTGGAAGGCGCGGGACGAGGTGCTGCACCGGGACGTCGCCATCAAGGAGCTCGTCCCGCCGCCCAGCCTCACCGACGACGAGCGCCGCGAGATGCGGGAGCGGTCGCTGCGCGAGGCCCGGGCCATCGCCCGGCTCAACCACATCAACGTGGTCCGCGTCTTCGACGTGCTGCGCACCGACGGCGACCCGTGGATCGTCATGGAGTACGTCGCGTCGAAGTCCTTGCAGGACACTCTCGCCGAGGACGGGCCGGTGCCGGCGGCCCGCGCGGTGGAGATCGGCCTCGGCGTGCTCGGCGCGTTGAAGGCGGCGCACAAGGCCGGCGTGATGCACCGCGACATCAAGCCGGGCAACGTGCTGCTCGGCGACGACGGCCGGGTGGTGCTGACCGATTTCGGTCTGGCCACCATCCCGGGCGACCCGAACGTGACCCGTACCGGCATGGTGCTCGGCTCGCCCGCGTACATCGCGCCGGAGCGGGCGACGGACGGCACCGCCGGGCCGGAGGCCGACCTGTGGTCGCTGGGCGCGACCCTCTACGCGGCAGTCGAGGGAAAGTCCCCGTATGCCCGGTCGTCGGCGATCGCCACCCTGGCCGCGCTGGCCACCGAGCCGCTGCCGCCGCCGAAGAACGCCGGCACGCTCAAGCCGGTGCTCCAAGGGCTGCTCCGCAAGGACCCGAAGGAGCGGATCACCGCCGAGGTGGCCGAGCGCCTGCTGCGCCGGGCCGGCGCCAAGCGCGCCAAGGGCATCTCGCTGCTCGACGGCGTACGCCGGCCGGGGCCGAACGGTCCGCGCGAGCCGCGCCCGCCGCTGGTGCCGGCGCCGCGCCCGGCGGAAGAGCGTACTGAGAAGAAGAGCCCGCGGGTCGCCGCCGCGGCCGCGGCGGCCGCAGCCGATGCGAGGGCCTCCGACGAGGCCGCCGCGAAGACTCCGGCCGACACGGACGCCGCGCCGACCGCGAAGGTCGACCCGCCGCCCCCGACCCCGGACGCCGATCCCACCAGCAAGCTCGACCCGCCGAAGCCGACCAACCCCACGTCGGTCATGCCGGCTCCGGTGAGCCCGCCGGCCGCGCCCGCCGGGCGCGTTCCCGGTTCGGTGTACGACGGGAACAAGCGCGACCGCAAGCGCCGCAACCTGCTGATCGGCGCACTGGTGGCGGCACTGCTGGTCGGTCTCGCCGTGCTGGTGCCGCTGCTCGGCAGCGGGGGCGACCCGGACGACGACGGCCCCCCGCAGGCGGGATCGACGAGCGCCGGCCCGAACTCCTCCGCCGCGGCCCCGTCGTCGGAGCCGGCCGCGCCCGCGCCGACCAGCGCCGCACCGCCGAGCCCGACCGCGACGGCCAGCCCCTCCACCGACCCGAACGCCCTGCCGGCGGGCTGGACCCGGTACAGCCGGAGGGAATTCTCCATTCCGCTCCCGCCGGGCTGGAGTTTCCGCGGTGAGGGCAGGGACGACACGGTCATCTTCCGCCAGAACGGTGGAGTGGGTGAGCTGCTGGTCCAGTGGGGTTCCTCGCCGAAGAGGGACGCGGTCGTCGACTGGCAGGAACAGGAACCGAACCGGTCGAGCCGCGTCAACAACTACGAGCTGCTGGGCATCAAGCGCTGCGACTGGTACCGGACCTGCGCCGACTGGGAGTGGCTGGAGACCCGGGACAACACCCGGATCCACGTGCGCAACCGCGGCTTCGCGACGGCAAGTAACCGGGGCTACGCCATCCGGTGGGAGATCGCGGAGAAGGACTGGCAGGCGAACCTCGCCAACTTCGACCAGATCGTCAAGGGTTTCAAGCCCGACCGGGAGAGCTGACGCCCGGGATTCGCGCCGGTGCCAAGTTCGTTTGCATGACTCTCCGTCGTATGGGGTACCTGACCTTCGACGACGGAGGGAGGCACGACATGGGTTACCGACGCAGAGACGCCCGGCCCCGGCTGGCACTGTGGATGCTCGTCGCGCTCGGCGACGTCGTCCTGCTGATGGTCAGCGCCGGTCTGCCGGCGATGGTGGCGCTGCTCGCTGTGGTGACGGTCGCCGCCGCCGGGGTCGCCGTCTGGCGGTTCACCCGGCGCAACGCACTGGCCGGCCAGGACGCCGTGCCCGTGCCGGTGGTGGCACGGCGGAGGGCCTGACCCCACGCAGGACGGTGGCGGCAGCCGGACCGGACATCGACCCTGCGGTGATGACCGATCCCGCTGCCGCCGACCTGTGTCCCGCGCTCGTCAGGCGGTGTTGTTGGCCAGCGCGATCAGCCGGGTCCGGTCGCCGTTCCAGTAGTTGCGGTCGACGTTGCCGCTGATCCCGGAGACGCTGCCGGTGCTGGTGTACTGCCAGAAGCTCCAGACCGGGGCGCCGGCCGGGAGGGTGCCCGGGGTGCTCGACCAGCGGGCCAGCCAGAGCGGGTGGTTCGCCCACGGGCCGGTCCAGCTGCCGGTGCACTGGTTCCACCAGCTCGTCGTCGTGTAGATGACCGCGTACCGGCCGGTGCGGGAGCGGTAGGTGTTCAGGAAGTCCTGGACCCAGTTGCGCATGCCGGTCGTGGACAGGCCGTAGCAGTAGCCGCCGCTGTACGGGTTCGCCTCGATGTCGAGCGCGGCGGGCAGCGTACGGCTGTCCGCCGACCAGGCCCCGCCGTTGCTGGCCAGGTAGCCGGCCTGGGTGGCGCCGGAGGAGATGTTCGGCCGGGCGAAGTGGTACGCCCCGCGGATCACCCCGGCGTAGTAGGAGTTGGTGTAGTTCGTGTTGAAGTTCGGATCCTTGTAGCTCGTACCCTCGGTGGCCTTGATGAAGGCGAACTGGATGCCGGCGTTGCGGACGCTGGTCCAGTTGATGGTGCCCTGGTAGCGCGAGACGTCGATGCCGGGGGTGGTGGCCGCGGCCGCCGGTCCGGCGGTGGCGACGAGGGCCGCCGCCGCGGTGGCGGCCACGGTGAGGCTAGCGGCGAGCAGCCGGCGCAGCGAGAATCTGGTACGGGTCATGGATGCCTCCAGGGACGCCAGATCGATTGGCGTCAATTTTTGGAGATAGTTGCCCTGGAGCGCAAGAGGGGTAGAGGAAATTTCCATCGACGGCGGTCGAAGGTATGGCTGGCCGATCGGGGACGGTCAGCGGAGTGCGGCCGGGTCGATCTGCCAGCGGAACGGCTCGGTGAGGGTCAGCGTCTCGCCGGCCTTCGCCACCTGGTCCTCGACGTAGTGGGAGCCGTCGAGCCGGTACAGCCGCAGTGGGTGGCTGTCGCCGTCCTGCTCGACCAGGAGATACCAGGGAATGCGGGCGATCGCGTAGAGCTGCATCTTGAGTACCCGGTCGGCGGCGGCGTTGCCCGGGGACACGATCTCACCGACGAGAAACACTCGGCCAGCGTCGAGAAAGGTTCCTTCGTCATCGGCGTCGGTCACGACCAGATCCGGAATGACGATCCGGTCCACACCGAGCCGAACATCGATCGCGTCGTAGACCGAGAGTCCTCGAGGCTCTGCCGCCGCCTCGATGCTGTTCGCCAGTCGACGCGCCACCCGCTGGTGCCGTCGACTCGGGGCAGGGCTCACGATCAGGCTCCCGTCGAGCAACTCGATCCGGTTCGGCGTCTCGCCCATGGCGAAGTAGTCGGCCTCCGTCCAGAGGCCGACGTGGGGTTCCAGGGGTGCCGCGCTCACCGGCGTCCACCTCCCGCTCTGATCGCCACCCGGTCAGTTTCACACCATACGAGCCCGCACCCGGGGAACGACACCAGCTCCGGGCGGTAGGCTCCCCGCCCATGGTGTCGATCGACGGGCTGGGCGACCTCTGGGACAGACTCTTCAGCGCACAGCCGGACCCCCCGCCGCTGCTGGTCCTGCTCACCGCCGTCGTCGCGCTGGTGGTGGTCTCCACCCGAATGCCCTGGCGGATCGCCCGTAACGCGGTGACCATCGCGCACGAGGGCGGGCACGCGCTGGTGGCGCTGCTGACCGGGCGTCGGCTGCACGGCATCCGGCTGCACTCGGACACCTCCGGCCTCACCCTCTCCGCCGGCCGCCCCACCGGCCCCGGCATGATCCTCACCCTGCTCGCCGGGTACGTCGCGCCGTCGCTGATCGGCCTCGCCGGCGCCTGGCTGCTCGGCGGCAACCGGATCACCCTGCTGCTCTGGGTGGCTGTGGCAATGCTGCTGGCCATGCTGGTGATGATCCGCAACGTCTTCGGCGTGCTGTCGCTGCTGGTCACGGGCGGGGTGGTGCTCGCCATCTCCTGGTACGCCACACCCCAGGTGCAGGCCGCGTTCGCCTGGACCTCGGTCTGGTTCCTGCTCCTCGGCGGCGTACGCCCGGTCTTCGAGTTGCAGCGGCTGCGCGGCCGGGGCCGGATGCCGGAGTCCGACGCCGACCAGCTGGCCTGGCTGACGCCCTTCCCGGCGTTCTTCTGGGTGGTCGTCTTCGGTCTGGTCAACCTGCTCGCCCTCGTCGTCGGCGCGGCCCTGCTCGCCGGCCCGATCCTCACCGACGCCGGCCTCACCCTGTAAGCGTCCGAGCGGCGGGCTTCACCTCGCTGCGGCTGGAGCTGGACGTCTCGCCGGTCGGGCAGAGCTGGATGGTCCATCTCGCCGTGTCCGTACCGGCAGAATGAGGCCGTGCACTACGTGATCATCGGAGCGGGCGCGGTCGGCGGGACCATCGGCGTACGGCTGGGGGAGGCCGGCCACGATGTGACGCTGGTGGCCCGCGGCGCGCACCTGGAGGCGATCCGGCAGCGGGGGTTGACCCTGCGCTCCCCGGACGGCGTGCGGACCTGGCGCGGGACGGCCGTCGACCGGCCGGCGGAGCGACCGCTGCCGGCCGACACCGTCCTGATCCTGACGGTCAAGTCGCAGGACACCGCCGGCGCGCTGACGACCTGGGCGGACGCCCCGGTCGACGGCGGCGGTACGGCCGGCGAGCGGCTGCCGCTGCTCACCGCGCAGAACGGGGTGGCCAACGAGCCGACCGCCCTGCGGCGCTTCGAGCGGGTGCACCCGGTCTGCGTCTGGCTGCCCGCCACCCACCTGGAGCCGGGCGTGGTGGTCGCCAACGGCCACCCGTACCCGGGGATGCTGCACCTGGGCCGCTACCCCTCCGGCGCGGACAAGCTGGACCGCGCGGTGGCGGCGGACCTGGCCGGCGCCGGCTTCGTCGCCCCGGTCCGCGACGACGTGATGCGCTGGAAGTACGGCAAGCTCCTGGCCAACCTCGGCAACGGCCTGGGCGCCCTGCTCGGCCCGGACGTCCCGGACGACCTGCGCCGGCGGGTCCGGGCCGAGGGCGAAGCCGCGCTCGCCGCGGCCGGGATCGCGCACACCACGCGCGAGGAGGAGACGGCCGACCGCGGCGACCGGGTGGGCATCCGACCGGTCGACGGCCAGCCGCGCGGCGGCAGCTCGACCTGGCAGAGCCTGGCCCGGGGCGCCGGCTCGGCCGAGGCCGACCACCTCAACGGCGAAATTGTGCTGCTCGGCCGGCTGCACGGCGTACCGACGCCGGTGAACGCGGCGGTCCAGCGCGGGGTGCGCCGGGCGGTGCGCGAGCGGATCCCGGCCGGCGGCCTCCCGCTGCCGGAGCTGGAAAAAATGATCGGCTGAGCGGGCAACCGCAGGCACGACGCCAGGCGTGTCCCCTGCGACCACACGGGGAGGTGGCAGTGCCGGACGTCGACGGGTTCGACGAGTTCTACCGGGGCAGCCGACAACGGCTGCTCGGCTTCGTCTATGTGCTCACCGGGAACCTCGCCGAGGCCCAGGACGCCGTCCAGGAGGCGTACATCCGGGCCTGGCAGCGCTGGTCGACCGTGCGCGACTACGACGACCCGGAGGCGTGGCTGCGGGTGGTGGCGAGCCGGATCGCGGTCAGCCGCTGGCGCAGCCTGCGCAGCCGGGCCCGGGCCTACCTCCGGCACGGGGCCGAGGAGAGCGTCCCCGCCCCGAGCACCGAGACGGTCGACGTGGTGGCCGCGCTGCGCAGGCTGCCAGAGGCGCAGCGCACCGTCATCGCGCTGCACTACCTGCTCGGCATGCCGGTCGCCGAGGTGGCCCGGGAGACCAACGCGCCGGTAGGCACCGTCAAGGCCCGACTCTCCCGGGGACGGGCCGCGCTCGCCGGGCTGCTCGCGGTGTCGGATTTCAAGGAGGCCGCCGATGCGTGACGACGACCTGACATTCGCCGAACGGGTGGGCTGCGACCTGCGGGACGTCCGCTGGCCGGCCCCGGCGGAGATCCGCGCGAGGGCGCGCCGCCGCACGATCCGCACGGCGGTGGTGACCCCGACGGTGCTGGCGCTGGTGTTCGCCGGCGGGTGGGCCGCCCTCGCCGGACGCCCGGTCGACCGGCCCGCGCCCGCGCCCGCGGATTCCGCGACGCCAACCCCGGCGGTGACGACGCCAGCCGCGACACCGTCGCCGCTGCCCACGTTCGTGGTGCCGGGCGACCCGGCGTGGATCGGACCGGAGGCGCTGCTGCAACCCGAGGACGTCGGCCCGGGGATGCGGCTGCACGGCGAGGACAGCTTCGAGCCGCGCGAGCGGCAGCCGTGGACGTTCGACCTGACCGGAACCTGCCCGGCGTACGCAGGTCTGCGGGTCACCGCCCACCAGCGGTACCGGTACCTGCGAATCCACACCGTGGAGCGGGTGGCGGACTACAACGGCCTGGAGGCGGTGGAGGTCGAGGTGGAGCGCTATTCGGGCCGTGGCGCCCAGCAGGTGCTGGCCGACATGCGGAAGGTCGCGTCGGCCTGCGCCCGATCGGAGTACGACTCGCCCGAGGACTCCACGCCGAGCCACCCGGCCCGGGCGTACCACCGATGGGCGGTGCTGAGCAGCGGGTTCGCCGGCGACGAGTCGCTGCTGGTGCGGCACGAGAGGTTCGTCCGGGAGAGGGGCACCGGTCGGCAGATGGGCGACCACACCGTCACGCTGCTCGCGGTGGTCCGGGTCGGCGACCTGGTCACCGTGCTGAGCAGCGGCAACCGGACGGAGGCGCGGATGCGGGAGCTGGCACGATCGGCCGCCCACCGGATGTGCGCCGCCGCCGACCCGCCCTGCTGAACCCGGATCGGCGCGACGTTCCGGATGTCGCGCCGATCAGCGGGCGAGAGCCGCGGGCTACAGCGGGATGTTGCCGTGCTTCTTCGGCGGCAGGGTCTCCCGCTTGGTGCGCAGCACCCGCAGCGCCCGGACGATCTGGGTCCGGGTCTCGTGCGGCGGGATCACGCTGTCGACGTACCCGCGCTCGGCGGCGATGTACGGGTTGGCCAGGGTGTCCTCGTACTCGGCGATCTTCTCGGCCCGGACCGCGGCCGGGTCCTCGGCGTTCGCCAGATCCGAGCGGTAGAGGATGTTGACCGCGCCCTGCGCGCCCATCACCGCGATCTGCGCGGTCGGCCAGGCGAAGTTCAGGTCCGCGCCGAGGTGCTTGGAACCCATCACGTCGTACGCGCCGCCGTACGCCTTCCGGGTGATCACGGTGACCTTCGGGACGGTGGCCTCGGCGTACGCGTAGATGAGCTTGGCGCCGCGACGGATGATGCCCTCCCACTCCTGCCCGGTGCCGGGGAGGAAGCCGGGCACGTCCACGAAGGTCAGCACCGGGACGTTGAACGCGTCGCAGGTGCGCACGAACCGGGCCGCCTTCTCCGAGGCGGCGATGTCCAGCGTGCCGGCGAAGTGCATCGGCTGGTTGGCGACCACGCCCACCGGGCGCCCCTCCACCCGGCCGTAGCCGACCACCAGGTTCTGCGCATAGAGCGGCTGGACCTCGAGGAACTCGCCGTCGTCGAGGACGTGCTCGATCACCCGGTGGATGTCGTACGGCTGGTTGGCCGAGTCCGGGATCAGCGTGTCCAGCTCCCGGTCCTCGTCCGAGATGTCGAGATCCACATCGGTCGGGTAGACCACCGGCTCGTCCAGGTTGTTCGACGGCAGGTACGACAGCAGCGCCTTGACGTACTCGATCGCGTCCTCCTCGTCGGTGGCGAGGTAGTGCGCGTTTCCGCTGCGCGAGTTGTGGGTCCGGGCGCCGCCCAGCTCCTCCATCGCCACGTCCTCACCGGTGACCGTCTTGATGACGTCCGGGCCGGTGATGAACATGTGCGAGGTCTTGTCGACCATCACGGTGAAGTCGGTGACCGCCGGGGAGTAGACCGCGCCGCCCGCGCACGGGCCCATGATCAGGGAGATCTGCGGGATGACTCCGCTGGCCCGTACGTTGCGGAAGAAGATCTCGCCGTAGAGGCCGAGCGAGGCGACGCCCTCCTGGATCCGGGCGCCGCCGGAGTCGTTGATGCCGACGACCGGGCAGCCGATCTTCATGGCCAGGTCCATCACCTTGACGATCTTCTCGCCGAAGACCTCGCCGAGGGAGCCGCCGAAGACCGTGAAGTCCTGCGCGAAGACGCAGACCTGCCGGCCGTCCACGGTGCCGTAGCCGGTCACCACGCCATCGCCGTACGGGCGGGTCTTCTCCAGCCCGAAGTTGATGGACCGGTGCCGGGCCAGCTCGTCCAGCTCGACGAAGGAGCCCTCGTCGAGCAGCAGCTCGATCCGCTCCCGGGCGGTCTTCTTGCCCCTCGCGTGCTGCTTCTCGACCGCGCGCGCCGAGCCGGCGTGCACCGCCTCGTCGACCCGTCGCTCCAGGTCCGCCAGCTTGCCCGCGGTGCTGTGGATGTTGATCCCGGTCTCGGTAGTCACCCAGGGAATATAACGATGGTTCAGAACCGTGCCGCTGTGCAGTACGCCTCAATACCCTCCGTCGACCGGCCCGTAGGCTGGCGGGATGCCGGGCTCGCCGTACACCGATCTGGACCGCCCGCCGCTGTCGGCGGCGCGGCTGGCCCGCGCGCTGACCGCGCCGCACGGCCCGTGGCGCCGGCTGGACCTGCGGGTCGAGACCGGCTCGACCAACGCGGACGCGGTCGCCGCGGCCCGCGCCGGTGAGCCGGAGGGGCTGGTGGTGGTCGCCGAGCGGCAGACCGCCGGGCGCGGGCGGCGCGGCCGGGTCTGGCAGTCGCCGCCGCGGGCCGGCATCGCGACCAGCGTCCTGCTCCGGCCCGGCGAGGCCGTCGCCGACCGCGGCTGGCCGCCGGCCCCGCCCACCGGGTACGGCTGGCTGCCGCTGCTGGCCGGCGTCGCGCTGGTGGAGGCGGTCACCCGGCTGGCCGAGCTGGACGCCGGCCTGAAGTGGCCGAACGACCTGCTGGTCGGCGACGCCAAGTGCGCCGGGATCCTGGCCGAGGCGGTGCCGGGCGCGTCCCCGGCGCAGCCGCCCGCGGTCGTGCTCGGCGTCGGCCTGAACGTGACCCTGCGCGCCGACGAGCTGCCGGAGAACCCGACCGGCCTGCCGGCCACCTCGCTGCAACTGGCCGGCGCCGTGGCCACCGACCGGGACCCGCTGCTGCGGGCCCTGCTCCGTGCGCTCGCCGACTGGTACGACCGCTGGCGGGCCGCCGGCGGGGACGCGGTCGGCTGCGGCCTGCACGAGGCGTACCTGGCCTCCTGCGCCACCGTCGGCCGGCAGGTACGCGTGCTGCTGCCCGACGGTGCGGCGCTGACCGGCCTGGCCACCGGGGTGGACGCCGACGGCCAGCTGGTGGTCGACACCGGTGCCGGTGAGCGCCGGCTGGCCGCCGGGGACGTGCTGCACCTGCGCTGACCGGGACGGGCCGGCGCCCGTACGCGCCGGGCGCGATGGGAGCCGCGCGGCTGATCCGCCCGGTCGCGCGGACCGGTTACGGTCAGCGCGTCCGGTTCTGGCTCTGGAGGTTCCCGTGGCGTTCCCCGAAGACGTGCTCACCGAGGACGAGCACGTCGTCCTGCACCTGCACCCGCACTGGAAGGCGCTGTTGCGGCCGATCCTGGTGGTGCTCCTCGGCGTCGCCGCAGTGGTGGCGGGCTGGACCCTCCTGCCGGAGGGCGACGGCGGCACCATCGCGCTGTACGTGATCGCCGGCCTCGCCCTGGTGCTGGCGTTCTGGCTGGCGCTGTGGCCGTTCCTGGTCTGGCGCACCACGCACTACCTGTTCACCAACGAGCGGGTGCTGCTCCAGCAGGGCGTGCTCTCCCGGGATCGGCGGGACATCCCACTGACCCGGATCAACGACCACGCGATGAGCCAGCGGTTCGTCGAGCGGATGCTGGGCTGCGGCACGCTGACCATCGAGTCGGCTGGTGAGCGGGGCCAGTCCGTGCTGCGCGACGTGCCGTCCGTGGGCATGGTCCAGACGAAGCTCTACGAGCTGGTCGAGGCCCACCACGACAAGCACTCCCTGGGCGACGGCGAGATGCGCGAGATCCTGGCCGACATGCGCGACGGCAAGCCGCTGCGCGACACCACCAGCTGACCCGGCGTCGACGGAGCCCCGGCCCCTTCGCGGGCCGGGGCTCGATGGTGCGGGGTCAGCCGCGGGGCGAGCGCCGGGTGGCGGCGTGCAGCTCCGCGGCCAGCTCGGCGTCGAGACCGCCGCCGACCGACTGTCCCAGCCCGGCGTCGAGCGGCGCGGCACGGCCCTGCGGCTGCCGGAAGACCGGCTCGGTCGCCGGCGCGGCCCGGCCCGGCTGCCCCTGGGCCTCCTCCAGCTCGCTGACCGACTCGGCCAGTTCGGCCACCGGGTCCAGCTCGGCCATGGTGTCCCACTCGTCCCGCGGGATGGTGTGCCAGGTCTTCTCGGCGTGCTGCGGGACCGGCTGGAAGACGAAGGTCCGGTACGACCAGAACCGGAACAGGGTGCCCAGCAGCACACCGCCGGTCTTCGCCACGTTCATCGCGATCAGGCTGTTCACGCCCAGGCCGTACTTGGCGGCGGCGAGGACGCCGAGTTCGATCAGCAGCCCGGCCGCGTTGAACAGGAAAAACAGGGCGTATTCGCGCTGAAGCGCCGACTTGGGTCGATCCCGGTACGTCCAGTGCCGATTCATCAGGTACGACGTGATCGTCGCCACGATGGTGGCGATGACCGTCGCCTTCAGTTGGCCGTCGACAAAAACCGTGAGTGCCAGGGCATTGAACAGCGCGTAATTGATGACGGTGTTGATGCCCCCGACGGTGCCGAATTTGAGCACCTCGTGGATGAACTTCTGCCAGCGCTCGGGCAGCAGACGGACAAGACGCATGCGGAACACCTTAGGGCAGAGGACGGGCAGGCTCAGTCCGGCTGGACAGGATGGGCGGCAGGTCACGCCCCGGGCGATCGGTCGCGGGCCGCCTCCGGAACTCGGGGAGTTCCCGGTTCCGCGAAGACGAAGCGTCGGTACGACCAGAATCGGAACAGCGTCCCCAGGGCGGTGCCGACGATGTAGCTGGCGATGTTGTCGGCCAGCACGGTCTGGAACACGCCCGGCCAGATGCTGCCCAGGCCGTACCGGCTGATCACCAGGCAGGCCACGGTGATGCCCAGGCCGATGGTGTTGAAGAAGAAGAACAGCCCGTACTCCCGGGCCGGGTGGGAGCGCTGCCGGTGCCGCCAGGTCCAGAACCGGTTGCCGAGGAAGGCGACGGACGCCGCGATGACGGTGGAGATCGTCTTCGCGAGGACCGGGTGCACGTGCCGGACGCTCGCCAGGTAGTTGAAGAGTGCGAAGTCGATGAGGAAGGCGATGCCGCCCACGGTGGCGAACTTGCTCATCTCGCGGACGAGGTGACCGAAGCGGTCGAGCAGCGAACGGACCAGACCCCGGCGGGTCTGCGGGGAGCTTGGTTGGTCCCCGGTCATCGTCGCGGCCACTCGGCGAGCGTACCGGTTGCGGGCACGCCGGACGGGGAGCAACGACGAGCCGCCCGGGTGGTCGTGGACCGGCCGACGCGACCGTGGTCGACCCGGGCGTCGGGATGCCGCCGGTGGTGAGCAGAGCGTAACTCCTTGTGGACCGTCGGCGGATCGGTCGACGGAATCGCCGCCCGCGACACCGGACGTCCGGTTCCGCTGTTCCTCGTCGTCCGTTCTCGCGGTCGACGACAGTTCCCCGCAGGATTTGCGTGAAACTGCGCGCAAAAGCGGGTATCAGCTCGTGATGCCGCAGCCGGGCCGTACCTTGTGCAGTTCTTCACAACCAGTCCCACTGACTGGCGGGTCCGCCCGGTTTACGCTGAGCGCAATCCCAGGTTTCCACGAAGGCGACGCGGCTCGCGCCCGCCACAACTCGTGCACCCATAGATCGGTCAGCGTCGACCACAAGGAGATGTGTCATGGTTGCTCCGGCTGCTGTGCGGGGTATCGATCAGGCCCCGACGACCCACCCCAAGCTGCTCGCCTGGGTCAGAGAAGTCGCGGAACTGACCACCCCCGACCGCGTGGTCTGGGTGGACGGGTCCGATGAGGAGTGGGGGCGCCTCACCGACGAGCTGGTCGAAGCCGGCACCCTGATCCAGCTGAACCCCGAGAAGAAGCCCAACTCGTTCTACGCGCGGACCGACCCGACGGACGTCGCCCGGGTCGAGGAGCGCACCTTCATCTGCTCCGTCGACGAGGCGGACGCCGGCCCCACCAACAACTGGATGGCGCCGGCCGAGATGAAGCGGACGATGACCGAGCTGTACCGCGGTGCGATGCGCGGGCGCACCATGTACGTCATCCCGTTCTGCATGGGCCCGGTCGAGGCCGAGAGCCCGATGTTCGGCGTCGAGATCACCGACAGCCCGTACGTGGTCGCCTCGATGCGCATCATGACCCGGATGGGCGCCAAGGTCCTCGAGGCGATGGGTGACGACATCGACTTCGTGCACGCGCTGCACTCGATCGGCGCGCCGCTCGCCCCGGGCCAGCAGGACGTCGCCTGGCCGTGCAACGAGACGAAGTACATCTCGCACTTCCCGGAGACCCGGGAGATCTGGTCCTTCGGCTCCGGCTACGGCGGCAACTCGCTGCTCGGCAAGAAGTGCTACTCGCTGCGGATCGCCAGCGTGATGGGGCGCGACGAGGGCTGGCTCGCCGAGCACATGCTGATCCTCAAGATCACCTCGCCGGAGGGCAAGGTCTACCACATCGCCGGCGCCTTCCCGTCGGCCTGCGGCAAGACCAACCTCGCCATGGTGGAGCCGACCATCCCGGGCTGGAAGGTCGAGACCATCGGCGACGACATCGCCTGGATGCGTTTCGGCGCGGACGGCCGCCTCTACGCGGTCAACCCCGAGTACGGCCTCTTCGGCGTCGCGCCGGGCACCGACTGGAAGACCAACGCCAACGCGATGCGGACGCTGGAGCGGGGCAACTCCGTCTTCACCAACGTCGCCCTCACCGACGACGGTGATGTCTGGTGGGAGGGCCTGGGCGAGCCCCCGGCGCACCTGATCGACTGGAAGGGCAACGACTGGACGCCGGAGAGCGACAGCCTCTCCTCCCACGCGAACAGCCGGTTCTGCACTCCGATCACCCAGTGCCCGATCCTGGCCGAGGACTACTACGACCCGAACGGCGTGCCGATCGACGCCATCCTCTTCGGCGGCCGCCGCCGGGACACCGTCCCGCTGGTGACCGAGGCCCGCGACTGGGTGCACGGCGTCTACATGGGCGCGACGCTCTCCTCGGAGACCACCGCCGCCGCCTCCGGCGCGGTCGGCGTGGTCCGCCGCGACCCGATGGCGATGCTGCCGTTCATCGGGTACCACGCCGGCGACTACTTCCGGCACTGGATCGAGATGGGCAAGGGCGCCGACGGTGACGCGGCCAAGCTGCCCAAGATCTACTACGTGAACTGGTTCCGCAAGGACCCGGAGGGCTCCTTCCTCTGGCCCGGCTTCGGCGAGAACTCCCGCGTGCTCAAGTGGGTCGTCGAGCGGATCGAGGGCCGGGCCGACGCGGTCGAGACCCCGATCGGCATGGTCCCGGCGCAGGACGCGCTGGACGTCGAGGGCCTGGACATGACCCCGGAAGACGTCCGGATCGCCCTCAAGGTGGACCCGGAGGAGTGGCGCAAGGAGCTCCCGCTGGTCACCGAGTGGTTCGAGAAGTTCGGCGACAAGCTGCCGGGCGTCCTCTGGGCCGAGCTGGACGCGCTGCGTGCCCGGCTCGACGCGGAGCAGCCCCAGCGACAGGTGTGATCCGCGCCCGTACCGGGCAACAACGGATGCCATGAGGACGGCCGCCGAGACCGAGGTCCGGCGGCCGTCCGCCGTCCGGGCGCTGACCACCCTGCTCGCAGTGACCGCGGCGGCCACCGTCGTGATCGAGCTGCTCAATTACTGGTACGCCCCGGAGCAGGAGTTCGGCCTGGCCGTCCGGACCGGCTGGGCGATGCTCCGCTCGCTCGGCTTCCTGGTGCTGATCGGGCACGTCAACCGCGGCCGTACCGTGGCGAAACCGTTCGGGCTGATCCTCGCCGTCACCACCGTCTTCGCGGTCGGCCGGCTGGTGGTGCCCCGGCAGGGGGTGCCCCCGCTGCCCGGCCTGCTCGGCTTCGCCCTGCTCACCGGCCTCTGCGTGAGCGTGGTCGTGCTGCTGTACCGCTCCGACGCGGTCGCCGGGCACCTGGTCCGGCACCGGAAGACCCTGGTCGTCGAGGGCGGCACGATCTCCTGGCGGGAGACCGCCCCGAAGCGGCCCCCGGTAACCGGCTGGCTGCTCACCAGCCGGGTCGCCGCCTTCACCTACAGCCCGCTGATGCTGGTGCCCGCCCTGGTCGCCGGGGGCGCCGTGCTGGACGGCCGGCTGGCCGCCGTGCCGGCGGTGCTGCTCTGGTTCCTGGTCGGCATCGCGGCCAGCTACGCGGTGCTCTTCTGCACCGCCTTCCTGATGCGCGGCCGGCACTGGGCCCGCCGGATGCTGGTCGCGATCACCCTGGGCGTGCTCGCCGTCGACCTGCCGCTCTGCTGGTGGCTGCTGGGCGTGGACGGCCTGGTCCGCGACGGCGGCCCCCTGCTCGCCGCTGCCGCGCTGGCTCTGTACGGCCTCCGCCGCGCCGCCCGCGCCGAAGCCCCACCCACCCCCACCTGACCCCCGCCCCCCGACACCCGCGGTGATCATGAAGTTGGCGGCACCGGCGGGTGGTCGGCATCGGTCTCTCGGCGTGGGATCGGCCACCGAGGCGGTGATCCCTCCGGAGGGTCGCTACCCTGCAAGGTGATGACTCTGCGGAAACTCCTCTACTCCGTCTACGAGCGCCGGCTGACGGCCAAGCTCGCGGGCCGGCCGGTGCCCCAGCACGTCGGCGTGATGTGCGACGGCAACCGCAGGTGGGCGCGGGAGATGGGCCTCGTCGACCCCAACGACGGGCACCGGAAGGGCGCCGAGCGGATCAAGGAGCTGCTGCGCTGGTGCGACGCCGCCGGTGTCGGCCACGTCACGCTCTGGCTGCTCTCCACCGACAACCTGTCCCGGCCGGCCGAGGAGCTCGACCCGCTGCTGCAGATCATCGAGGACCTGACCACCGAGCTGGCCGAGGAGGGCAACCCCTGGCGGCTGCGGATGGTCGGCGCGCTCGACGTGCTGCCGGCACCCCACGCGCAGGCGCTCAAGGCCGCCGAGGAGCGCACCCGGGAGCGCACCGGCGGCGCCCAGGTCAACATCGCCGTCGGCTACGGCGGCCGGCGCGAGATCGCCGACGCGGTGCGCTCGCTGCTGCTGGAGCACGCCGCCAACGGCGGCACCATCGAGGAGCTGGCCGGATCGCTGGACGTCGACCACATCTCGGAGCACCTCTACACCCGTGGCCTGCCGGACCCGGATCTGATCATCCGGACCAGCGGGGAGCAGCGCCTGTCGGGCTTCATGCTCTGGCAGTCGGCCCACTCGGAGTACTACTTCTGCGAACTCAACTGGCCCGACTTCCGCCGCGTCGACTTCCTCCGCGCCCTGCGCTCCTACGCCACCCGCCAACGCCGCTACGGCGTCTGACCCGCCCTGGCATCGCGGCGATCACGGAGCAGTGGTTGCCCGTCGCGGACGCCACCACAACTCCCTGATCGGCGCCCCGAGGGGGCGCGAGCCGGTCAGGTGAGGTGGGGGAGGGCGGCGGTGAGGAAGTCGCCGAGGGCGGCCGGGGACTCGAGGGTGAGGTCGGCGGCGTCGGCGACCTCGTGACCGGTCTCCGGGTTGGCCACCGCCACGCAGACGCCGAGGAAGTCGGGGTCGGCGGCGGACCGGGCGCGCAGCGCCGCGAAGGCCTTGATGTCGGAGACGTCGTCGCCGAAATACCACGCGCCACCGGCGTCCCGGACCACCTCGCCGATGACCAGGCCCTTGTCCCGGCCGACCGGGGGCTTCAGCTCCAGCACCATCCGGCCGGCCTGCACCTTCAGCCCCAGCCGCTCGGCCTGGGCCCGGCCCCACCGCTCGACCTCCGCCCCCAGGTGCGGCGCGGTACGCCAGTGCAGCGCGACGCTCAGCCGCTTGAACTCCACCAGCGCGCCGGCCGGCAGCTCGGCCCGGGCGAGGTCGGCAAGCTCGGCCATGGTCGGCACCCAGGGCAGGGCGGCCGGCTCGGTGACCGTCTCGCCGCCGGAGTGGCTGTGCTCCAGGCCGTACAGGCCGTAGAGGTCGATGCCGGCGAGACCGCCGAGGTGGTCCCGGAGGAAGTCCACCGGGCGCGCGGAGACGATGGCCACCCGCTGCACCACCGGGGCGAGCGCCTCCAGCGCGGCCAGCACCTTCGGCGCGGGCTGCACCGCGGTGGGGTCGTCGTCGACCGGCGCGAGGGTGCCGTCGAAGTCGAAGAAGAGCACGGTGTCGGCCGCCCGCACGGCGGTGGCACGCCAGGCGTGTTCGGCGTCCAACGGGGTCTTCGGCTGCTGGTTGCCCAGATTCAACGACGGCACGCGCGACAGCGTACCCCGGCGGCGGCGGCTCATTCGTGACCGCGAGACGACGCATTGACACCACCGGGACGGGGTCTCCGGGGAGGGTTCGGTCAGCGCTCGGCGGCCCCCCGACCCCGTCGTCCGAACGGCACCACGGCCGCGTCCTGGCCGTGGCTGAGCAGGTAGCCCTCCACGAAGCCGGTGTTCCGGTCGCCGGTGTGCGTCTCGATCTCGTTGAGCCGGGCCACCAGGAACTCGGTGAGCGCGCTGACCCGGTCGTTGAGCCGTTCGTGCAGCTCGGCGACCACGGCCAGGACGACCGCGGTGCCGGCGGTGGTGAGCGCGAATAGGTTGACGACCAGGGGAATCTGCTCGCCCTCGACCGCGCCGATCACCACGTTGGCGGTCACGCACGATGTCGTCGACACCGCCGCGACCACGACTGCCCACCATTTCAGGGTCACCGAGAGACCCCTCCTTCTGTCCCGCAGGGCTGGGTTCGGCCTTGCCCGTCCCCCCGCCGACGACGAGCCCAAGCAGTACGAATACGGACGCTAGCGCGCCCGTTCCGGCCCCGGAGCGAAACGATCGGGTCTGACCAGCCGTTCTTTCGCCATTTGAGGAACTACCCGGCCTGTTCCTCTCGTTTTCGGACATCGACCGGCAGGGTCGGGCGATATGCGAGGTAGCGGATGGTTTCCCGAATGTGGAACTTCTCCGCGTCCGACACCGCCGGGTCGACCAGCCGACGCAGCAGCGCCTCGACGTCCGGATCCATCGGCGGCGGGGACGTGGTGCTCCGGGGCGCGGCGGCCCGGTCCCAGCCCAGCGCGGCGAAGGCGGCCGCCGGGTTGAGGCCCAGCCCTTCGCAGAAGGCGACCACCCGCTCCGCCTCGGGGTCGCTGGCCCAGTCGCCGCGAACCCAGCGGTTGATGGTCTGTCGGGAGACGCCGGTGCGGCGGGAGACCTCGGTGCCGGTCCAGGCCCGCATGGCCCTTGCGTCCTCGAGGGCGCGGCGGACGAACGTGGCGAAGGCGATCTTCCGTGCGGGGGCGGTCTCGGTCACCTCGTGACGGTACGGCGCGGGAGTCGCCCCGGACTGCCCGGGCATGCGTTTGTCACGTAGGTGGGACGGTCGTCCGGGGTGGCGGGTAAACGATCCAGCGGCCTTTCCGAGGGGTGTCACCTGGGCAGAATAGAAGGACTTAGGTGCGGGGGTAACCGGACGAAAAGCTGATACTGTCACGTTCACGGGACAATCTACGGTGTGTCACGTGCATGAGACGATCAGTGTTCACATGCGTCACGCCGCTGTCTGCGCGAGGGGGGTGTGGTGACCGAGCTCGCGACCCGTGCCCAGGCCTTCGGCCTGGTCGCGGAGGGGGTCGCCGCGGGACTGAGCGCGCCCTGGCGCCTCTACCTCGCCCGGGGTTGCCGCTACCTGTCCCTGAGCGTCGGGGACCGGGCCGAGTGGAACGCCTGGCGTACCCATCTCGGCTGCCCCGAGCTGAGCGTCCGGGTCTACGACGCGGGCGGGGAGATCCGGCGTTCCTCAATGGCCGAGGTGGTCCTGGACGGCTGCCGGATCAGTGTCGAGCTGGTCGAGGAGGTCAGTACCGACGACCTGGAACGCCTGCTGGTCGTCGACCCGACCTCGACCGAGCCGGAGGACCGGTGACCGCGCCGGCGCGGCGCGCGGGAGCCGCCGGATGAGTCCCTTCCTCGCGGTCTTCCTCGTCCTCGTCCTCGGCGCGACCAGCTACGCGGCCGGCCGGCTGCACGGCCAGCTCAGCTACCGGATCGGGTACCGCTTCGGCTACCGGCAGGGGTACTTCGACGGCGACCGGGGGGCGTGGCACCGGCGGCGCCGGGACGCCCAGGCGGCGATCACCTCGGCCCTGTCCGTGCCGGTCAGCGCCCCGTCGGTGACCACCACCCGGGTCGTCCCGACCGGCGGCGCGGCGGCCGGCGGTGCGGCGGCCGGCGGTGCGCCGGGCGCCGGCGTGGTGACCAGCACGGCCGTCCGCCAGGGCACCACCTACACCGGCTCCTCGTTCACCGCTGCGGTCGCGCCGGCCACCGCCCGGCAGCCTGCCGGGACCCTGGTCCGGCGGCAGGGCTGAGGCCGGACCGTACGGCCACCTGACCCGGTGCGTCGTCCGCGGCGGATACGCACCGTCGGGGCCACCTCAGACCGGTGACGGTGGTCCCACCGGCCGGGATGCGCGCAGGGGGCATGCATCCCGGCCGGTCCGCCGCGCCCGGGTTCACGTACCGGTCGGGGGAGATCCACGTGCGACCTCTAGCCGAGGGGGCGCGCCGCAGCTAGCGTCTAGGCATGGCGCGGGGTTCTCCCGGGCCAGCCGGTCCGCCCGGATCTGCGACCTCGCGCACGGGGTTCCGCATCCGACCCCGTGTCCCCGGGCACCGGAGGAGGCGGAACGCGGGTGGCGGGTGCCCATCCGTCGGAGCAGGCCTGTGACCACTCGCCGTACGACCGCCGGTGCCGACCAGACGCCGGCCGCGACCGCCACGACCCGCCGAGCCACCCGGAGCCGCCGTACGACGGCCGCCGCTCCGCCCGGCACCGAGGAGCCCCGACCAGCCGGCCAGGCCTTCGTCCTGGACACCTCGGTGCTGCTCTCCGATCCGGCGGCCTTCCACCGCTTCGCCGAGCACGAGGTGGTGCTGCCGCTCGTGGTCATCTCGGAACTGGAGGGCAAGCGCCACCACCCGGAGCTGGGCTGGTTCGCCCGGCAGTCCCTGCGGATGCTGGACGACCTGCGGGTCAAGCACGGTCGGCTGGACCACCCGGTGCCCGCCAACGACCAGGGCGGCACGCTGCGGGTCGAGCTCAACCACTCGGACGACGGCGTGCTGCCGCCCGGCTTCCGCTCGGGGTCGAACGACGCCCGGATCCTCTCCGTGGCGCTGAACCTCGCCGCCGAGGGGCGGGAGGTGACGCTGGTCAGCAAGGACATGCCCTTGCGGGTCAAGGCCGCCTCGGTCGGCCTGCGCGCTGACGAGTACCGGCACGGCCAGGCCAGCGACCCCACCTGGACGGGCATGTCCGAGTTGGAGCTCGGGGAGGACGAGATCGGCCGGCTCTACGCCGGCGAGGCGCTCGACCTGGGTCAGGCGGCCGGACTGCCCTGCCACACCGGCCTGGTGCTGCACTCCGCGCGCGGCTCGGCGCTGGGCCGGGTGCTGCCCGACAAGACCGTACGGCTGGTCCGCGGCGACCGGGAGGCGTTCGGCCTGCACGGGCGCTCGGCCGAGCAGCGGGTCGCGTTGGACCTGCTGCTGGACGAGTCGGTCGGCATCGTCTCGCTCGGCGGGCGGGCCGGCACCGGCAAGTCGGCCCTGGCGCTCTGCGCCGGGCTGGAGGCGGTGATGGAGCGCCGCCGTCACAAGAAGGTGATCGTCTTCCGCCCGCTGTACGCCGTCGGCGGCCAGGAGCTCGGCTACCTGCCCGGCTCGGAGTCGGAGAAGATGTCGCCCTGGGCGCAGGCGGTCTTCGACACCCTCGGCGCGGTGGTGCACGAGAACGTGCTGGAGGAGGTCACCTCCCGGGGCATCCTGGAGGTCCTCCCGCTGACCCACATCCGGGGCCGGAGCCTGCACGACGCCTTCGTCATCGTCGACGAGGCGCAGTCGCTGGAGCGGGGGGTGCTGCTCACCGTGCTGTCCCGGATCGGTCAGGGCTCGCGGGTGGTCCTCACCCACGACGTCGCCCAGCGCGACAACCTCCGGGTCGGCCGGCACGACGGCGTCACGGCGGTGATCGAGACGTTGAAGGGTCACCCGCTCTTCGCGCACGTGACGCTGACCCGTTCCGAGCGGTCGCCGATCGCGGCGATGGTGACGGATCTGTTGGAGGACATCCCGCACTGACCGGCCCCGGGGGTGAATCGCCCCCCTTCGTCCACATTCATTTTGTGGCGCAGGTCACAAATGGGGCTCTTGGTTTCCCATCAGCCTCACTGTGCGCGATGGTGTCCAACGAGCGCCCACGCCCCGGCAAGATCAATGGGGATCGCTCGCCCCACCCCCGGGCGAGCCTTCTCGCACCGCCGGTGCGTCGGTCGCGACCGGCTCAGGTCGGGGCGCTCGCGGCACGACCGCGCCCGCAGAGGCCGGCCCGCGCCGCTTCCTTGCCCCCGACGAAGGGACCACTTCGTGAGTCGGCTGTGGAGCCGGTTCGGCGCCCGCACGGCCGCTGTCGCGCTGCTCTCCGTGGGCGTTGCCGGCGGTTTCTACCTGGGCGAAGACCGGGAAACCCAGCAACAGGGCCTGACCGCCCAGGTCGGCCTCGAGGTCGACCAGGCCGAGTACGACTACCAGCGCGAACTGCAGGCCGAGCACCGGGTGCAGTCCGCGAAGCAGCGGGCCGCCGAGTACCAGGCGAAGCTGCGCGCCGCCGAGGCGGCCAGGGAGGCCGCCGAGCGGGCCCGCGAGGCCGAGGCCGCGGCGGCGTCCCGGAAGAAGGCACGCGAGGCGGCGGCGAAGGAGGCTGCGGTCGCCAAGGAGGCGGAGACCAAGCCGTTCGCCGGCCCGATCCCCGCCTCCTGCAACGAGTTCAGCGGCAACCGCGAGATCGGCTGCGCGCTGCTGCTCGGCGCCGGGTTCAAGATCGACCAGATGCCGTGCCTGGACAAGCTCTGGACCAAGGAGAGCGGCTGGAACCACAAGGCCAGCAACCCCTCCTCCGGGGCGTACGGCATCCCGCAGGCGCTGCCGGGCAGCAAGATGGGCTCGGTCGCGGACGACTGGCGGACCAACCCGGCCACCCAGATCAAGTGGGGCCTCGGCTACATCGAGGGCCGGTACGGCGACCCGTGCGGCGCCTGGGCGCACAGCCAGAGCGTCGGTTGGTACTGATCGACACCGCGACGGCGGGGCGGGTGGGCGACCACCCGCCCCGCCGTCGTCGTACCCCGCGTCACTGGGCCGCCCGGGTGGCGGTACCGGACGAATGCTGATAGCTCTGTTCAGGTGACCCTGCACCCGACCGGCGGCGGCGACCCGAACCGCTTCGGTACCGAGGCGTTCTACGCCGCGCTCGGCCGCGCCTTCGTCGCCATGTGCGCGGTGGTGCCGTTCCTCTTCCTGATCGAGGCGCTCGACCAGGGGCTCGACTTCGGTCTCGACGTCTCCGCGGGGGTCATCCCGCACCGGATCCAGGGGCTCGACGGGGTCTTCTTCTCGCCGTTCCTGCACCACGGCTTCGACCACCTCTACAGCAACAGCATCCCGCTGATCCTGCTCGGCACCTTCGTGCTCGCCGCCGGCACCCGCCGGTTCCTCTGGTCCACCCTGATCATCATGCTGGTCAGCGGGCTCGGCATCTGGTTCACCGGCTCACCCAACTCGGTGGTGGTCGGGGCCAGCGGGGTCATCTTCGGCTACCTCGGCATCCTGCTCACCCGGGGCGTGGTCGAACGGAGCTGGTGGAACCTCGCGGTGGTGCTGCTGGTCGGCCTGCTCTACGGCTGGCAGCTGCTCGGCATCCTCCCCACCGACGAGCGGATCTCCTGGCAGGGGCACCTGTTCGGGCTGCTCGGCGGGGTGGTCGCGGCGATCCTGTTCCGGCGCCGCCGGCCCGACCCGCACGGGCCGTACCACTCGGAGTCGACTCTCAGCCTGCCCTGACCCCGGCGACCCGCCGGCAGGCGGCGGGAGTGGGGACATGCTTGCCCGAGCCGGGTGGCGGGCCTACCGTCGGCATCAGCACGCGTTGATCCGCCAGCGGAAAGCGACGGTACGCCCATGCGCGAGGTCGATGTCGCCGTGATCGGGGCCGGCCCGGCGGGCCTCTTCGCGGCGTACTACGCCGGGTTCCGCGGGCTCTCCGTGGCGGTGGTCGACGCACTGCCCGAGCCCGGCGGGCAGATCACCGCGATGTACCCGGAGAAGCTGATCCTCGACGTCGCCGGCTTCCCCGCCGTCAAGGGGCGGGACCTGGTGGCCAACCTGGTCGCCCAGGCCGCCCCGTTCTCCCCGCACTACCTGCTCGGCACCCGGGCCGAGAAGCTCTCGTACACCGACGGGCGGCCGGTGCTCGGCCTCGCCGGCGGTGAGCAGCTGAGCTGCGGCGCGGTGCTGGTCACCGGCGGGCTGGGCAGCTTCACCCCGCGCCCGCTGCCGGTCGCGGACAGCTTCGTCGGCAGCGGGATCGTCTACTTCGTACCGGAGCCGGCCGCGCTGGCCGAGCGGGACGTGCTGATCGTCGGCGGGGGCGACTCGGCCTTCGACTGGGCGCTGACCCTGCAGCCGCTGGCCCGCTCGGTGACCCTGGTGCACCGGCGCGAGCGGTTCCGCGCGCACGCGGCCACGGTGTCCCGGGTGCAGGCCCTGCCGGTGCGGGTGATCGTCAACGCCGAGGTGACCCGGCTGTACGGCGAGGACGCGGTGACCGGCGCCGAGATCACCGAACGCGGCGGTGCCGCCGAGACGCTGCCGGTCGACACGGTGGTCGCGGCGCTCGGCTTCACCGCCGACCTCGGCCCGCTGGCCGAGTGGGGGCTGCGGCTGGACCGCCGGCACATCGTGGTGGACAGCGCGATGGCGACCAACCTGCCCCGGGTCTTTGCCGCCG
Organism: Micromonospora sp. DT47; assembly: GCF_049844475.1. Classification (NCBI taxonomy): domain Bacteria; kingdom Bacillati; phylum Actinomycetota; class Actinomycetes; order Micromonosporales; family Micromonosporaceae; genus Micromonospora; species Micromonospora sp. DT47. The sequence goes on along the minus strand of NZ_JBNCLC010000004.1, from coordinate 213,523 downwards.
GGGACATCACCGAATATCCGGGCAAGGTGCGGCTGATCGCCACCGGCTTCGGCGAGGCCGCCACCGCGGTGAACAACGCCGCGGTGGTCATCGACCCGACCGCCCACCTCTTCCCCGGCCACTCCTCCGACGCCGCCTGACCGCCACCACCACGCCGTCGATCTTGCAGTTTCGGCCCGTGATCTGCACCGTCTACCCGATTTGTCGGGGCGGCAAGTGCAAGATCGCGAGGGAGGGGGAGGGGGTCAGCGGGGGAGGGGGTGGGGGTCAGCGGGGGAGGCCGATGAGGTCGGCCATGAGGGCGGTCTGGTGGTCGAAGTAGGCGTCCCGGTGCGAGACGGTCCGGTTGAGCCGGCCGAAGAGCTCGAAGCTGATCAGCCCGAACAGTTGCGTCCAGCCGGCCATGCCCCGGGCCAGCAGCGCCTCGGGCAGGCCGGGGAAGAATCCGGCGACGATCTCGGCCAGGTCGGCGCGGACCGGCTCGGGCAGCTCGTCGCCCTCGGGCGCGGTGAGCCGGCCGTCGGCCAGGCCGTCACGCAGGATGCCGACCAGGGTCAGCGGGGGGCGCTGGGCCGGCAGGACGGTGTCGTCGGGGGCGGCGTACCCGGGGACGGGGCTGCCGTAGAGCAGGGCGTACTCGGCGGGGTGGGCGAGCGCCCAGCCCCGGGCCGCGCGGCACACCGCGTGCCAGCGCCCGCGCAGGTCGGCCCGGTCGGCGGCGGCGTCGGCCGCCTCCACCGCGTCGCCGAGCGCGTCGTACGCCTCCAGGATCAGCGCGGTGAGCAGCTCGTCCCGGCTCGGAAAGTAGCGGTAGATCGCGGACGAGACCATGCCCATGTCCCGGGAGACCGCGCGCAACGAGAGGTCGGCGCCGTCGGTGGCCAGGTGGCGGCGGGCCACCGCCTTGATCTCGTCGATCATCTCGGCGCGGACCCGGGCGCGGATCGAGGGAGCGGGCATGAGTTCACTCTGCCACGAATTGGATCGGCAATCAAAAACGAGAGCACCGCTCTTGACGGACCGATGCGGACGGGCCATGCTGGGAACCAACACAACGAGAGCGGTGCTCTCGATTTGGATCCCCGCTTCGAAAGGCGCTCCCATGTCGCTGCACGTCATCGTCGGTTCCGGTCCGGTCGGCACGGCCACCGCCCGGCTCCTCGCCGAGCGGGGCGACCGGGTCCGGGTGGTCACCCGGCGCGGCACCGGCCCCACCCACCCGGCCGTCGAGCGGGTCGCCGCCGACGCGGCCGACGCCGACCGGCTCACCGCGCTGACCGAGGGCGCGGTCGCCCTCCACAACTGCGCCAACCCGGCCTACCACCGCTGGCCGACCGACTGGCCGCCGCTGGCCGGCGCGCTGCTCGCCGCCGCCGAACGCACCGGCGCGGTGCTCGCCACCGTCGGCAACCTCTACGGGTACGGCCCGGTCGACGGCCCGATGACCGAGGAGACCCCGCTCGCCGCCACCGGCGTCAAGGGGCGGGTCCGCAACCGGATGTGGGCCGACGCGCTGGCCGCCCACCGGGCCGGTCGGGCCCGGATCACCGAGGTCCGCGGCTCCGACTACCTCGGCGCCGGCGGCACGTCCCTGCCGATGCTGGTGCTGCCGAGGGTCCTCGCCGGGCAGCGGGCCCTCCTCCCGGTGAACTGGGACGCCCCGCACAGCTGGACGTACATCGAGGACGTCGCCCGTACCCTCGTCGCCGCCGCCACCGACCCCCGGGCCTGGGGCCGGGCCTGGCACGTGCCCAGCGCGCCCGCCGTCTCCATGCGGGAGCTGGCCACCCGGGCGGCGGCCCTGGCCGGCGCGCCCGCACCGAAGCTGACCCGGATGCCCTACCCGGTGCTCTGGCTCGGCGGCCTGGTCAACCCGTTCGCGCGCGAGCTGCGGGAGACCGCCTACCAGTTCGACCGGCCGTTCCTGATGGACTCGGACGCGGCCACCGCCACCCTCGGCATCGCGCCGACCCCGCTGGACCGGTCGTTGAAGGAGATCGTCGCCGCGCTGCGCGGCTGACCGCGACGCCGGTCGGCGTCAGCGGCGGGGCGCCGGCCCGAGCGCGGCCACCAGCACGGCGACCAGGGTCAACCCCGCGCCGGCCAGGGTCGCCGGCCCGGGGTGCGAGGCCTCGGTCGGCAGGGCCAGATCCAGCAGTACGGCGCCGACGATCTGCCCGGCGATGGTGGCCAGGCCGAGCAGCAGCACCCCGGTGAAGTGGACGATGGCCGCCGCGATCGCGATGAACACGATGCCGATCGGGCCGCCCAGATAGAGCCACGGCTCGCCCGGGAAGCTGCCGGCCGGGCGGCCGCGCACGGCCACCTCGACGGCGAAGGTGACGAGCAGGGCGACCGTGCCGACGGTGAAGTTCACCAGGGTGGCGGCGAGCGCGCTGCCCGAGGCGGCCCGGACCCGCCCGTTGACCGCCTGCTGCCAGGCGATGCCGATCCCGGCCAGCAGCGGCAGCAGGGCCAGCGCCAGGGCGCCCGGATCGCCGAGCCGGTCGCCGACCGCCAGCACGACGGCCAGCACGGTCAGCGCCGCGCCGGCCAGCCGGGCCGCGGTGACCGGCTGCCGGCCCATCGGGCCGATCCCGGCCCGGTCCACCGACAGGCCGCTCGCCGACTGGCCGGCGACCACCGCCACGGTGAAGACGGCCACGCCGAGCGTGCCGATGGTGAGCCCCTGGGTGGCGACGAGGAACGCCCCGCACACCCCACCCAGGCACTGCCAGGGGCGCAACGAGCCGTCCCGCAGCGCCGTGCGCAGCTCGGCCATTCCCCGCCGCCCACCCGGGATGGCGGGGACCAGCACCAGCAGCACCAGCAGACCCAGCCCGAACGAGACGACCGCGGCGGCGATCCCGTCGGCCAGGCGTACCCCCAACTCGCCGTTGATCCGGGACTGCACGGCCACAGCGACCCCCGAGGCGGTCGCCAGCCCGATGCCGGCGACCCGCCGGGACGCCGGGACGGTGGCCGGGGCCGCCGTCCCGGTCGCGCTCACTCCTGCTCGGCCAGCGGCCGGCCGTCGAAGTCGACCGCCGAGTAGAGGGCCAGCTTCTCCAGCCGGTGGTACGAGTCGATCACCCGGATCGTGCCGCTCTTCGAGCGCATCACGATCGACTGGGTGTACGCCCCGCCGGCCTTGTAGCGCACCCCGCGCAGCAGGTCGCCGGAGGTGACGCCGGTGGCCACGAAGAAGCAGTTGTCCCCGGTGACCAGGTCGTCGGTCAGCAGCACCCGGTCCAGGTCGTGCCCGGCGGCGAGCGCCTTCTCCCGCTCCTCGGGGTCGCGCGGCCAGAGCTTGGCCTGCATCGCCCCGCCCATGCACTTGAGCGCGCAGGCGGAGATGATCCCCTCTGGCGTGCCACCGATGCCCATCAGCACGTCGACGTCGGACTCGCCGCGGGCCGCGGCGATCGAACCGGCGATGTCTCCGTCGGAGATGAACCGGATGCCTGCCCCGGTACGCCGGATCTGCGCGACCAGGTCGTCGTGCCGGGCGCGGTCCAGCACGCAGACCGTGACCTCGGAGACGTCGGTGCCCTTGACCTTGGCGATCCGCCGGATGTTCTCGGCCGCGCCGGCGTTGATGTCCACCACGTCGGCGTACATCGGGCCGACCGCGAGCTTCTCCATGTAGAAGACCGCGCTGGGGTCGAACATCGCGCCCCGCTCGGAGACGGCGAGCACCGCCAGCGCGTTCGGCATACCCTTGCTCATCAGGGTGGTGCCGTCGACCGGGTCCACCGCGACGTCCACCTCGGGACCGCTGCCGTCGCCCACCTCTTCGCCGTTGAAGAGCATCGGCGCGTTGTCCTTCTCGCCCTCGCCGATCACCACGATCCCGCGCATCGGGATCGAGTTGATCAGTTTGCGCATCGCGTCGACGGCTGCCCCGTCACCGCCCTCCTTGTCGCCCCGGCCGACCCACCGGCCGGCGGCCATGGCCGCGGCTTCGGTGACCCGGACCAGGTCGAGGGCAAGGTTGCGGTCGAGATCCTGGGGGATCCGCGTCCTGGTGTTGGTCATGACGGCTTCCTCCTCGCGACGTTGCGGGGTGGACCGGCAGGTTGCGGCCGTCGCCGCTGCCGGCTTTGTCGCTGATCCTCACACGATGACAGGTCCGCTGTCGGGGCGGGGCGGTGGTGGGCCGGATCGGTCACCCGGACGGCTGCGAGAATGGACCGGTGGAACCCGCACAGCCTGCCGACCGCGTGCCCGCCGACCGGACCCCGCCGGACGGTCAGCCGCCAGTGACCCCGACCGGCCCGACCGGCGCGGTGGCCGGGTCCGGGGCGGCGACGCCCGGGACCGGCCCGACGCCCGCCGGCACCCCGGCGGAGCCGGAGACGGCGCTGGTCGAGTCGCCGGCCGGTCCGGCGACCGGTGAGCCGGCGCTGGTCGAGCCGACGGGCGCCCAGCCGGCGGGCGGCGACTCGGCGCAGGGCGAGCCCACCGACGTGCCGCCGGCCCGTCCGGCCCGGCCCGCGACGCCGGGCGGGAAGGAGAAGTCCCGCGCCGAGCGGTCGCCGAAGGACATGGCGCTGTCGCTGCTGGTGCTGCTCGTCCCGATCGCCCTGCTGATCGCCTTCTACCGGGGCTTCCTCGGCGGCGAGCAGCCGACCACGGTCGACCCGACTCCCGCCTACGAGCAGGCCCGCTCGGCGAACGCCTTCCCGGTCAGCGAGCCGGCCGGGCTGGGCTCCGGCTGGCGTACGGTCAGCGCCAGCTACCGCACCGTGGAGGGCGGCGCCAACCTGCGGATCGGCTACCTCACCCCGGAGGGGCGCGGCGCCCAGCTGGTGCAGAGCAACGTACCGCCGGAGCAGCTGTTGCCCGTCGAGCTGACCGACCAGGGGCAGCCGCAGGGCCCGGCCGACCTGCCGGGGGGCAACTGGCAGCGGTACACCGGCCGGGGCAACGAGCAGGCCCTGGTGCTGCTCGAACCGAACCGCACGGTGATCGTGGTCGGCGACGCCCGGGAGAACGAGCTGCGCCAGCTTGCCGGCGCGCTGCGCTGACACCCGTTTGAGCGAAGCGGACAACAGGGAGATTGTGGAGGACGGCGACAGGGAACAGAAACCAGGTGACCCGACCGGCCGGCCTCGCCGGGCGGACGGGGAGCGTCCAGCTTCCGGCGCCGCTGTGGGCCGGACGACCCACTTGGAGAGTTCCCGTGACTGTTACTGTTCGCCGCTGGAGCGCGGCGGTGTTCGCCGCGACCCTTCTCACCCCCGGCCTCGTCGCCTGCAACGCCAACGGGACGGCCGACCCGGCCGCCTCCGGTTCCGTGACGCCGACGGCGTCCGGCTCGGCCATCGCGCCGAGCGGCAACGCGGACGCCAAGCAGGCCCTGCTGAACTCCACCAACGAGATCCGGAAGGGCAACTTCCGGTTCACCATGGCCGGGGCGGGCTCGACCGCTGAGGGGCAGGTGCACGAGCCGAGCCAGAGCGCCCAGATGAAGGTGACGATCGGTGACCCGTCCTCGGACCTGATGATGAACCTCGACCTCATCCATGCCAAGCCGGACAGTTGGGTGAAGCTCGACCTCGGCGGCAAGTCCGCCAGCAGCATCCCCGGCAGGCAGAAGCTCAACCTCGGCAAGTACCAGCACCTCGACCAGACCCGGATCAAGGGCAACAAGGCGCTGGGCTTCGACTTCGACAAGGTCGACCCGGCCGGCAGCGAGGTGCTCACCCAGGGCATCACCGAGGTCCGGCAGACCGGCGAGGGCACCTACGCCGGCACCCTGGACGTGTCGAAGGCGGCCGAGGCCGGGTCGGTGGACCAGACGCTGATCACCGCGCTCGGCCCGCAGGCGAAGTCGGTGCCGTTCACCGCGAAGCTGGACCCGCAGGGCCGGCTCAGCGAGATGGTGCTCCAGATCCCGGCCGCCGGCCAGACCGCGGCGCAGGACATCAAGGTCACCTACTCCGACTACGGCAACGCCGCCGCCGCGCAGAAGCCGTCGGCCGACCAGGTCGTCGAGGCGCCGCAGGAGTTCTACAACCTGTTCAGCTGAGCCGTCTCCGGTGGCGGGGCGGCGTCGGCCGTCCCGCCACCGCGCGTCTGCGGCCGTCGTCCGACAGCCGGTCAGGAGTCGGCGGCCTGCCGGGCGGCGTCGATCCGGGCCCGGGCGCCGTCCAGCCACCGCTGGCAGACCTCGGCCAGCTTCTCGCCCCGCTCCCAGAGCGCCAGCGACTCCTCCAGCGAGGTGCCACCGGCCTCCAGCTTCTCGACCACCTGGGCCAGCTCGGCGCGGGCCTGCTCGTAGCTGAGCCGCTCGTCCTGCTTCTCGTCAGTCATCGCACCCATCCCACCACATCCGGTCCCCGTCACCTGCCATCGTCTCCGCGCCGCGGAAGGCGGGTCAGCCGTCGACGGTCGCGGCCAGCTCGCCCTCGGCGAGGCGCACCCGCAGCGGGTCGCCCTTGCCCACCTCGGTCGCCGCCCGCACCACGTGCCCGTCGGCGCGCTGCACGATCGCGTACCCACGGTCGAGAGTGGCCGCGGGGGAGAGGGCGCGCAGCCGGGCCAGGGTGTGCCGCAGGTCATCGGCGGCCGCGCCGAGCCGGTGGTCCAGGCAGCGGCCGGTCCGGTCGCGCAGGGCGGTCACCTCGGCGGCCCGCTGGTCGACCATCACCTGCGGGCGGGCCAGCACCGGGCGGGAGCGCAGCAGGTCGAGCCGGTGCGACTCCCGGTCGACCAGGTTGCGGACCGCGCGCTCCAGCCGGGATCGGGCCTGGCCGATCAGGCGTACCTCCTCGGTGAGGTCGGGCACCACCCGCTTGGCCGCGTCCGTCGGGGTGGACGCGCGGACGTCGGCGACGTAGTCGACCAGCGGCGTGTCCGTCTCGTGGCCGATCGCGCTGACCACCGGCGTACGGCAGGCGAAGACCGCCCGGCAGAGCGCCTCGTCGGAGAAGGGGAGCAGGTCCTCGATGCCACCGCCGCCCCGGGCGATGATGATCACGTCGATGCTCGGATCGGCGTCGAGCACCTTCAGCGCGTCGACGATCTGGGGCACTGCGCTCGGCCCCTGCACCGCCACGTTGACGGTGCGGAACTCCACCGCCGGCCAGCGCCGCCGGGCGTTGGTCAGCACGTCCCGCTCGGCGGCCGAGGCGCGGCCGGTGATCAGGCCGATCCGCTGCGGCAGGAACGGCGGCCGGCGCTTGCGGGCCCGGTCGAAGAGCCCCTCCGCGGCGAGCAGCTTCTTGAGCTTGTCCAGCCGGGCCAGCAGCTCACCGAGCCCCACCTGGCGGATCTCGTCGGCCCGCAGGCTCAGCGTGCCCCGGGCCGCGTAGAACTCCGGCTTGGCGTGCAGCACCACCCGGGCGCCCTCGCGCAGCTCCGGCGCGCCGGAGTCGAGGACGTCCCGGTTGGTGGTGACGGTGAGGCTGAGATCCGCCGACGGGTCGCGCAGGGTGAGGAAGACGGTGCTGGCGCCGGGGCGCCGGCTGATCTGCGCCACCTGCCCGTCCACCCAGACCCAGCCGAGGCGGGCGATCCAGGCGCCGACCTTCTGGCTGACCACCCGGACCGGCCAGGGCTCCTCGGGGGTGCTGCGCGGGGCGTCGGTCACCCGCCCACCCTACGGTCAGCCCCCGACGACCTGCGGGAGCCCCGACAGAGCGTGCCGCTCGCCGGGGCGGGCGGTCAGCACCCACGGCCCCTGCTCGGTGATCGCGACCGTGTGCTCCCAGTGCGCGGCGACCGCGCCGTCGATCGTGCTGATCGTCCAACCGTCGTCGGCCACCGTGAAGCCGGGCGAGCCGAGGGTGAACATCGGCTCGATGGCGAAGACCAGGCCGGGCCGCAGCCGCATCCCGCGACCGGGCCGCCCCCGCCCCGGCACCAGCGGGTCCTCGTGCAGCTGCCGGCCGATGCCGTGCCCGCCGACCACGTGCCCGTCGTGCTCCGCGATCACCCCCAGGTCGTGCCGGTCGGCCTCCGCGCCGATCGCGTACGACACGTCGCCGAGCCGGTTGCCGGGGCGCAGCGCGGCGATGCCCCGCCAGAGCGCCGCCTACGCGGCGTCGACCAGCGCGAGGGTGCGCTCGTCGGCCTGCTCCCGGCCGCCGACCACCCAGGTGCAGGCGGCGTCGGAGTGGTACCCGTCCACGACCACCCCGCAGTCCAGCGACACCACGTCACCGGCGCGCAACCGGACGTCGTCGGCGGGAAAGGCGTGCACGATCTGGTCGTTGACCGAGGTGCAGAGGGTGGCCGGATAGCCGTGGTGGCCGAGGAAGGAGGGCTCGGCTCCGCGCGCCGCGATCCCGGCGGCGGCTAGGGCCAGCTCGGCGGTGCTGACCCCGGGGGCGACCGCGTCGGCCACCACCTCGTGCACCTCGGCCAGGACGGCGCCGGCCCGGGCCATCAGCTCGATCTCGTCCGGGGACTTCTGGATCACCATGGCGCGCGTCCTCTCGTACCCGAAAAGGGGTTTCGGGTGGTGCCGGTGGCCCTGCGCGCTGCCGGTCCGCCCATTCTGCCAGCCCGGGCCCCGGCTGTGGTACGGGTCGCAGCCGCTGCCGTCGGCAAACCGGGCACGTACGATGGTCGGGTGACCGAGGCTCAGGCAACCCCCCGGACCGGCAAGCGCGTGCTCCTGGCCAAGCCCCGCGGCTACTGCGCGGGCGTGGACCGGGCGGTGCAGACCGTCGAGGAGGCGCTCAAGCTCTACGGCGCCCCGATCTACGTGCGCAAGCAGATCGTGCACAACAAGCACGTGGTACGCACCCTGGAGGCCGAGGGCGCGATCTTCGTGGAGGAGAACGAGGAGGTGCCCGAGGGCGCCACCGTCATCTTCTCCGCGCACGGCGTGGCCCCCGAGGTCTACGAGCAGGCGAAGGCGCGCTCGCTGAAGGCGATCGACGCGACCTGCCCGCTGGTGACCAAGGTGCACCAGGAGGCGAAGCGGTTCGCCGCCGACGACTACGACATCCTGCTGATCGGCCACGAGGGGCACGAGGAGGTCATCGGCACCGCCGGTGAGGCCCCCGCGCACATCCAGCTGGTGGACGGCCCGGACGGCGCCGACAAGGTCACCGTGCGGGATCCGAACAAGGTCGTCTGGCTCTCCCAGACCACCCTGTCGGTGGACGAGACGCTGGAGACCGTGGCCCGGCTCAAGCAGCGGCTGCCGCTGCTCCAGTCGCCGCCCAGCGACGACATCTGCTACGCCACCTCCAACCGGCAGCACGTGGTCAAGGAGATCGCGCCCGAGTGCGACGTGGTGATCGTCGTGGGTTCGGGCAACTCCTCCAACTCGGTCCGGCTGGTCGAGGTCGCCCTTGACGCCGGAGCCCGCGCCGGCCACCTGGTCGACTTCGCGCACGAGATCGACGACGCCTGGCTGGCCGGCGCCGGCACGGTCGGCGTGACCTCCGGCGCCAGCGTCCCGGACGAGCTGGTGCAGGAGGTGCTGGCCCACCTCGCCGAGCGGGGCTTCACCGACGTCGACGAGATCACCACGGCCAACGAGCGGCTGACCTTCTCGCTGCCGCAGGAGCTCAAGCGGGACATGAAGGCCGCCGCCGCCCGGCGCTGACCCGGAACGGACCACCGACGGGATGCGTCGAAGGGGTATGAAGACTCCTCGGATGGCCCTCGCCGCCCTGGTCGCCTGTGCGGCGTTGAGCGGCTGCGGCGGCCAGGGCGGCGACGACCGGTCGGCCGCCCCGAGCCCCCCGGAAGGATCGCCGGTGACGACCTCACCCGAGCCGGTGGACCCCACCGCGTCGGCGCCTCCCGCGCCGACCGTGGCGCCGCCGACCGCGCTACCGCCGACCGGACGCCCGCCGAGCCGGCCCAGCCGGCCGCCGGGCCCGGGTGCCACCACCATCACCGGCACCGTCCAGCCCGGGGTGGAGCCGAACTGCCTCCTGATCGACGGCTACCAGCTGATCGGCGGCCCCCGGGACGTGCTCGCCCCCGGCGCCCGGGTCACCGTCACCGGCCGGCCCCAGCCCGACATGATGACCACCTGCCAGCAGGGCACCCCCTTCGTGGTGGAGAGCGCGAGGCGGGCCTGACCCGGCTCGGAGCCGGCCACGACGAGTGAGAGGCCCGCCCCCGACGGGGACGGGCCTCTCACCCTGGTAGAGGTGGTCAGCTCACGCTGTGCACCACCACGTCACCGCTGCCGATGAGGATGTTCGTGTCGGTACGCACCTGGACGGTGCCGTAGAGCACCCGGCCGCTGCCCGGAGCCGCGTTCGCGGTCACCGCGCCCGGCACCTCCCACGTCACGCCGCTGGGGCGCGCCGCGTTGGCGTCGGTCACCGACACCGACCCGAAGGCCGGGTTAGTGAAGACGTCGATGTAGTTGTAGGTGGTCGAGCCGGCGGGCACGGCGTACCCCTCGACGCGCACCTTCCAGGCGCCCGGCGCCGGGTTGGCGAGGGTCACCGACTCCTCGGAGTCGCCGTCGGCGCTCCGACCGGCCTCCACACACGTCCCGGACGTGCAGTTGAGCACGTACAGGTCCAGGTCGGCTCCCGGGTCGGAGGTGCCGCCGATGGTCGCCCGCAGCTGGGTCGACCCCGGCGTCACCGTCAGGTCGTACTCCTGGGTCTGGTGGGCGGCGACGGTGAACGGACCCTGCCGGGCGCTGCCCAGCGCGCCGCCGCCGACCGCCCGGCCGGTGAACGAGCCGAGCGTGCTGGTCAGCGTGTACGACCGGGCCACCGGCGTGCCGGTGGTCGCGGAGGCGATCACGTCCGGGTTCGGGGTGACCGTCGCGCCGAGCACCGACGCGGTGAGCGTGAACGGCGTCCACTCCGCGTCGGAGGTGCGCCGACCGTCCACGGTGACCTCCCAGACCCCGGCCAGCGGGTTCGAGGTGGTGCGGGTGTTCGGCGAGCCGGTGGCGCAGACGCCCGCGCTCGGCGAGTAGCAGGAGTTCGACGCGTTGCTGTCGATCGCCACGCCGTACGGGTGGTAGCGCAGGAACCGGGCCTGACCCGTGCCCGCCGCACCGGACGGACCGGTGAAGTCCACCTTGAGCGCGGGGGTGCCGGCCGGCACCGTGAAGAAGTAGTGCAGCGACTGGTTGCGACCGACCTTGTCGGTGATCTGCACCTGGTGGTTGGCGGCCGGCGCGAAGGTGTACGGCGCGATCACCGTGTTCAGCGTCTGCCGGTCGATGCCGGTGGTGGCCGGGTCGTCGAGGCGAAGGACCGCCGAGTGCGCGCCCGGGGTCGCCGGGTTGATCTTCACCGCGACGGTGACCGGCTTGTTCAGCGGCAGCGAGACCGACGCGGCGGTCGCGAAGGTGCCGTCGTTGCCGACCCAGGACAGGTTGTAGGTGATCGCCTTCGACCCGCCGCTGGTCCGGGTGAAGGTGTACGTGCGGGTGTACTCCCGGCCGACGGCGACGCCCTCCCGGTCGTAGATGCCGACGCCGACGCCGGGCGTCGCGAGGAACCCGGAGAGCGCGGTGCTCACCGGCACCGAGGAGCTGATGTCGACCGTCCTGATGTTCTTGCGCAGCAGCTCGTACGCCGCCGTCACGTCGATCAGCCCGGCGCCCTGCTCGTACGCCCCGGCGGTGTCGATGAACCGGGCGGACGACATCATGGCCTGCCGGAGCTGGGCCGGCTTGCGCTGGAAGCCCTGCGCCCTGGCGGCGCCGACGAGCAGCGCCCCGGCGCCCGCGGCCTGCGGCGAGGCCATCGAGGTGCCGTTGAACATCGCGTACCCCGGGGGCAGCTGGTACGTGCCGGGGACCGGCCCGCCCGGCTGCCAGGTGGGGATCGTCGAGATCGCCGAGCCCGGCGCGATCACGTTGGGCTTGAACCCGCCGTCCTCACGCGGGCCGCGGGAGCTGTAGTAGTGCAGGCTCTCGGCGTACGGCGAGCTGGAGCCGTAGTTGGCCCGCCAGGTGGCGTCGGTGACGTACGAGCCGATGCTCATCACCTTCTCGGCCACCGACGGGTCGCCGACGGTGTTGGTGCCGGGCCCGCTGTTGCCGGCCGAGATGAACATCTGCACGTCGTACTGGTCGATGAGCCGGTTGTAGAGCACCGCGCGGGTGTTGTTGCCGTCGTTGAGCGAGGGCAGGCCGCCGATCGACATGTTGATGACGTCGACGTTCGCCTGCTTCGCGGCGAAGATCATGCCCTCGATGAGCGCGCTGGAGGTGCAGCCGGCCACGAAGAGGCAGACCCGGACGGAGACCAGCTTGGCGCCCGGAGCGGCACCGGTCATCGCGCCGCCGAAGAGGCCGTTGCCGGCGGTGATGCCGGCGACGTGGGAGCCGTGGGCCCCGGAGACGATGCCGATGTTGACGAACTTGCGCGTGCCGTCGACCTGGACGACGAACGGCATCGACTCGTTGATGGCGGTCGCCGGGTTGTCGGTGCCGAACGTGCCGACGTCGTTGCGGACCTTGTACTCGGTCATCGCGGCCTGGTCGGCGAAGGAGCCGTCCTGGTCGGCGTCGACCCAGACGGTGCTGCCGCCGTCCCACAGCACGCCGAACAGGCCGTTGCTGCCCGCCGGGTTGCCGTCCCGGTTGACGTCGTTGCCCAGCTCGCCGCCGAGGTTGGCGTCGCGCTCGTTGAAGACACCGAATCGATACGAGCCCGCCCCGGGCGCCGTCCACGTCCGGCCGTCCACGGTGAAGCTCGGGCCGGAGACGTTCCGGCTCATGCTGATCCAGGTCGGGTCGGCGTCGTCGGTCGGGTGGGTGGCGGTGACCCAGTCGACGATCTTGCGCTCGCCGGTCGTGGTCTTCTTCAGCGCGGGGTGCGACAGGTCGATGCCGGTGTCGAGGATGCCGACGGTGACGCCGCGGCCGTCGACGGTGGGGTGGTCGGCCATGAACCGGGTGGCGCCCATGTCGCGGATCGGCATGTACGGGTTGTCCGCCGGGGTGCCGGCCCCCGGGGCCGGCTGCGCCGCCGGCGCCTCGCTGGCCTCCGGGCGCGGGTCGGGCAGCGGCACCGCCGCGTCGATCTCCGCCGCCTGTACGCCGGCGAGCTGGGCGGCCCGGTCGGCCCGCTCGGTCGCCACCTCGGCGCGCAGGTAACCGAGGTCGTCGTCGCGGTAGAGCACGGTGGCGCCGAGGCCGGCGAGGCTGTCCGCCGCGGTGGCGGTCTCACCGGTCCGCGCCGCGACCAGCACGGTGACGCTCTGCCGGCCCTCGGCCCTGGCCTCGGCCAGCCGGTCCTGGTCGGTGGGGGTCCAACCGGTGCTGCTGCTCTTGGGCACATCGGTGGTGGGCTCGGCGCCGGCGGGACTGCCGACGAACGCCAATGTCATGGCGCCGACGGTGACCGCCGACGCCATGAGCGCGGCCGGGGTACGGCCGCGCCGGAAACGGGATGTGCTCACGTCTCTTCCTCCGGGGGAGAGCGAGGGGCCCTGGGGGTGCGGGCCGGGGAGGCACGGCACGCGTCGGGTGACGCGGGCCGCCGTCACTACTCCAGCGACCGTGGTGAACGGGTCGTTACGTGAGTCGATGACCCGGCAACGGTGACGCGAACAGTTGCTCGACAGCAAGCGATAACGGTCAGGACCGGCCGCCCGATCGTCTACTCCGGAGCATCCAGACGGAGGGGGTCACGGCTCGGGTCCCCGACGGGAGGGCCCACCAGCTCCGGGGACTGCGGCTGCCGGGGCGCCACCTCGACCTGGGCGGGGGCGGCCAGCTCCTGGTCGGAGACGCCCAGCTCGGCGAGCTTGCGGGCGCTGACCAGCACCCGCGCCTCCAGCGACCCCACCGCCCGGTTGTACGCGGTCACCGCACCGCCGAGCGACGCGCCCAGCTTGCCGACGTGGTCGCCCAGGGTGGACAGCCGCCCGTACAGCTCGCGGGCCAGCGAGTGCACCGCGACCGCGTTGCGGGCCAGCGCCTCCTGCCGCCACGAGTACGCCACCGTGCGCAGCAGCGCGACCAGGGTGGCCGGTGTCGCCAGCACCACGTTGCGGGCGAACGCGTGCTCCAGCAGCGTCGGATCGCGCTGCAACGCCACGTCCAGGAACGGGTCGGCCGGCACGAAGAGCACCACGAACTCGGGGGTGGAGTCGAACGCCGCCCAGTAGGTCTTGGCAGCCAGCGCGTCCACGTGCCCGCGCAGGTGCCGGGCGTGCGCGTCGAGGTGAGCGTCCCGTCCCCGCTCGTCGCGGGCCTCCATCGCGGTCAGGTAGGCGTCGAAGGGCGCCTTCGCGTCCACCACCACGCTGCGGCCGCCGTGCAGCCGGACCACCAGGTCGGGGCGCACCCCCTGGTGGTCGGTGGCGGCGGTGACCTGCTCGTCGAAGTCGCAGTGCTCCAGCATGCCGGCGGCCTCGACGATCCGGCGGAGCTGGAGCTCGCCCCACCGACCGCGGACCTGTGGCGCGCGCAGCGCCGCCACCAGCTGCTTGGTCTCGGTGCGCAGCTCGCCGGAGACGGCGCTCATCGACCGGACCTGCTCGCGCAGCTCGGCGTAGGCGTCCACCCGGTCGTGCTCCAGCTCGGCCACCCGCTGCTCGTAGCGCCGGAGGGTGTCGTGCAGCGGGGCCACCGCGCGGGCCACCGCCTCCTGCGACTGGGCGGTCGCCTCGTAGGTCAGCGCGCGCATGGACTGCTCCAGCCGCCCCTCACCCTCGCGGGTGGCCGCCAGGGTGGCCTCCAGCCGGGCGATCTCGGTCGCCGACCGGGTCCGGGCGGCGTACCAGCCCACCGCGCCGCCCGCGACGAGGCAGACGACCACCACGGCCAGCGTCGAGAAGTTCATCACCAGAGCTTGCCAAACGGGTACGACTCGACGCCGGTGGGTACGTTCGGGTCATGGAATTTGTGCTCGTGGTCGTCCTCGTGGCGCTGCTGGTCGGTGGCTTCCTGTGGTGGCGCCGGGACAGCGCCGACCGGCGGGCCCGCGCCCTGGGCGACGCGCGGGCGGAGGCCCAGCGCTGGTACGAGCGCCTCGGCGGCCAGGTGATGAACCTGCACGGCGACGATCCCGCCGTACGGCAGGCGCTGCTGGACGCGGGCGAGCGCTACAACGCGGCCGGCAGCCAGCTGGAGCAGGCGCGCACCCCGCAGCAGTTCGCGCTGGCGCGGGAGACCGCGCTGGAGGGACTGGCCTACATCCGGGCGGCCCGGACCGCGCTCGGCATCGACCCTGGTCCGGAGCTGCCGCCGCTGGCCGCCGCGCAGGGCGCCGGGCAGCTCACCCGGGAGCGTCAGGTCGACGTGCAGGGGCAGACCTTCAAGGCAGGCCCGCAGCCGGGCCGGGAAACCCCCTACTACTACCCGGGCGGGCGCTACCAGGGTCGGCCGGTGCCGGCGGGCTGGTACTCCACTCCCTGGTGGAAGACCGCGCTGGGCGCGGGCGCCGGCGTGCTCGGCGGCATGCTGATCGCCGACGCGCTCTTCTCGCCGGCCTTCGCCGACCCCGGCTACGGGGCCGGCTACCAGGAGGGCTTCGGCGACGGCGCCGACCACGGCGACCAGGGCGGGGACGCCGGCGGCGACCAGGCCGGCGACGTCGGCGGTGACCCGGGCGTGGGCGGTGACCCGGGCGTGGGCGGTGACTACGCCAGCGGTGACTTCGGCGGTGCCGGTGGCGGTGGCGACTTCGGTGGTGGCGACTTCGGCGGAGGGGACTTCGGCGGCGGCGACTGGTGACCGCGCACGACGAGGTGCCCCGGTCGCGGCGACCGGGGCACCTCGTCGTCCGTCAGCCGGTGTTGCGCATGCCGGCGGCGATGCCGTTGACCGTGGTCAGCAGCGCCCGCTCCAGCGCCGTACCGTCGCTCGGGGCGCGGCGGCCGCCCGGCGCGGTCGCCACCGCGCGCCCGGCGGCACCGGAGTCCCGGTACTGCCGCAGCAGCGCCACCTGGAGGTGGTGCAGCGGCTCCAGGTAGGTGTCCCGCACCGCGAGGGTGCGCCGGAGCACCGGCGAGTTCTCCAGCAGGGCCGGGGAGGCGGTGACCGCCAGCACCTCCTGCTTGGTCAGCTCGTACTCCTGCTCGATCTTGTCGAAGATCGGGTGCAGCTTCTTCGGCACCAGCGTCTCGACGTAGCGGCGGGCGATGGTCAGGTCGGTCTTGGACAGCATCATCTCGACGTTCGACAGGAACGTGCGGAAGAAGTGCCAGTTCCGGTTCATCTCGGCGAGCACGTCCTCCAGCCCGGCCGCCCGGGCCGCGGCCAGCCCGGAACCGACGCCGAACCAGCCCGGCACGATCTGCCGGGTCTGCGTCCAGCCGAACACCCACGGGATGGCCCGCAGGCCGGCCAGCCCGGCCCCGGTGTTCGGCCGCTTCGCCGGCCGGGAACCGATGTTCAGCGCGCCCAGCAGCTCGGTCGGGGTGGAGGCCCAGAAGTACGCCGGCAGGTCCGGATCCTCGACCAGCCCCCGGTACGACCGGTACGCCGACTCGGAGACCACGTCCATCGCCGCGTCCCAGCGTTCCAGCATCTCGGCCGGCTGCCGGGGCGCGGTGTGCAGCAGCGTCGCCTGGAGCACCGCGGCGACGGTCAGCTCCAGGTTCTCCCGGGCCAGCGCCGGCAGCGTGTACTTGTCGGAGATGACCTCACCCTGCTCGGTCACCTTGATCGCACCGTCCAGGGTGCCGTACGGCTGGGCCAGGATCGCGTCGTGGGTGGGGCCGCCGCCCCGGCCGACCGTGCCGCCCCGGCCATGGAAGAGCCGCAGGTGCACCCCGTGCCGGGCGGCCACGTCCCGCAGTGCGCGTTGCGCCCGGTGGATCGACCACTGGCTGGTGGTGATGCCCGCCTCCTTGTTGGAGTCGGAGTAGCCGAGCATCACCTCCTGTACGTCGCCCCGGGCCGCGACGAGGGCCCGGTACGCGGGCAGCGACAGCAGCTCGTCCAGCAGGTCGCCGCCGGCGTTCAGCTCGGTCGGGGTCTCCAGCAGCGGCACGATGCCGATCCGAGCCCGGCCGCTGTGCACGTCGACCAGGCCGGCCTCGCGGGCCAGCACCACCGCGGCGAGCACGTCGTCCACGCCGAGGGTCATCGAGATGATGTACGACTCGATCACCTCGGAGCCGAACCGGTCCTGCGCCTCGCGGATCGCCCCGAACACGTCGAACGTCTTATGCGCGTTCTCGGTCAGCGGGGTGTCCAGCGTGGAGAGCGGCCGGCGGCCGGCCAGCTCGTCGGCGAGGAGCTTGGTCCGCTCCAGCCGGGTCAGCGACGGGTAGTCGGAGACCTCGCCCACCGCCGCGTAGAGCTGGGCGAGCACCGCGTGGTGCGCGTCGGCGTGCTCGCGGACGTCCATGGTCGCCAGGTGCAGGCCGAACGCGGAGACGGTACGGATGGTGGAGGCGAGCCGGCCGACGGCGGTGAGCTGCCCGGCGTTGCGGGCCAGCGAGGCGCGCAGCAGCTCCAGGTCGGCGATCAGCTCGGCGGAGCCGCGGTAGTCCCGGCCCGGCACGTGCGCGGTGCCCGCGCGCAGCCGCTCCCGGGTGTTGGCCAGCTTCGCCTTCACGCACCGGGCCTTGAGCCGGTACGGCTCCTCGGCGTTGACCCGGCGGAACCGGGGCGCGACCTCGGGCAGCGCGTCGAGGTCGGCGGCGAGGCTGGCGGAGAGGTCCAGCGACACCGCGCGCAGCCGGCGGGAGACCGACACCTCGTTGATCAGGTGTTCCATCGCCGTTTCGGTGGCCGCGATGCCGTGCTCGTGCTGGATGCGCAGCACCTCGCGGGTGACCGTCGGGGTGACGAACGGGTTGCCGTCCCGGTCCCCGCCGATCCAGGTGCCGAAGGTCAGCGGGCGGGACGTCGGCGAGGTCTCCACGCCGAGGGTGCGCAGCGTGTCGGCGAGGTCGTCGAGCACCTGCGGGGCGGCCTCGGCGTGCAGGTCGCGCAGGTAGTAGATGGCGTTGCGGGCCTCGTCGGTCGGGTCCGGCCGGTCCAGCCGCAGCTCGTCGGTCTGCCACATCAGGTCCAGCAGTTCGGCCAGGCGCCGGTTGGCCGGCCCCTCGTCGCTGGCGCCGTAGAGGATCGCGTTGGCGGTCTCGGTGTCCAGCTCGTCGGCGATCGCGCGGAGCTTGGACAGGATCGACCGGCGGGCCGCCTCGGTCGGGTGGGCGGTGAAGACCGGGCGTACCGCGAGCCGGCGGGCCGCGGCGGCGATCTCCTCGGCCGGCACCCCGCGCTCGGCGATCATCTTGGCCGCCTGGTCCAGCCAGCCGCCGTGCATCGCGCGACGCCGGCGCAGGTCCCGGGCCCGGTGCACCTGCTCGGTGATGTTGGCCAGGTGGAAGTAGGTGGAGAAGGCCCGGGCCAGCTTGGTCCCGGTGGTCACGTCGAGCCCGCCGAGCCGCTGCGCGGCGGCCGGGGCGTCGGAGCGGACCTGGGCGCGGATCTCCTCGACGAGGTCGAGCAGCGGCCGGCCCTCCTGGCGGGCCAGGGTCTGCCCGAGCAGGGTGCCGAGGCGGCGGATGTCGGCCCGCAGTGCGGCGTCCGGGCCGTCGTGGTCGTGCTGGTCGGTCACGGTGCGCTCCCTACGTGAGTACGAAGGACAGCGCTGTCCGACTCCCTGGATCGTATCCGCGCCGGCCCCGCCGGAAGGAGGGGGCCGGCGTGATGATCTGCACTCTGGGACGGGCGGGACGGCAGGCGCAACCCGTTGTCCGGGCCGGAGGTGAGCACCGCGTACACCTCGCGGGTGGTCAGTCCGTCGTCGGCGGCCTGCGGACTGTCGTACCGGATCGGTTTGATCTTGTCGGTCCGGGCGCGCAGGGCGGCCATCACCTGCTCCGCGCGCTGATCGCCGACGACCACCCCGACCGGCACGTCGCGCGGGGCGGGCTGGTGCAGCGCCCCCACGTAGGCGGCGATGGACGCGGTGGCCAGGGCGAGCGCGCCGACCAGCAGCGCCGCGGTTCGCGGCAGCCAGTCCCGCACCGCGAGTTCCCGGTCCTCGTCCACGTCGCCAGCCTAGGGTCGCGGTTCGCCCTGGTTGTGGGGTTTCGCCGCCCCGCGCTCCGGCCGGTGCCACCGTCTGAAAACCCCTTGGTCCGACTCGGTAGCGTTCGATCATGGACCTGCCGCGCTATCCGTCGAAGCCCCGCCCCGGCGACCGCGTCGCCGTCGTGTCCCCCTCCGCCGGCCTGCCGGGTCTCTTCCCGCACGTCCAGGAGCTGGGGCTGCGCCGGCTGCGCGAGGAGTTCGGCCTGGAGCCGGTGGAGTACCCGACCACCCGGGTGATGGGCGCCGACCCGCGGGACCGGGCCCGGGACCTCACCGCCGCCTTCGCCGACCCGACCATCACCGCGGTGCTCGCCACCGTCGGCGGGGACGACCTGATCACGGTCACCCCGCACCTGGACGACCAGGTGCTGCGGGCCAACCCGAAGCCGTACTTCGGCTACTCGGACAACACCAACGTGCTCAACCACCTGTACCGGCTGGGAATCGTTTCCTACCACGGCGGGTCGGTGCTGGTGCACCTCGGCCGGCCGGGGGAACCGCACCCGCTGACCTTCGACTCGCTGCGCGCCGCCCTCTTCACCACCGACTGGTACGACCTGGCGCCCGCCCCCGAGTGGGGCGACGAGCCGAACGACTGGCGGGACCCGTCCACCCTGGCCCACGAGCCGGTGATGTTCCCCGGCACCGGCTGGCGGTGGCAGGGGCCGGCGACCGTGGTGCAGGGGCGTACCTGGGGTGGCAACCTGGAGATCCTGCACTGGCTGATGGCCGCTGACCGGGTCGGTACGGTGTCGGACCACGCGGGTGAGGTGCTGATCATCGAGACCTCGGAGGAGCTGCCCTCGGCCACCGAGGTCTTCCGGATCCTGCGCAACATGGGGGAGCGGGGGCTGCTCGCCGGCTTCCCGGCGGTGCTCGTCGGCCGGGCCAAGGCGTGGGACTTCGACCGCCCGCACACCCTGGACGAGCGGCGGGAGTGGGCCGACGCGCAGCGGGACGCGGTGACCCGGGCGCTGGCCGCCTACAACCCCGACGCCGTGGTGGTCTTCGACGTTGACCTCGGCCACACCGACCCGCAGTTGATCATCCCGTACGGCGGCGAGGTCCGGGTGGACGCCCTCGCGCGCCGCATCTCGGTGCGGTACTGATGAGCAACTCGCGGGCGTACCCGATCCTGCGTACGCCGGACATCGACCGGGCGCTGCACGCCGTCGGCCACCTGCTGAGCGTGGCCGACCTGCGGGACACGGAGGTGCAGCTCTGGGCGCGTACGGGGCGGCACTCGGGCCTGCCCCGCTACCTCGACGCGTACGGCCACTGGCTGGGGGCCGACGGGGAGGACCGGATGTGCGTGGACGCGGCTAGCCAGAAGGAGACCGGTCCACAGGACCCGGCGGATCCGCTGGTCGACGTCGAGGTGCTGGTGCACGGTCTCGGCCTGGTGGAGGGGCGGTTGGCGGAGACCGTCGGGCCCGACATGGCGCGGCTGGAGTGGTGGCACCATGGCTGGCCGGCCGTGCCGTACCGGGACCTGGGGTGGCAGTTCAAGCACGCGTACGTCCAGGTGGTGCTCAACGCTGCGGACATCTGGGCCACCGAGCCGGCCGACGGGCACGCGGTCTTCGTCCACGTCGGCCCACAGGAGCCCGAGCGCGCCGAGTGGCTCGCCCGAGTCGCCGGCCTGACCGTGCTCGGCCCCGGCGAACTGGGCTTCTGATCGGCCGCCACCACGGTGCGTGGGACGCCATGCACCACCTGACGGGACACGTCGAACTCGGCGCAGAGTTCGGTGCCGGAGGGCAGCGAGGAGCGGGTCAGCCGACGACGGCGAAGGCGCGGACGGGGAAGGTGCCCATGCCGGCCACCATCGGCGGGGCGGCGGTGAAGCGGAAGCCCTCCGGGGGCAGGGCGTCCAGGCCGGTCAGGTGCTCGACGATCGGGATACCGGCGGCGAGCAGTGTGCTGTGCGCCGGGCGGTCGCCAGCGGCGGCCGGGCTCACGTCGTCGATGTTGATCGAGTCGACGCCGACCAGGGCGGCGCCTGCCTCCACCAGCCACTGCGCGCCGTCTCCGGTCAGGTAGGGCGCGTCATGCGCGGCGTACAGATCGGTGTCGAAGTGGGTGTCCCAGCCGGTGTGCAGCAGCACCGCCCGCCCGGCGACGTCGTACGGGGCCAGCATCAGCCGGTCCACCGCCCGGGTGCCGGCCGGTACCCGGACCACGATCCCGGGTAGGTCGGCGAGGCGGTCCAGGGGCGTACCGGTGAGGTCGGCGCCCTCCGCCCAGCGGTGCGCGGGCGTGTCGAGGTAGGTGCCGGTGTTCGCGATCATGTCGATCCGGGCGACGTGGAACTCGGTGCCCGGGGCGTAGTTCGCCCGGGACGCCTCCCGGGTGAGCCAGTCGCTGATCCGCGGCGCCGGCCAGCCGGGCAGGGTGGTCATCCCGTCGGTGATCACGTGGCTCAGCTCGACCAGCCGCCGACGGGCTGCGCCGGCCGGGTCGCGGGGATGCCCGGGGTGGGTTTCGCTGGCCGGGTCGGCGGCGCGCGGCCGGCCGGTGCCCCGCCCACCCTTGTGCGGCTCCTCGACGATCGTCTTGTCGCTGATCCGTACCTCGGAGACCATCAGCAGCCCGAGGTGCCGCACGAAGAGCGCCGCCAACTCCTCGTCGGTGATCTCCCGACCGGGAATGTCCAGCCGGAAGCCCTCGGTCCGCAGCCCGCCACCGTTGGCGAAGCTGACCCTCGCGTCGAACTGCGCCCGCCACTGCTCTGCCATGCCTCGACCCGATCATGGGCCGGTCACGCGGTCAAGATCCGCGCAGCTTCACGGAAAGAGTGGCCATTCCGCGCCCGGAGGCCGCTCTTTCCCGGAAGCTGCGCGGTTCCTGGGTGGCGGGTGGCGGACGAGCGGGCGGGAAGGGGGAGAAGGTCGGTGGGCGGAGATAGGCTGGCAGGCGTGGACCCCCCGTCCGGTCGGACGCGGGGTATCTGGCGTGCGCGCCCTGCCCATACCGGCGACCTCCCTGGAAGTGATCACACATGCTCACCGGACTCTTCTCCGCCGCCCTGGCCGACCCCGGGCTGGCCCGGGCGCGTGACCTGGCGCGCTCCGGTGCCGCCCAGGTCGACGGGCTCGACGTGACCGCCCCGGCGGCGCTGCGCCCCTTCGCGGTCGCCGCGGTCGCGGCCGATCCGGGCGAGGTCGGCGCCGACGGCAAGCCGGGCGGGGGCGCCGGCCGTCCGGTGCTCGCGGTGACCGCCACCACCCGGGAGGCCGACGACCTCGCCTCGGCGCTGCGCAGCCTGCTCCCGCCGGAGCAGGTGGCGGTCTTCCCGTCCTGGGAGACGCTGCCGCATGAGCGGCTCTCGCCCCGCTCCGACACGGTCGGCCGGCGGTTGGCCGTGCTGCGCCGGCTGGCGCACCCCGGGTCGGCCGACGCGCACGGGCGTACCGGGCCGCTGCGGGTGGTCGTGGCGCCCGTCCGGTCGCTGCTGCAACCGCAGCTCAAGGGGCTCGGCGACCTGGAGCCGGTGCAGCTCACCGCCGGTGAGGAGGCGGACCTGGAGGAGGTCGCCCGCCGGCTCACCGACATGGCGTACGCCCGGGTCGACCTGGTCACCAAGCGGGGCGAGTTCGCCGTACGCGGCGGCATCCTGGACATCTTCCCGCCCACCGACGAGCACCCGTCCCGGGTCGAGTTCTGGGGCGACGAGGTGGAGGAGATCCGTACCTTCGCCGTCGCCGACCAGCGCACCATCGAGGGCGTGCCGCAGCTCTGGGCGCCGCCCTGCCGGGAGCTGCTGCTCACCCCGGCGGTCCGGAAGCGGGCCGCCGCCCTCGCACAGGAGCACCCGGAGCTCGCCGAGATCCTGGACAAGCTGGCCGAGGGCATCCCCGTCGAGGGGATGGAGTCGCTGGTCCCGGCGCTGCTCGGCAACGAGAGCCTGGAACTGCTGCTGGACTGCATGCCGGCCGGGACCCACGTGCTGCTCTGCGACCCGGAGCGGATCCGCACCCGGGCGCACGACCTGGTGCGTACCTCCGAGGAGTTCCTCCAGGCCAGCTGGGCCGCGGCGGCCGTCGGCGGCCAGGCCCCGGTCGACCTCGGCGCCGCGGCCTTCAAGACCCTGGCCGACGTACGCACGGCGGCCCGCGCCCTGCGCCAGCCCTGGTGGACCCTCGCGCCGTTCGGCCTGGTCGAGGCGGGCGCCACCGCCCCGGCCCGGCAGCCCTGGGAGGACCAGCCGACCGAGGTCGACGTCACCCCCGACGACGCGATCGCGGTGAGCCTGGCCGCCCAGCCCGCCCCGCTCTACCACGGCGAGACCGCCCGGGTGGTCGAGGACCTGAAGCGCTGGGCCGGCGAGGGCTGGTCGATCGCGCTGGTCTTCGAGGGGCACGGCCCCGCCCAGCGGGCGGTCGAGGTGCTCCGCGACGCCGGCCTCGGCGCCCGGCTCACCGAGGAGGTGCCGGCCGCGCCCGCCCCCGGCGAGGTGTTGGTCTCCTGCGGCTGCCTGACCGCCGGCTTCGTCGACGAGGCGTCCCGGTTCGTGCTGCTCACCGGCAACGACGTCACCGGTGGTCGGGGCACCTCGACCCGGGACATGCGCAAGATGCCGAGCCGGCGGCGCAACACCATCGACCCGCTGGAGCTCAAGGCCGGCGACCACGTGGTGCACGAGCAGCACGGCATCGGCCGCTACCTCGAGCTGGTGCAGCGCACCGTCAACGGCGCCAGCCGGGAATACCTGGTCATCGAGTACGCGGCGAGCAAGCGCGGCCAGCCCGGTGACCGGCTCTTCGTCCCCACCGACCAGCTCGACCAGCTCTCCCGGTACGTCGGCGGCGAGCAGCCCACCCTGCACAAGATGGGTGGCTCGGACTGGCAGAAGTCCAAGGCCCGGGCGCGCAAGGCGGTCAAGGAGATCGCCGCCCAGCTGATCCAGCTCTACGCGGCCCGCAAGGCGTCCAAGGGGCATGCGTTCGGCCCGGACACGCCGTGGCAGCGGGAGCTGGAGGACGCCTTCCCCTGGCAGGAGACGCCGGACCAGCTCGCCGCGATCGAAGAGGTCAAGCGGGACATGGAGCAGACCGTCCCGATGGACCGGCTGATCTGCGGCGACGTCGGGTACGGCAAGACCGAGATCGCGGTCCGGGCGGCGTTCAAGGCGGTGCAGGACGGCAAGCAGGTCGCCGTGCTGGTGCCGACCACGCTGCTGGTCCAGCAGCACTACAACACGTTCGCCGAGCGGATGAGTCAGTTCCCGCTGGAGATCCGGCAGCTGTCCCGTTTCCAGACGCCGAAGGAGTCCGAGCGGACCCTGGAGATGGCCGCCGACGGCAGCGTCGACATCGTCATCGGCACCCACCGGCTGCTCCAGACGGCCACCCGGTTCAAGAACCTCGGCATGGTGGTCGTCGATGAGGAGCAGCGTTTCGGCGTCGAGCACAAGGAGCACCTGAAGACGCTGCGGGCCTCGGTCGACGTGCTGAGCATGTCCGCCACCCCGATCCCGCGGACGCTGGAGATGGCGATCACCGGCATCCGGGAGATGTCCACCATCGCCACCCCGCCGGAGGAGCGCCACCCGGTGCTCACGTTCGTCGGGGCGTACGACGACCGGCAGGTGGCCGCCTCCATCCACCGCGAGCTGCTCCGCGACGGGCAGATCTTCTACCTGCACAACCGGGTCGAGTCCATCGACAAGGCGGCCCGCCGGATCCGCGGGCTGGTGCCCGAGGCGCGGGTCGCGGTGGCGCACGGCCAGATGGGCGAGGACGCCCTGGAGAAGGTGATGGTCGGCTTCTGGGAGAAGGAGTTCGACGTCCTGGTCTGCACCACCATCGTGGAGTCCGGCATCGACATCCCGAACGCCAACACCCTGATCGTGGAGCGGGCCGACCTGCTCGGCCTGGCCCAGCTGCACCAGATCCGCGGCCGGGTCGGCCGGGGCCGGGAGCGGGCGTACGCGTACTTCCTCTACCCGCCGGAGAAGCCGCTCACCGAGCACGCCCACGAGCGGCTGGCCACCATCGCGCAGCACACCGAGCTCGGCGCCGGCATGTACGTGGCGATGAAGGACCTGGAGATCCGGGGCGCCGGCAACCTGCTCGGCGGCGAGCAGTCCGGTCACATCGAGGGCGTCGGCTTCGACCTGTACGTCCGGATGGTCGGCGAGGCGGTGTCGGCGTTCAAGGGCGAGCGCCCCGAGGAGGAGGCCGACGTCAAGATCGACCTCCCGATCGACGCGCACCTGCCGCACGACTACGTCGGGGTGGAGCGGCTGCGGCTGGAGATGTACCGCAAGCTCGCCGAGGCCCGCGACGACGAGCGGCTGCGTGAGGTGGTCGCCGAGATGGCGGACCGCTACGGCGAGCCGCCCGCCCCGGTGCAGAACCTGGTCGCGGTCGCCCGGTTCCGGCTGCTGGCCCGCCGGTACGGCCTCACCGACGTCTCCATGCAGGGCAAGCACCTCCGGTTCGGCCCGCTGCCGCTGCCCGACTCGAAGCAGCTGCGGCTCAAGCGCTACCACCCGGACTCGGTCTACAAGCAGGCCACCGATCAGGTCAGCGTGCCCCGGCCGAGCACCCGGCGGGTGGGCGGCGAGCCGCTGCGCGACCAGGCCCTGCTGGAGTGGTGCGCGCAGCTGCTGAAGGACGTGCTGGGCGAGCCGGCCGCGCTGGCCGGGGTGACGGCGTGAGCCCGGCCCGCCCCCGGTGGGGGGCGTCACACCGCCGTAGCCGGCATGAGAGAGTGGCCGTCATGCGTGCCCGCCGTCTCATCGCCGCCGTCAGCGTCGCGGCCCTCGGTGTCCTCTCCCTCGCTGCCTGCGGCAAGTCCTCCCCGGACGTGGCCGCGTACGTCGGCGACAGGACGTACCCGGTCGACCGGGTGGACGCGGTCTACGACGACGCGCAGGCGAAGTACGCCGAGGCGGTGCGGCAGAGCGCCACCCAGGCCGGCGCCACCCCGGCCCCGGACCAGCTCCGCTCGACGGTGACCCGGCAGGACGTGGTGAACCTGCTGGTCAGCATCGACCTGGGCAAGCGCGTGGTGGCCGAGCAGGGCCTCCAGGTGCCCGACCAGGTCACCCCGGAGCAGCTCGCCCAGCAGCTGCAGATGCCCCCGCAGGCCGAGTACGCGAAGCTCTGGGGCGAGTGGGCCGACATCTCCCGGGTGCTCAGCCAGAAGCTGCCCCCCGCCGACCTGAGCGACGACGCGGTGATGGCCGTCTACCACGCGATCGAGAAGGCCGGCGGGATCCAGTCGGGCATGTCGGTGGCCCAGGTGCGCCAGCTCTTCGGCGAGGGCGGCTTCGTCCGCAGCGCGTCGGCGCTGAGCGCGGCGCTGGAGGCCGAGGCCGACAAGGTCGACGTGTCGGTCAACCCGCGGTACCGCCCGCTGGGCGTCCCGTCCTGGGTGAACAAGGGCCAGGAGCTGGTCTTCTACGCGCTGCCGTACATCGACGCCAGTGGTCCGGTGACCGACGTCTCGACCCCGGAGCCGGTGGACGCCCCGGCGGAGCAGTCGACCGGGCCGGTGGCGCCCTGAGCACGATCGCCCGGATCGTCCTGCTGGTCACCTCGCCCCGGTTGCCGGCCGGCCTGCTGACCGCCGCCGCCTGGGACGTCGTACGCCAGGCACCGGTGCTGACCGGCGCGGAGAGCGAGCTGACCGCAGCGGTGCGCACGGTGGGCGCCGAGGTCACCGTCGTCGCCGGCAGGGCGACGCAGGCGCTGCTCGACGCGGTGGCCGCGCACGGCACCGCGGTCTGGCTGGCCGGCCCGACCGGCGACGAGGCGCTGGCCCGGGAGCTGGGGCTGCGGCTGGCCCGGGAGCCCGGGCTGGCCGAGCTGGAGCTGATGTACGGCTCGTGGGACCCGCCGGGCGCCCGGCTGCTCGACGCGGTCGCGGTGATGGACCGGCTGGCCTCGCCGGGCGGCGACCCGTGGAAGCGGGCGCAGACCCATCGCAGCCTCGCCGGCTTCCTGCTGGAGGAGTGCTACGAGGCGTACGACGCGATCAGCGCAGACGACACCGACGCGCTCCGCGAGGAGCTGGGTGACGTGCTGCTCCAGGTGCTGCTGCACGCCCGGCTCGCCGAGAACCTGCCCGAGGGCGAGCGGTGGACCGTCGACGACGTGGCCGGGGGCCTGGTGGACAAGATGGTCCGCCGCAACCCGCACGTCTTCTCCGGGGCGGAGCTCGGCAGCCTGGAGGAGATCGAGGCCAGCTGGGAGCGGATCAAGCGGGCCGAGAAGGCCCGTGACTCCGTGCTCGACGGCATCGCGCTGAGTCAGCCGGCGCTCGCCCTGGCCGCGAAGATCCTGGACCGCGCCGCCCGCGTCGGCCTGGCCGTGCCGCCCCCGCTGGCCGACACCCAGGTCGACCCCGAGGCCCGACTGGGCGCCAGCCTCCTCGCCACCGTCGCGGCAGCCCGGGAGGCAGGAATCGACCCCGAAGCAGCCCTCCGCCGCACCACCCTGGCGTACGCCGACGCCGTCCGCGCCGCCGAACGCGGGGCCCCCGACCACTCGCGTTGATCATGAAGTTGCAGCCGCGACACGCCGAGGCGGGTGGCAACAACTTCATGATCAACGCATGGGGCACGGGGCGGGGTGGGGATCGGTAGGGTCGGGGGATGGAATCGTTCGTGCCGCTGGCTGAGCGGATCGTCGAGGCGTTGCTGGTGAGCCGGCCCGGGCTCGCCACGTCCGCTGGTGACCACCGGTACGACGACCGGCTGCCGGATCTCTCCGCGGACGGGGTCGCGGCGGACCAGGGGATGCTGAAGGAGGCCTCCGACGCGCTCTCCGAGCTCGACCCGGACGCGCTCGACGTCGAGGAGCAGGTCGACCACGCGCTACTCAGCGCCCTGGTCGACCGGGAGCTGTTCGAGCTGACCGAGATCCGCGCCCACGAGTGGGACCCGCTGCGGCACAATCCGGGCCCGCTGCTGCACGCCGTGCTCGCCCGCCCGTACGCCCCGGTGGAGGAGCGCCTCACCCACCTGGCCGGGCGGCTGTCGGCCGTACCCGACGCCCTGGCGACCGCGCGCGCGACGCTGCGGGACATGCCGCGGATCCACGCCGAGACGGCGGTCGGGCAGTTCACCGGCACGGCGGCGCTGGTCCGCGACGAGGTGCCGGTGCTGCTCGCCCAGGCACCTGCGTTGTACGACCGGATCGAGCCGGCGGCCATTGCCGCGATCGCCGCGCTGGAGGAGTTCGTCGCCTGGCTGCGTATCGGCCTGGCCGCCGACGCCGGGCCGGGGCGTGACCCACGGCTGGGCCGGCGGCGCTGGGAGGCGCGGCTCTGGCACACCCTGGACACCGAGCTGGGCGCCGCGGAGATCCAGCGCCGCGCCTGGGCGAACCTGGAGCGGGTCACCGAGGAGATCCGGTCGGCGGCCGCCGAGCTGGTCGGCGGGCCGGCCGACGACGCGACGGTACGTCGGGCCCTGGACCTGCTCGCCGCCGAGCACCCGGACGACCACTCCATCGTGGACCTCGCCTCGATCACGCTGGACGAGGCGACCGACTTCGTCCGCGACCACGACCTGGTCACCCTGGTCGACGACCCGTGCGTGATCCAGAGAATGCCGGAGTTCGCCCGGGGCGTCGCCGTCGCCTACTGCGACTCGCCCGGCCCGCTGGAGCCGGCGAACGTGCCCACCTTCTACTGCATCGCGCCCACCCCGGCGGACTGGCCCGCGCACCGGGTCGAGTCGTTCTACCGGGAGTACAACGACCACATGATCCGCAACCTGACCGTGCACGAGGCGATGCCCGGTCACTTCCTCCAGCTCGCCCACGCCCGCCGGCACACCGGCCCGACCCGGGTCCGCCCGCTGACCGAGTCCGGGGTGTTCGTCGAAGGCTGGGCGGTCTACGCCGAGGAGCTGATGGCCGGTCTCGGCTTCGGCGGCCTGCCGGTGCGGTTGCAGCAGCTCAAGATGCAGCTGCGGATGACCATCAACGCGCTGCTCGACCAGCTGGTCCACTGCGAGGGGATGCTCGAGGCGGAGGCGATGGCGCTGATGACCGGGCGCGGCTTCCAGGAGGAGGGCGAGGCGGCCGGCAAGTGGCGGCGCTCGCTGATCACCTCCACCCAGCTCTCCACCTACTTCGTGGGCTACAGCGAGATCGCCGACATCGCGGCGGCCCGCCCCGCCGGGGTGTCGGTGCGGGAGTGGCACGACGCGATGCTGGCGCACGACTGCCCGCCGCCGCGCCACCTGCGTACCCTGCTGGGCGTCTGAGCGGCGGACGGCCGCCGCGCGGGTCAACGCCGCGTGGCCGCGGTCGCGTCGATCAGCCAGCGGGAGATGGAGTACGCCGGTGGCAGCTCCGCCGGCAGCGCGTCCAGTGGGAACCAGCGTGCCTGCGCCAGCTCCTTCTCGTCGACCACCGGCTCGGCGGCCGGGTTGGCGACCGTGGCGGTGAAGCCGGCCAGCAGCACGTTCGGGCCGGACATCGCCCAGGGCTGGCTGCCGAAGTAGCGGACCGTGTCGAGGGCCAGCCCGACCTCCTCGCCGACCTCCCGGCGCACGGCCGCCTCCAACGACTCGCCCGCCTCGACGAAGCCGGCGACCAGGGCCCACAGCTCCGTCGGCCCGTACGTGTGGCGGACCAGCAGCAGCTCGTCGGGGCCGCCGGCCGGGCCGGGGCGGGTGATCGCGGTGAGCACGGCGGCGGAGAGCCGCATCGGGACGTACAGGTCGCAGTCGGGGCAGCGGCGGGCCGTCTCGCCCGGCACGTCGGCCAGCTCGGCCCGGCAGGCACCGCACCACCGGTGGGTACGCCGCCAGGTGACCACCGCCAGCGCCCGCCCCGCCAGGGTGGCGAGCGGTTCGGGCAGCTCGGCGGCGAGCGCCCGCCAGCTCCGCCAGCGGCCGGTCGGTTCGTCGGTCGGGGTCAGCCCGGCGCCCCACGCCGGTACGCCGTCCAGCGTGCCGAGCGGCACCCAGGCGGTGGCGGCGGGGAGGTCACCGACTCGGGGGAAGCGCCCGTCGGCGCCGGTCAGCAACTTCCGCCCGGCCACCGGCAGGGCCAGGTCGGTCGGCGCGGGCGGGAGGCCGCCGCCGGCTCCCGGCAGGAACCCGCGCCGCTCGGAGCCGGCCGCGGTGCCAATCTGCTCGCGCCCGTCGGGCGACGCATCGGTCATGCGGTGGTCGGCCGGTGGTCCACCACACCCGCGCGGGCGGGCGGGTCGAAGGCGCTGGCGTCGACGGTCTCGGTGTAGCGGCTCAACGCCACCTCGGTCGGCCGGCCGTCGAGGGCGCCGGCGAAGCTGCCCAGCACGCCCTCGGTGGTCACGCAGGCGGTGAAGTCGCCGGCGGAGCGCTGCACGTCGACACAGGTGGCATGGTGGCCGGCGACCGTGGTGTCGCTCTGCGCGATGACCGCCTGCGGATCCAGGGCGGCCTCGGTGAGCAGCCCGATCACGGCCGGCGGGGTGACCTGCCCGCGCTTCGCGGCCTCGGTCCAGGCGGCCACCGAGGGCTTGCCGCCCGTGGTCACCGGCGGCACCACGGTGCAGGCGGTACGCCCGGCGGCGTTCTCGCACCGGGTGACCGCTTCCTGGGTCACCGTGATCTTGCCGTCCGGCCAGGTGTACGCCGAGCGGAGCGGTTCCTGCGTCTGGGCCAACGAGGCGGTCCGGCCGCCGGGTAGCCGGTAGTCGGCGGACCAGGTCCCGGTGAGCGACCCGTCCAGCCGGGCGGCGAGGTCGTTGACCAGATCGGCTCGCCCCAGGGCCTGTCCGGCGTCATCGAGGGTCTGACAACCGGTGACCGTGAGCGACGCGATGACCGACACGGCGAGCACGCGGAGGGTGGTCGATACGGCGGGCATGGCGACCAGCGTGGTCGATCGGGTCCACCCGGCGCAAACCCGTTGCCGGTTGACGCCCGAGAATCCGGGAATGTCCGTGTCACCCGCCCCGCCGGTGAGGATTCACGACGCGGTCCGTCCGGCGGGCGGCGGGGTGCGGGCGGCCGCCGCCCGATACGCTGCGTTCAACACCTGCCCCAGCCGCACCGTCGCGGCCCACACCGGACTCGCACACACGAACGAGGAGCGACTCAGTGGCAACCATCGAGGGAATCGTCGCCCGGGAGATTCTCGACTCGCGGGGCAACCCGACGGTCGAGGTCGAGGTAGGGCTCGACGACGGCACGATCGCCCGCGCCGCGGTGCCCTCCGGCGCCTCGACCGGCGCCTTCGAGGCGATCGAGCTGCGCGACGGGGACGCCGACCGCTACCAGGGCAAGGGCGTGGAGAACGCGGTCGCCAACATCGAAGACAAGATCATCGACCAGCTGATCGGGTACGAGGCCAGCGAGCAGCGGCTGATCGACCAGAAGATGCTCGACCTCGACGGTACGGACAACAAGGCCGAGCTGGGCGCCAACGCCATCCTGGGCGTCTCGCTGGCCGTGGCGAAGGCCGCCGCCGGCAGCGCCGAGCTGAGCCTCTTCCGCTACCTGGGCGGCCCGAACGCGCACCTGCTGCCGGTGCCGATGATGAACATCCTCAACGGTGGCGCGCACGCCGACTCCAACGTCGACATCCAGGAGTTCATGATCGCGCCGATCGGCGCGCCCACCTTCCGCGAGGCGCTGCGCTCCGGCGCGGAGGTCTACCACGCGCTCAAGTCGGTGCTGAAGAAGAAGGACCTGTCGACCGGCCTCGGCGACGAGGGAGGCTTCGCCCCCAACCTGCCCACCAACTCCGCGGCGCTGGACCTGATCGCCGAGGCGGTGGAGAAGGCCGGCTACCGGCTCGGCACCGACATCGTCTTCGCGCTCGACGTGGCCGCCACCGAGTTCTTCGACAACGGCACCTACACCTTCGAGGGCGCCGCGAAGACCGCCGAGGACATGAACAACTACTACACCAAGCTCATCGGCGACTACCCGATCGTCTCCATCGAGGACCCGCTGTCGGAGGACGACTGGAGCGGCTGGGCCACCCTGACCGCGGCTGTCGGCGACCGGATCCAGATCGTCGGTGACGACCTGTTCGTCACCAACCCGCAGCGCATCGCCAGGGGCATCACCGAGAAGGCCGCCAACGCGGTGCTGGTGAAGGTCAACCAGATCGGCTCGCTCACCGAGACCCTGGACGCGGTGGACCTGGCCCACCGGGCCGGCTTCATGTGCATGATGAGCCACCGCTCCGGCGAGACCGAGGACACCACCATCGCCGACCTGGCGGTCGCCACCGGCTGCGGCCAGATCAAGACCGGCGCCCCGGCGCGCTCGGACCGGGTGGCCAAGTACAACCAGCTCCTGCGGATCGAGGAGGAGCTGGCCGACGCGGCGCGGTACGCCGGCGCCGGCGCGTTCCCGCGTTACCGTTCGGCCTGAGACGCGCGAGGCCTCGGGGGAGGGTGTGACGATGCAGCAGCGCCGCACACCGGGTGGTCAGCGCCCCGCTCGTCGACCGACCGGTCGGCCGGGCGGGGCCCGCGGCGCCCGGACGTCGGTCCGCGACGGTGGGGTCCGCGCCGAGACGCGGGCCACCGCCGGGCGGGCGCGGGGCGCCGACGGCGTACGCGCCGGCAACCGTCCGGCAGCGGCCCGTCGTACGGCGGCCGGCGGCACCATCAGGCGGCTCACCGCACCCCACCCCCGAGGCTTCACCGGGCGGGCCACCGTGCTCTTCGCGGTGCTGATCGCGCTCGCCCTGGCCTACACCTATCCGGTCCGGGTCTACCTGGACCAGCAGGTCGACATCGAGCGGATGGAGGCGTCCCAGGCCGCCCAGCGGCAGCGGATCTCCGACCTGTCGGCCCAGGCCGCGAAGTGGCGGGACAAGGAATACATCAAGATCCAGGCTCGGGAGCGGTTCCACATGGTCCCGCCGGGGGAGGTTCCGGTGATCGTGCTGAACGACCCGGAGGGCGCGGCCCGGGACGCCAACGGCGGCAGGCCGCCGGCCCCGCCGAAGACCCCCGACCCCTGGTACGACACCCTCTGGTCGAGCGTCCAGGCGGCGAACGCCGACACCCCGGACAAGTGAGCACCACCCGCGCACCGAACGAGAGATGGGCACCGTGACTGTCGTACCACCGCAGGAGCCGGCGGCGGACTCCGTACCCCCGCCGCGGCGGGAACCGGCCACCGAGGCCGACCGGGCCGCGGTGGCCGCGCAGCTCGGACGCCCGCCCCGCGGCACCCGGGCGGTGGCCCACCGCTGCCCCTGCGGCCTGCCGGACGTGGTGGAGACGACCCCGCGGCTGGCCGACGGCACGCCCTTCCCGACGCTGTTCTACCTGACCTGCCCCCAGGCGACCGCGGCGTGCAGCCGGCTGGAGTCGGCCGGGCTGATGAAGGAGATGGCCGACCGGCTCGCCGAGGACCCGGAGCTGGCCGCCCGGTACCGGGCCGCGCACGAGGACTACCTGGCCCGCCGGGAGGCGATCGGCGAGGTGCCGGAGATCGCCGGCATCTCCGCCGGCGGCATGCCCGGGCGGGTGAAGTGCCTGCACGTGCACCTCGGGCACGCGCTCGGCGCCGGGCCGGGGGTCAACCCGTTCGGCGACGAGACGCTGGCCCTGGTGGAGAAGTGGTGGGCCGCCGGTCCGTGCGTGGACGTGCCGGCGGCGCAGTGAGATGAGCGCGCCCGACGAGATCGTCGTGCGCCGGGCCCGCACCGGCGACGTGCGCGGCATCCGGCGGCTGGTGGACACCTACACCGACGACCGGCGGCTGCTCAGCAAGGCGACCGTCACCCTCTACGAGGACGTGCAGGAGTTCCGGGTCGCGGTCGGTCCGGACGGCAGGGTCGTCGGCTGCGGCGCGCTGCACGTGATGTGGGAGGACCTGGCCGAGATCCGGACGGTCGCGGTGGACCCGGCATGCCGGGGTCGCAAGCTCGGCCACCGGATCGTGGGCGAGCTGATCGACGCCGCCCGGGAGCTGGGCGTGGCCCGGATCTTCGTGCTCACCTTCGAGACCCGGTTCTTCGCCTCGTTCGGCTTCACCGAGATCGACGGCGCGCCGGTGCCGCAGCCGGTCTACGAGCAGCTGCTCCGCTCGTACGACGAGGGTGTCGCGGAGTTCCTGGACCTGGAGCGGGTCAAGCCGAACACCCTGGGCAACACCCGGATGCTGCTCCGGCTCTGATCCGCCCTTGATCGCCTGCGGCATGCTGGGCCGGTGACGATCATTCGTCGGGTGGGCGCGCTGGTGGCGGCACTGGTCAGCCTGGCCGCCCTGACGGGCGTGGTACGCCTGGTCGCGCCGGCCACCGCCGGTGGGGCCGGGGACCCGCCCGGGGTGGCCCGGCAGCTGACCTTCCTCCGCGCCGCGCTGGACGACGGCGCCGGCGAGGACGCCCAGGAGCTCTTCCCCGAGGGGTGGTTCTTCGCCCACGTGCTCTACGGCCTGGCCCGGGTCGAGAGCGGGATGCGGCAGCCGGTGGGCGAGCGGGGCGAGGCGCTGCGGGAGGCCCGCTGGGCTCTGGCGCGCCTGGAATCCCCGGCCGGGCGGGCGCCCTTCAGCCCGCAGTTGACCCCCGGCTACGGCGTCTTCTACCAGGGCTGGACGAACTGGCTGCGCGGCGGCGTGCTCGCCCTGCAACCGGCCGACCGCCGTGACCCGGGCGAGGTGCGCCGCTTCGCCGAGGCCTCCACCTCCCTCGCCGCCGCGTTCGACGCGTCGGCCTCCCCGTACCTGCCCGGGTACCCGGGACAGGCGTGGCCGGTGGACTCCACGGTGGCGGTCGCGTCGCTGCGGCTGCACGACACGCTGCTGCCGGCCCGCTTCGATCCGACGGTTCGGCGTTGGCTGGACGGCGTACGCCAGCGGCTGGACCCACGGACGGGCCTGATGCCGCACCGGGTGGAAGCGGCCACCGGCGCGCCGGCCGAGGTGGCCCGGGCGACCTCGCAGAGCGTCGTCCACCGCTTCCTCGGGGAGATCGACCCGGCCTTCGCCCGCGAGCAGTACCTGCGCTTCCGGCAGCTCTTCGTCGTCTCGCCGCTCGGGCTCGGTCCGGCCGTCCGTGAGTACCCGCGTGGCTTCGACGGCCCGGCGGACGTCGATTCGGGGCCGCTGCTGCGCGGGGTGAGCCTGTCGGCCACCGTGGTCACCCTGGGCGCCGCGCAGGTGCACGGCGACACGGCGTTGGCCGGGGCGCTGGCCAACTACGGTGAGCTGGTCGGCCTGCCGCTGGACACCTCGCGCACCAAGCGGTACGCGTTCGGGGTGCTGCCGGTCGGGGACGCCTTCCTGGCCTGGTCGAAGACCGCCCGGCCCTGGGTCTCCGCGCCCCCGGCCGCGCCCCCGGCCACCGTCTCCCGGTGGTGGCGACTGCCGCTGCTCTCGCTGCTGGTGCTGATTGGTCTGCTGCCCTGGCTGCCGGTGCTGGCCCGGCGGTGGCGTCGGCGGCGCCGGTCGCTGTCCCGTGCCGCCGCCGTCCCGCCCTGCCAGCCCGCCGCACCCGGACCGCCGCCGGTCCTGGCGGCGGATCCGCTCGCCCGAGGCGCAGGCACGCCCGACCTCCGGCGTGTCGGTCCGCCGGAGGCATGACCCTCGCGAGCGGTATGACTCTCCGTCATGAATATGACGGAGAGTCATGTCGGTCACCGGGATCCTGCCCGCCGGCCGCCCCGAGTTCCCGCCGTACCGGGCGGTCCGACCGTCGGCCCTCGTCGGCAAGCTGCCGTAGGGTTGCTGCCGTGACGACGCGCGTGGCCGCCATCGACTGCGGGACCAACTCCATCCGACTGCTGGTCGCCGACCTGCCCGACCCGTCGGCCGGTCCGCGGGCGCCGCTGGTCGACCTGACCCGCCGGATGGAGATCGTCCGGCTCGGTCAAGGCGTCGACAAGACGGGCCGACTCGCCCCGGAGGCGATCGAGCGGACCCGCGTGGCGCTCGCCGACTACGCCGCCGAGATCGAGAAGTTCGGCGCCGAGCGGGTACGGATGTGCGCCACCTCGGCCTCCCGCGACGCGGCCAACGCCGGTGAGTTCCGGGCCATGGTCGAGCAGACCCTCGGCGTGGCGCCGGAGGTGCTCACCGGCGATGAGGAGGCCCGGCTCTCCTACACCGGCGCCGTCCGCGGCCTGCCCGCCGACGCCGAGCCGCCGTACCTGGTGGTCGACATCGGGGGCGGCTCGACCGAGTTCGTGGTCGGCACCCGCGAGGGCGGCGTCCAGGCGGCCATCTCGATGGACATCGGCTGTGTCCGGATGACCGAGCGGCACCTGCACGGCGACCCGCCGACCCTGGACGAGATCGCCGCCGCGCAGGCCGACATCGCGGTCGCCGTCGACCGCGCGCTGGAGGCCGTCCCCGGCCGCCAGGCCGCCACGCTGGTCGGCCTGGCCGGGTCGGTCACCACCGTGGCCGCGATCGCCCAGGGCCTTCAGGAGTACGACCCGGAGCGCATCCACCACGCCCGGGTGTCGTACGACGCGGTCGCCGGGGTGACCGCCGACCTGCTGGCGAAGACCCGCGAGCAGCGGCTCGCCATCCCGGTGATGCACCCCGGCCGGGCCGACGTGATCGGCGCGGGCGCCCTGGTGCTCCGGGTGATCATGGAGCGGGCCGGGATGCCGTCGGTCATCGCCTCCGAGCACGACATCCTCGACGGCATCGCCTGGAGCCTTTCGCCGACCGCGGCTTAGGTAATTGGCCTGCATGAGGGCGGTATGATTCCCATATGGTCACCACGGTCAATCTGCCTGACGGGTTGCATGAGCGGCTCAAGCAGCTCGCCGATGAAGAGCATCGGTCGATGAACGCCACCATCGTCGTGGCGGTCGAAGAGTACGTCTCGGCGCGCAGTCGTCGCGGCCGCGTCCAGGATCTCGCGCGTGAGGTCGCCGAGCGCGACGCTGAACTGCTGCGGCGGCTGGCGGAGTGATCAACTATCTGGACGTCGACGACCTCGTGGAGATCGCCTCGATCGTGTTGGGCGAGACCCCGCAGGTCCGTGACTTCGGTCTGCTTTCGTCGGCGGCCGTCCGCCCGGCTACCGTGGCGTTCGGCCAGGAGGCTTACCCCGATCTGTGGAGCAAGGCCGCCGCGCTGCTGCACTCGGTCTGTATGAACCATGCGCTGATCGATGGAAACAAGCGTCTCGCTTGGGCGGCTGCGAGAGTTTTCCTCGCCCTCAACGAGGTGCCGATTCAGGATGTCGACGTGGATCAGGCCGAGGCTCTCGTAATGTCGGTGGCCAGCGGTGCGCTGACCGAGGTCCCGGACATCGCCCGCGAGCTCCGCAAGCTCTATCTATGACCCGTCCAGCGCAGATCCTGTCGCGTATGGCGGACGGCATCGCCTGGTCCCTGGCCTGACGGACAAAGGCTCCGTTCTGCTCGTTGTCCCGAGTTCGGTGTGGTGGTGTGTGACCTTCACGTGCCGCGACTAGTGTGTTCTTGACGGTACTTCGCACTGCACAGTAGTGTGCGAAGCGTGGACACCACACAACTGCTCAAGGGTGTGCTCGACCTCGCCGTCCTCGCCGTGCTGCGCGACGAGGACGGCTACGGTTACGACATCCTGCGCCGGCTCCGCGATGCCGGCCTCGACGAGGTCGGCGACGCCTCGGTCTACGGCACGCTGCGTCGGCTCTTCGTCGCCGGCCTGCTCACCACGTACGTGGTGCCGAGCGAATCCGGGCCGCACCGCAAGTACTACGCGCTCAACGCCGCCGGCCGCGACCAGCTCGCCCGCTCCGGCAAGACCTGGCGCTCGTTCGCCACCACCATGGACGCACTGCTCGACGATCGGGGGATGGCGGCATGACCGTCACTGGGCAGGAGATCACGGAGTACGTGGAGCGGGTGCGGGCCGCGCTGGCCGACCTGCCGCCCGAAACCCGCGACGAGCTGACCGAGGACCTGCCGGAGCATCTCGCCGAGGTGGCCGCCGAGACCGACGG
This sequence comes from Micromonospora sp. DT47, assembly GCF_049844475.1. Classification (NCBI taxonomy): domain Bacteria; kingdom Bacillati; phylum Actinomycetota; class Actinomycetes; order Micromonosporales; family Micromonosporaceae; genus Micromonospora; species Micromonospora sp. DT47. Next base: position 175,702 of record NZ_JBNCLC010000004.1, on the reverse strand, counting down.
CTCGCTGGTGCAGCGGCTGGGTGAGCCCGAGGCGTACGCCGCCGAGCTGCGGGCCGCCGCCGGCGCGGGCGACCCGGCCGACGCGCACCGTGGGCTGGAGCAGCGGATCGCCGGCGTCACGCACCGGGCCCGCGCCCGGCTGTCCGGCCTCGACGCCCGGCTCGGCCCGATCCTCGGGTACGCCAGGGCGAGCGAGTTCCTCAGGCTGCTCCGTCCGGCCTGGTGGGTGCTGCGCGGCTACCTCGCCGCGTTGCTCGTCTCGGCGATGCTCGGCGCTGGCCTGACCCTGTTTCCACGGCCCTTCCTCAGTGAGTTCGCAGGGCTCGTGGTGCTGGTCGCCGCAGTGCTCGCCTCGATCTGGCTGGGCCGCAGGTCGGATGCGATGCGTAGCTGGCGGCGCACTCTGACGCAGGTTGCCGGCGCGGTGCTCGTCATCTTCGGTCTGGTCCTCGCAGCGAACCTGGACGAGCGTGCGCGATGGGGCAGATACGGCTACGACCCCGCCTCGGTGCGGAACCCGTACGACCAGGTGCAGGACGTCTTCGTCTACGACGGCGAAGGCCGGCTGGTGGAGAACGCCCGGCTCTTCGACCAGAACGGCACCCCGATCCGGCTCGGCTGGCCGGTCTGCACCGACCCTGCCCTCCCGGACGTCAACCCGATCCAGCGCGGCTACCCGTACTGCCCGGAGCAGGCGCCGTTCCGGCCGCGCCCGCCGGCCACCGCGCCGCGCCCGCCTGGCACCGCCCCGACCGCCGGCACCGCCCCGACGGCCGGCACCGCCCCGACGGCCGGCACCGCCCCGACGGCCGGTACCGCCCCGACGGCCGGTACCGCCCCGACGGCCGGCACCGCCCCGACGGCCGGTACCGCCCCGGGCACGCCGGCCCCGACCACGACCGCGCCGGCGGACCCGGCGCCCAGCCCCACCCGCTGAGCGGGGCTGACCCACCGGATCGGAGCGATCGACGGCGGCGCGGGAGACCCCGCGCCGCCGTTGGCGTATGCCCGTTCTCCGCATGGTGAACGCGAGGTATATGCCACTGCTCTCTCGTCTTCCCGGCGCGCTCACGGCGTGGCAGGCTACCGGCACGTAGGACCACTGGGCGACCAGCCAACGATGACTGACCGCTAGGAGGACGGACCCATGGGCGAGATGGTGAGCTACCGCGGTAACGGGGGGACCAGCGAGGGGTATCTCGCGATACCCTCCGGCGGTGCGGCCAGCCCGGCGGTCATCGTCATCCAGGACTGGTGGGGGCTGGTGCCCCACGTCCGGTCGGTCGTGGACCGCTTCGCCGAGGCGGGCTTCGTCGCCCTCGCCCCGGACTTCCGGCACGGCGGCCCGGCCAGTAAGCCGAGTGAGCCTCGGCAGATGCTGAACGGCCCGCAGATGGACGACGCGGCGACGGACGTCGCCGCCGCGGCCGACTATCTCGCCGGCCGTCCCGAGGTCACCGGCAAGGTCGGCTGCGCCGGCTTCTGCGCCGGCGCCAGCCTGGCCCTCTGGTCCGCCACCCGCTCCGATCGGATCGTCGCCGCCGCCGCCTTCTACCCGAGACTGCCGTGGGAGGGGATGGGCTCCGAGTGGGCCGACTACGCGGGCAAGGCCACGGTCATCCACTGCTCCGAAGCGGACGGCACCTCCGCCGCCGAGGGTGTGCAGACCGTCCGCCGGGCCATCGAGGTCGCCGGCGGCACCTGCCAGACCTACGACTACCCCGGCACCGCGCACGCGTTCTTCAACGACGACCGCCCTGAGCACTTCGACCAGCGGGCCGCCGCCACCGCCTGGGCTCGTACCCTCGAACTCTTCCGGGCCAAGCTTGGCTGAGCCCCGTACCCCTGACGAGGTCGTCGCCCGCGCCGCGCGGGCGACCGACCTGGCCGACCTGGACGGCGCGGTCAGCGACTGTTTCGCCTGCCCGCGCCTGGTCGCCTGGCGGGAGGAGGTCGCCCGCACGAAGCGGGCGGCCTTCCGCGACCAGGAGTACTGGGGCCGCCCGGTGCCCGGCTTCGGCGCCCCGGACGCCCGGATCGCCATCCTTGGCCTCGCCCCGGCCGCGCACGGCGGCAACCGCACCGGCCGGATCTTCACCGGGGACCGCTCCGGCGACGTGCTCTTCGCCGCCCTGCACCGGGCCGGTCTGGCCAACCAGCCGACCAGCGTCGCCGCCGACGACGGACTGTCCCTGCGCGACACCCGCATCTTCGCCGCGGTGCGCTGCGCGCCGCCGGACAACAAGCCCACCCCGGCCGAGCGGGACACCTGCGCGCCCTGGCTGCACCGGGAGGTCGCGCTGATCAGGCCCACTTTGCGCGTCGTGGTCGCGCTGGGCGCCTTCGCCTGGGCCGCGTGGTGGCCGGTGTTGCGCCAGGTGTACGACATCCGCCCGCCCAGCCCGCGACCGGTCTTCGGCCATGGGGCACACTGGTCCGGGACGGCCGCCCCCGAGCTGCTCGGCTGCTACCACGTCAGCCAGCAGAACACGTTCACGGGGCGGCTGACACCAACGATGCTGGACGGCGTGTTCGCCCGGGCGAAACAGCTCGCCGGGGTGGACTGAGGCTGCGTGGGGCGGTGGCGATGAACCTCGGCGTGCTGCGCAGGTGGTGGCCCGTCGCCGCGGTGACCCTGCTGCTCGCCGCCGCGGCCCTGTCCGCCGGGCACTCCTCGATCGGCGCCAGCCGCATCCCGCCGGCCGCCGACAACATCCCGTACGTGCCGGACTACCCCTCCGCCGAGCCGGCCCCCTCGATCCCGGTCGAGCCGCGGACCGGCGCGGAGCGGACCCAGCCCGAGGTCCCACAGTGGATCGCGACCGTGGCGATCGTCCTGCTGGCCCTCGCCATCCTGACCGCCCTCGGCTACCTGGCCTGGACGCTGATCAGGGGCGCGCTGCGCCGGACCACCCGGGCCGTCCCGGTCGCGCGGGGCCGGCGCACCGCCGAGGGCACCGCCCGCGAGGTGGTCGCCGCCGTTGACGCCGGCCTGGTCGAGCTGGACGCCGCCGACACCGACCCGCGAACCGCGGTGATCGCCTGCTGGGTCCGCCTCGAGGAGGCCGCCACCGAGGCCGGGGTGCCCCGGCGCACCGGCGACACCCCCACCGACCTGGTCACCCGCCTGCTGCGGGGCGACCCGTCCGCGGGGGTGCCCGCCATCGCCAGCGCCGACGTGCTGGACGGGTTCGCCCACGTCTACCGCGAGGCCCGGTACGCCACCCACACCGTCGACGAGCGGATGCGCGCCCAGGCCCGGTCGGCGCTGCGCCGGCTGCGCGGCGAACTGGCCGCCCTCGCCACCGCCGCCGACGAGGAGGTGCCGGCGTGAGCGAGCGGACCGGTCTGGACGACCTGCTCAGCTTCGAGGAGGAGGCAGCGCCCCGCACCGGCCGGGAGCGGGACGGGCGGGCCCGGGCGCTGCTGCGTACCGTCGCCGTCGCCGCCGCGGTGACCGCGGTGGTCCTCGCCGTGCTGCGCGCGGTCGGCCTACAGGTGTCGGTCCCGATCGTGGTGGCCGGGGTGCTGGCGGTGCTCACCGTCCGCCGGATCACCGCCGCGCTCTCCCCGCCGCCCCCGCCCCGGGCCGGCGGACGGGCACCGGCCGGCGAGGAGCCCGGCTACTGGAACTGGGGCTCCCGGGACGCGCTGCGAGCCGCCATCAACGGCTGGGAGGTGCCGCTGGACTGGTCGGCCACCCGGCCGGAACGCTTCACCAAGGTGGTCCTGCCCCGACTCGCCGAGCTGGCCGACGAGCGGTTGCGCCAGCGTCACGGCTTCACCCGCGAGTCGGACCCGGCCCGCGCCCGCGCCCTGCTGGGCGACCGGCTCTGGGTCTTCCTCAACACCCCGCCCGGACGCACCCCGTCGCCGCGCGACCTCGCGGCGATCGTCGCCGAACTGGAGAAGATCTGATGAACGACGTGGACCGCCGTATCCCCGCCACTGAGGTCGGCCACCTGGCCCGGGCGGTGCTGGACGCGGTCGGTACGGTCGTGGTCGGCAAGCGGGACGCCCTCGAACTGGTCCTCGCCGGCATCCTGGCCGGCGGGCACGTACTCCTGGAGGACCTGCCCGGTCTCGGCAAGACGCTGACCGCGCGCTCCTTCGCACAGGCCCTCGGGCTGGACTTCCGCCGCCTCCAGTTCACCCCCGACCTGCTCCCCGCCGACATCACCGGCTCGTTCCTCTACGACCAGCGCAGCGGCGACTTCTCCTTCCGGGCCGGACCGCTCTTCACCAACCTGCTGCTCGCCGACGAGATCAACCGGACGCCGCCGAAGACCCAGTCCGCGCTGCTGGAGGCGATGCAGGAGAAGCAGGTCTCCGTCGAGGGCGTCACCTACCGCCTCGACGAGCCGTTCCACGTGCTCGCCACCGCCAACCCCATCGAGTACGAGGGGACGTACCCGCTGCCCGAGGCGCAGCTGGACCGGTTCCTGCTCCGGGTGTCCTTCGGCTATCCGGAGCGCGAGGAGGAGTGGGAGGTGCTGCGTCGGCGGATGACCCGCCGCCGCGAGGAGGCGGAGATCAAACCGGTGGTCGACGCCGCCACGCTGCGCGCCATGCAGGCCGCGCTGGAGGACGTGGTGGTGGAGGACTCCGTGGGCCGGTACATCGTCCAGCTGACCGCAGCCACCCGCGAGCACCCGTCGGTGCTGGTCGGCGCCTCGCCGCGCGGCTCGCTGGCGCTGCTGCTGCTCTCCCGCGTCCGGGCCGTCCTAGCCGGCCGCGACTACGTGGTGCCGGAGGACGTCAAGGAGGTCGCGGCGCCGGCGCTGGCGCACCGGATCACGCTGCGCCCGGAGATGTGGCTGCGCCGGGTCGACCCGTCCTTCGTCGTCGGCGAGGTGCTGGAGCAGACCCCCGCACCGGCCAGCGGCGCGTTGCCCAGCCACGCGGCCGGCCGGGCCGGGCGCTGACCGCCGTGCCTGAACGGGAGGAGCCGGCGGCGGGCTGGGCGCCAACCTGGGCGCTGGGCCGGGCGGTGCTGCTCACCGGGCTGCTGCTGATCGCCGCCGTGCTGCTCGGCCGGGTCGACCTGGTCGTGCTGGCCGCCCCGTTCGCGCTCGGCACCGCGTACGCGCTGCGCCGCCGGCCGTCCGCCGCGCCGCAACTGGAGATCACCGCCGAGGACGCCCACCTGGTCGAGGGGGGCGCGCTGGCCGGCACGGTCACCGTCGGCAACCCGGACACCGTGTCTTACCACGTGGCGGTGGTGCGTACCCGGGTCTCGCCCTGGCTGCGGGTGGAGCGGGTCGGCTTCGGCGGCGCGGGGGTCGACGTGAGCCGCTCCGGCGGCGCCGGCCGCCCCTTCGTCACCTCCATCCCCACCGGCAGGGCGGTCGAGCTGGAGCTCACCGGCACCGCGCTGCGCTGGGGCCGGCACCCGATCGGCCCGGCCGGCGTCCGGGTCGCCACCGCCGACGGTCTGCTGCTCTCCCGCGCGGTGATCACCGAGCCGGTGCGGCTGCGGGTCTACCCGATGACCGAACCGTTCGAGGCGGTGGAGGCGATGCCCCGGGCCGCCGGGCTGGTCGGCGCGCACCACTCGCGCCGGCCCGGCGAGGGCGGCGAGCTGGCCGGCGTCCGGGTCTTCGGCCCCGGCGACCGGCTGCGCCGGATCGACTGGCGGGTGTCGCTCCGGACCCGGCAGTTGCACGTCGCGGCCACCCTCTCCGACCGGGATGCCGAGGTGGTGGTGCTGCTCGACGTGCTGGCCGAGGCGGGCCGCTCCGGCGGGGTGAAGGGCGCCGCGTCCGTGGTGGACACCACGGTCCGCGCCGCCGCCGCGATCGCGGAGCACTACCTGCACCGCGGCGACCGGGTGGCGATGCTCGAGTACGGCCCGGCGGCCCGCCGGCTCCGCCCCGCCACCGGCCGCCGGCAGTACCTGACCGTGCTGGAATGGCTGCTCGACGTGCGGGCCGAGTCCTCCCCGCACGAGCCGTACGACCAGGTCTTCGGGCCGCAGGTGCTCTCCTCGGACGCCCTGGTGGTGGTGCTCACCCCGCTGTTGGACGAGCGGTCCGCGCAGATGCTGGCCCGGCTGGCCCGGGGCGGGCGGTTCGTGGTGGCCGTGGACACCCTCCCGGCCGACCTCGCCCCGCCCGGGGACCGGGGCTGGGCGCCGGTGGCGTTCCGGCTGTGGCGGCTGGACCGGGACACGATGATCGCCCAGCTCCGCGAGCACGGCGTGCCGGTGGTGCGCTGGGCCGGCGCGGGCAGCCTGGATCAGGTGCTGCGGGACGTGGCCCGGCTGGCCACCGCCCCCCGGGTGGGAGCGCGATGAACGCGGTGCAGGAACGGGTCCGGGCGCTGCGCGCGGAGGCCAACCGGGTGAGCCTCACGCCGCTGCTGGTGCGCGTCGGCGTCTTCGGCACGGTGCTGGTCGGGTTGCTGCTGGCGTGCCCGGTGGAGATGTTGACCGCCCGGTCACTGCTCGCCCTGGCGGTGGTCGCGGTGCTGCCGGCGGCCGGGCCGCGCCGGGGGTGGCCGACCTTCGCGGCCCTGGTGACCGTCGGTGGCTGGGTGGTCGCCTCCGCCGGGTACGGCCGGCCGATCGCGCTGTGGCGGCTGATCGCCGTGGCCGCGGCGCTCTACCTCGGGCACACCCTCTGCGCGCTCGCCGCGGTGCTGCCGTACGACGCGGTGGTCGACCCGGACCTGGTGGTGCGCTGGGTCGGCCGGGCCGGTGCGGTGCTGCTGGCGACCGCGGTGGTCGGCATCGTGCTGACCTGGTTGGGGGAGATCGGCGGCGATGACGGTTTCCGCGCGGCGACCGTGGCCGGACTGCTGGTGGCGGTGGGGCTGAGCGGGTTGCTGGGCTGGTTGCTGCGTCGCAGATAGCGGAACGACGCGGGACGTTGCGCAGGTCACACCGCTTGTGCTCCGTCACAGAAGGGGGTCTCGGACGGGATTAGCCGAGCCGCCCGGGGAAAGATAGATGACGTGAACCCGAAGCGGATCCTCGTCGTGGGTGCCGGGCACGTCGGCCTGTACGCTGCTCTGCGCCTGTCCAAGAAGCTGAGTTCCCGTGAGGCCGAGGTCATCGTCGTCGACCCGCAGCCGCACATGACCTACCAGCCGTTCCTCCCGGAGGCGGCGGCCGGCAACATCTCGCCCCGGCACTCCGTGGTGCCGCTGCGGCGGGAGTTGCGTAAGTGCAAGATCGTGGCGGGTGCGGTGACGCGGATCGACCACGACCGCAAGACCGCCGTGGTGCAGCCCATCGTCGGCCCCACCCGGGAGATCCCGTACGACCACGTGGTGGTCGCCCCCGGATCGGTCTCCCGCACCCTGCCGATCCCGGGCCTGCACGAGCACGGCATCGGGTTCAAGACCATCGGCGAGGCGATCTACCTGCGCAACCACGTGCTGGACCGGCTCGACGTGGCTGCCGTCACGCCGGACCCAGACGTCCGCCGCTCGGCGCTGACCTTCACCTTCGTCGGCGGTGGTTACGCCGGCATCGAGGCGCTCGCCGAGATGGAGGACATGGCCCGGGACGCGTTGAAGTACTACCCGGAGCTGAAGCCGGAGGACATGCGCTGGGTGCTGGTCGAGGCGACCCAGCGGGTGCTGCCCGAGGTCGACCGGGACATGGGCGCCTACACCGTGCAGCAGCTGCTGAAGCGGAACATGGACATCCGGCTGGACACCCGGCTGGAGTCCTGCCTCGACGGCGTGGTCAAGCTCTCCGACGGCGACACCTTCCGGTCGGACACCATCGTCTGGACGGCCGGCGTCAAGCCGTCGCCGATGCTGGACAGGACCGACTTCCCGCGCGACGAGCGCAAGCGGGTCACCTGCCTGCCGACCCTGCAGATCGTGGACGGCGACCGGGTCGTCGAGGGCGCCTGGAGCGCCGGCGACTGCGCCGCCGTGCCGGACCTGACCAAGGAGCCGGGCAACTACTGCTCGCCGAGCGCCCAGCACGCGGTGCGCCAGGCCGCCCGGATGGCGGACAACATCGTCAACGTGGTCCGCGGTCGCGAGCCGGTCGACTACAAGCACAAGCACGTGGGCAGCGTGGCCAGCCTCGGCCTGCACAAGGGCGTGGCCCAGGTGTACGGCGTGAAGATGACCGGCTGGCCGGCCTGGTTCATGCACCGGACGTACCACATGAGCCGGATCCCGTCGTTCAACCGCAAGGTCCGGGTCGTCGTCGACTGGTCGCTGGCCTTCTTCCTCAAGCGTGAGGTGGTCGCCCTCGGCCAGCTGCACGACCCGCGCGAGGAGTTCGCCGAGGCCTCGCAGCCGGTCGGCGCCGGCAAGGCCGTCTGATCGCCCGCCGAGAAGGGCCCCTCCCGTGACGGGAGGGGCCCTTCTTCGTGATCGGGGTCAGACCCGCCAGATCCAGGCGTCGGCGATCCGGGTGGCCGGGCCGTAGAGCTGCTCCAGGGTGCGGCGCAGGCTCTCCGCGTGCGGGGCGTCGTCGGTCAGCGCCACGCAGGAGGCGCCCCAGAAGTCGGCGTCCTTCGCGGCCTGCCGGCGCTGCTCCGTGCCGATCACCGGTTCCTCGCCCCGCTTGGCGACGTCGGCCAGCAGCGCCGAGGTGGGCTGCTTGTAGGTGCCCATGGTGGCGGCGCCGTCCCGGCCGTACGGGCCGATGAAGAAGCCTTCCGGGATGCCGAACGCCGCGTCGGCCGCCGTCGCCCAGCGCATCGGCCAGGGCTCCTTCGGGGTGGCCGCGGGCACCGGCACCAGCACCCCGCCGGGGCGTACGCACTCCCGCCAGTGGCCGCCGGTGACGAACTCGGGCAGCGCCGGGCGGTCGACGGTGGGCAGCGGGGCGGGGAAGACCGAGAGCAGGGCCGCCCCGACGGCGGCCGGGACGAGTCGGCGGGCCCGGCCGGTGTCGCGCAGCGCCCGGTCCACGGCCAGCGTCAGCAGGGTGCCGGTCAGCGGCAGCAGGGCCAGGCCGAACCGCATCGGCAGCGCACCGTCCACCACCGGCAGCCCGACCAGCAGCGCGTACGGCCCGGGCATCGTGCTCCGGTCGCCGTCGAGCACCAACTGGGGGCCGAGCGACAGCGCACCCATCACCACCGCCGCCACGGCGCAGGCGACGACCAGCGGCCGGCGCCGCAGCCAGACCGCGCAGGCGACGGCGACCAGCAGCAGCGGCCAGCCCAGGAAGGTGTTGTACTCGGCCGGCCCGGTGGTCAGCCGGGCCGAGGAGTCGCTGCCGACCACCGACAGTGGGGAGATGGTCCACCAGCTGGCCAGGTCGGCGGAGAAGTAGTGCGGGCTGAACATGCCGTCGGCCACGCCCTGCGGGCCGGCGAACTGGAACCACAGCGGGTAGCCGAGGACGGTCAGGGCCAGCCCGGCGGCGAGCATCAGGCCGCCGGCGAAGCCGGGCCACGCCCGCCGCAGCAGCTCCCGGTCGGCGACCCCGTACGCGACCGTCATCACCAGCAGGGTGACCGCGGAGAGGAAGAGCACCTCCTCGCCGACGAAGGCCTGGACGGTGACCGCGGCGGCCAGCCCGGCCGCCGAGGTGGTGATGCGGCGCCGGTCCGGCCGGCCGGTGGTGGCCGGTCCCGGGTCGGCGGCCCGCAACAGCCGGACCACCAGCCAGACGATCACCGGGACCAGCCACTGCGCGGTCATGTGCAGGTGGCTGTTGCTCTGGGAGAGCATGCCCGGGCCGAAGCCGCAGAGCCCGGCGCCCAGGGCGGCGGCGAGCCGGCGGGCGTGCAGCGTCCGGTTGAGCAGCAGGTACCAGGCGATCGCGGTGCCGGCCAGGTTGGCCCCGGCCAGCAGGGCGAAGGTGACCGGCGCGCCGAAGAGCAGGGTGACCGGGGCGAAGAGCACGCCGAGCGCGATGACCGTGGTGTTGGTCATCAGGTTCACCCCGTCCGGGGTGTTGAGCCGGTCGGTGAGCAGGCCGAAGTCACCGAGCAGGGCCCGCGAGTCGACCGCCAGGAACCATTCGTAGAGGGTCTGGTCCTCGGGGTTGAGCGCCAGCACGCGGCCGGTGGGGTCCGGCCAGAGACCGTGGGTGAGCCAGCCGGCGAGCAGGACGAAGAGCAGGCCGACGGCCAGGTCGGTGCGGTGCCGGGTGGCGAGCGTCCGCCAGCGGGCGGAGCGGCGTTCGGGCGTGGCCGGCTCGGCGAGGCCGACAGCCAGGTCGGGGTCGGCGTAGGGCGCCGTATGGGCTGCGCTGGTCACGGGGTCGACCCTAGTGCGGCAACGGTGGCGGGGTACGCCGGGTCGCCGCCTAGCGGCTACCGTGACACTGCACCGCCGCGTGTCGACGCACCGGTGCCGCCCGCCCGGGTGGTGGAACGGCAGACACGGCCGCCTTAAAAGCGGCTGCCGCAAGGCGTGCGGGTTCGACCCCCGCCCCGGGCACCACACTCTCAGCTTTCCCACAGCCTGGCGTTCGGCGCGGGTGATGTCGGGCGTCTACGCTGGAAGCGCACGTTTCTGCGTGCGACGACCCCCTGAGGGAGGCCCGACAGTGAAGACCTCGAACCCGGTGCTCGCCCGGCTCGGCCAGGCGGCCGAGCGGGAGCGTTCCGGGTACGCCCAGCCCGGGCCGTACGGTTACGGACAGCCCGGCGTTCCCCAGCAGTACCCGGCGCAGGCGGGCTACCCGGCCGCCCCGCCGGCCGTCACCCCCATGACGCTCGACGACGTGATCGTCAAGACCGTCGCGCTCCTGGGCATCCTCGGCGTCTCCGCCGCGGCCGCCTGGGTGCTGGTGCCGGACGCGCTGATCAGCGCCGCCTGGATCGGCGCCGCGATGGTCGGCCTGGTGCTCGGCCTGATCATCTCGTTCTCCCGGATGGCCAACCCGGCGCTGGTCGTCGCGTACGCCGTCGTCGAGGGCGCCTTCGTGGGCCTGGTGAGCAAGGCGTACGAGACCGCGTTCCAGGGCATCGTGCTCCAAGCCGTGGTGGCCACCTTCGGCGTCTTCTTCGTGATGACCATGCTCTACAAGGCGCGGGTCATCCGGGCGACCCCGAAGTTCGTCAAGGGCATGATCGCGGTGATGGCGGGCCTCTTCGCCGTCATGCTGATCAACTTCGTGTTCGCCATCTTCGGCGTCAACACCGGCCTGCGGGACGGCAGCCCGCTGGCCATCGGCTTCAGCCTGGTCTGCATCGTGGTCGCCGCGCTGAGCTTCGTGCTGAGCTTCAAGGAGGTCGAGGACGGCGTCCGGATGGGCCTGCCGCAGCGCTACTCCTGGACGGCCGCGTTCGGCATCGTGGTCAGCCTGGTCTGGCTCTACCTGGAGCTGCTCCGGCTGATCAGCTACTTCCAGGGCGACGACTGACCGTCCGCCCGCCGTACCGACGCCCGCCACCGCTTCCGCGGCGGCGGGCGTCGTCGTTTCGAGCGCCCGGCCGTCCCGCAGCATGCGCTTCCGCGGCGGCGGGCGTCGTCGTTTCGAGCG
>NZ_JBNCLC010000004.1:0-164192 GCF_049844475.1 Micromonospora sp. DT47 | reverse complement strand
GCGGCGGGCGTCGTCGTTTCGAGCGCCCGGCCGTCCCGCAGCATGCGCTTCCGCGGCGGCGGGCGTCGTCGTTTCGAGCACCCGGCCGTCCCGCAGCATGCGCTTCCGCGGCCGCGGGCGTCGTCGATTCGAGCGCGCCCGGCCGTCCACCAGCATGCGCGTCCCGCGACGGCGGGCGTCGTCGTTTCCCCACCCCCGCCGGGCCGTCCGGGGGACAGTGACACCAGGGGTACGCCGGCGAGGAGGTGGCGGGTGCGCAGCGCCAACCCGGTACTGGACCGGCTGGAGGACACCAGCCGGGGGCACCGGCTGCCCGGGGCGGGCGGCGCGGAGGCGGTCACCGTCGACGACGTGGTGACCCGCACGGTCGGGCTGCTCCTGCTCACCGGCGTGACCGCGGCGGTGGCCTGGGTGGTCGTACCGCAGGCGGTGTGGGTGCCGGCGGCGCTGGCCGGTACCGCGCTGGCCGGCATCGCGCTGGTCCTGGTGGTCTCGCTGCGCGGCATCACCCACCCCGCCCCGATCGTCGGGTACGCCCTGGTCCAGGGGCTGCTGCTCGGGGTGGCCAGCCGGGCGTTCGAGCTGGTCTACCCGGGGATCGTGGCGCAGGCGGTGGTGGGCACCTTCGGGGTGTTCCTCGGCATGGCGCTGCTCTACCGGGCCCGGCTGGTCCGGGCCACCCCGCGGCTGGCCCGGCTGGTGGTCGGCACCCTGCTCGGCCTGCTCGCGGTCACCGTGGTCAACCTGGTGGTCCGGCTGGTCTCCGGCCGGCAGGGGCTGGAGATCTACAGCCTCACCGGCGAGGTCGGCTGGCTGTCGTACGCCTTCTCGGTGGTCGCGATCATCGCCGGCGCGCTCAGCTTCATCCTCGACTTCGACCAGGTCGAGCGGTCGGTCCGGGCCGGCCTGCCGCGCCGCTACGCCTGGTTGTGCGCGTTCGGGCTGCTGGTCGGGCTGGTCTTCCTCTACTGGCAGATCCTGCGGCTGCTGAGCTACCTGCGCCGGTGAGCGACGGCCGCCCGGCCCGGCCGTAGACTCGGCGGCGATGAGCGCAGCGGAACTGGACCGGGCGGTGGAGCTGCTGGTCCGTCGGGTGGGTCACTGGCAGCAGCCGCGCTGGGCGGCGGCGGCCGAGGCCGGCAACGTGGCCCGCGCCGACCTGGTGCACAAGCTGGTGCAGGAGATCGCCAACCTGGCCGCGGACGCCGAGGGCGGCCCGCGTCGGGCCGTACCCCGGTTGGACAACGACCTGGCGCTGCCCGACCAGCTCCGGGTGGTCGCGGCCGACCTGGTGGCGGCCGGGCCGCCGGACGCGGTGCTGGCCGGGGCCGCCGCCGCGGTGACGGCCACCCGCTCCGCGCTGTAGACCGGTCAGCCCTTCAGCCAGCGCCGCACCGTGCCCCGGCGGGCCCGGTCGCGGGCGGCGGCGACGTCCCGGACGTCCCGGTCGGCCGCGGTGGCCTGCCGCGCGTGCAGCAGGCCGTAGGTGAAGGTGTTCTCGCCGTCGGCGTACGCGCGCAGCGCCTGCCGCCGCAGCACGTCCCGGGTGATCACCGAGTCCTGGTGGGCGCCGAGCAGTTCCTGCAGGTCCTTGAGCCGGTCGACCAGGGCGTCGGCGGGCTTCCCGACGGCCGGCTGGCGCACCTCGACGGCGTAGCGCGCGGTCTTGTACGCCTTGCGCGCCTCGTGCAGCGCGACGTCCTCCTCCTCGCCTGGGCGGGTGGGGCACCGGCCGGCGAGGGCGAGGTCGAGCCGGTCGTCCGCGCGGGTCACCGCGCGACGGACCCGGCGGGTCACCCAGCGGGCGTCGGCGGTGCTGGTGGTCGGCCCCTCGATCAGCCGGTCCAGCCGGGCCAGCAGGTCGGTGTACCGGTCGGAGTCGAGGGCCCGACCCAACTCGTCGAGGGCGGTGGCGATGTCGGCGGCGAACCGCTCGGTGATCCGCGCGACGATCGGGCCGAGGACCAGCTCGGCCGGTTCGGCGTGCACGGCGTCGGTGAGCCGGGCGGCCATCACCTGGGCGTCCCGGACCGGTCCGAGCTGGGTGCCGAGCCACCGCAGCTCGGTGCGGACCCCCTCGCTGTCCCGCCGGTCCCACAGGCCGCGGAAGGTCCGCAGGGTGGCCCGCAGCCGGCGGACCGCGACCCGCATGTCGTGCACGGCGTCCTCGTCGCCCCGCCGTGCCTCCGGGTGGTTGCCGATCAGCACGTCGCGCTGGGTGTGGGCGTAATCCACCACGGGTGCCACCGCCCGGTCCGTGGTCGCCGCCTCGGCCGCCGCGGCGAGCCGGGTGCCGAGGGCCCGGTGCGACTTGGAGACCGGCACCGGTCGGGCACCCGCCTCGCGCAGCCGCGCCTCCACCGCGTCGAGCAACTGCTCGTCGCCGTCGACGAGCTCGACCTCGATCTCGTGCCACGCCTGCCGTTCGTCGCTGACCAGGTCCCGGCCCTCGACGGTGTCCTCGGCGACCTCGGCGAGCACCCGGCCCCGGTCGTCCAGCAGCCGGCGCTCCACCCGGTGGGTGGTGACCCGGGCGGCCGGGCCGACCGGCGTACCCCGGGAGGCGGCCCGGAAGAGCCCGACCAGTTCCGCCGGCGGGTCGGCGTCCGCCGCGCCGGCCGGAAACTGGTACTCCGTCCGGGGGCCGCCGGCCGCGCCGACCTTGAGGTGCCAGCCCGCGTCGTGGCCCCCGGTACGCCGGCGCAGCGCGTACCCGCTGCGGGCCAGCCGGAGGTCGGGGGTGTCCAGGTAGACCGCGTCCAGGTCGAGGGCGGTGGCGTCGGACACCGTCGCGACACCACCGCACCCCGTCAGGTCCGGGAGCCGGAAACCCTCGTCGCCGGAGTACTTGCGCTCCCGCTCGACGATCCTCGCCATGACGAACCCCTACCCGGCCGGCTCACCGGCGAATCGAACTCAGCTCAGCCGCTCGAGCACCATCGCCATGCCCTGACCGCCACCGACGCACATGGTCTCCAGGCCGATGGTCTTGTCGTGCCACTCGAGGGCGTTGAGCAGGGTCCCGGTGATCCGGGCGCCGGTCATGCCGAACGGGTGGCCGATCGCGATCGCGCCGCCCATCACGTTGAGCTTCTCCTCCGGGATGCCGAGCTGCCGGTAGGAGGGGATCACCTGGGCGGCGAACGCCTCGTTGATCTCCACCAGGTCGACGTCGTCGATGGTCATCCCGGCCCGCTTCAGGGCCTGCCTGGAGGCCTCGACCGGGCCGAGCCCCATGATCTCCGGGGAGAGTGCGGTGACGCCGGTGGAGACGATCCGGGCCAGCGGGGTGAGGCCCAGGTCCTGCGCCCGCTGGGCGCTCATGATCACCACGGCGGCGGCGCCGTCGTTGAGCGGGCAGCAGTTGCCGGCGGTGATCCGGCCGTCCGGGCGGAAGACCGGCTTCAGGCCGGCGACCGCCTCCAGGGTGACCCCGGCGCGCGGGCCGTCGTCGGCGCTGACCACCGTGCCGTCCGGCGTGGTGACCGGGGTGATCTCGCGGGCCCAGAAGCCGTCGGCGATCGCCTTCTCGGCCAGGTTCTGGCTGCGGACGCCGAAGGCGTCCATGTCCTCGCGGGTCACGTCGTGCACCTGGGCGAGATTCTCGGCGGTCTGTCCCATGGTGAGGTAGATGTCGGGGAGCTGGCCGGCCTCGCGCGGGTCGGTCCACACCTCGGCGCCACCCTCCGCGCGGGCCTTCGAGCGCTCGCGGGCCTCGGCGAAGCGGGGGTTCTCCCAGCCGCCGCCGACCAGCGCCTGCGCCTCCGGCGGCAGACCGTCGGAGTTGCCCCGGGCGTACCGGGAGACCATCTCCACGCCGGCGGAGATGAAGACGTCGCCCTCGCCGGCCCGGATCGCGTGCATCGCCATCCGGGTGGTCTGCAGCGACGAGGCGCAGTAGCGGGTCAGCGTGGCGCCCGGCAGGCCGTCCAGGCCCATCAGCGTGGCGACCACCCGGGCCATGTTGAAGCCCTGCTCTCCACCGGGCAGACCGCAGCCCAGGTAGAGGTCGTCGATCGTGCTGGGGTCGAGCTGGGGCACCTTGCCCAGGGCGGCCTGGACGATGGTCGCGGCGAGGTCGTCCGGGCGGACCTCGCGCAGTGAACCCTTGTGCGCGCGGCCGATGGGGGACCGGGCGGTGGCGACGATGACGGCGTCGCGGGACGACTCAATCGGCATGAACCAACGTTAACTCGTCGGTAACTTGGCGCGGAAGCTGCCGGCCCGCCGGGAAATGTCACCCCGCGGGGCGGGCGTCAGTGCCGGGAGGCCACGGCGGCGGCCGCCGCGACGGCCGGCAGCAGGGCGTGGGCCCAGACCCGGTAGCCATCGGCGGAGGGGTGGAAACCGTCGTAGCAGAAGGTGCCGGCGTCGGCCCGGAACACCGGACCGGTCTCCGTGCCCAGATCGACCACGGTGCCGCCGGCGTCCAGCACCGCGGCGGTCTGCGCCCGGGCGACCCGCCGCCCGGACCAGCCGATGACCTGGCGCAACGGCGGTGAGACCGCGCGGACGGCGCCGAGGTCGGGACAGGTGCCGACCACCACCTCCACCCGCGCCTCCCGCATCCGGCGCACCGCCGAGCCGAGGTACGCGGCGGCCTCGACCGGCCGGCGCAGCGCGGTGGCGTCGTTGGCCCCGATCAGGATCACCGCCACGTCCGGGTGCTCGCCGAGCAGGGCCCGGGCCACCTGGGTGGCCAGGTCGGTCGAGCGCGAGCCGGAGACCCCGACGCTGGACAGGTGCACCCGGCGGCCGGTCGGGCCCTCGGCCAGCAGGTGGGCCAGCTGCCCGCCGACGGTCTCCTCGAAGCGTTCCACCCCGACGCCGAGCGCCGAGGAGTCGCCGAGCAGCACCAGTCGCAGCGGCGGTGCGTCGGCCCGACCCACCGTGGCCCGCAGGGCCAGGCCGAGCTCCGGCTGGGCGTAGCTGCGGTTGCGGGCCGCCACCGCCTGCCCGGCCAGTACCGCCGCGCCGCCGATCGTGCCGGCGACCAGGGAGACGGCGGCCGCCTTCCCGAGCCGGAGCGCGAACTCCGCGCCGATGCCGCGCTCGCTCATGCCAGTCCCTCCAGTGTGGGTGAGTCGGCCGCGGCGCCGGGTTGCGGCACCGCTCCGACGCCGAAGAAGGCCCGCCGGCGCAGCTGCGCCCAGCGGCCGGCCGGACCGCGGTCGCGGCCCCGGACCTGGGTGCCACTGACCTCCGTGCCGGCGTGCCGGGCCGCTTCCTGGGCGGCCTGCGGCAACGACCGTACGCCCTCGCCCCGACCCAGGACCGGCCTGCGCTCCAGCCCGGCGCCGAGGGCGGAGATCATGGTCGGCAGCAGCGCGGCGGCGGCCACCGCGTAGCCCTCCGCCGACGGGTGGAACCGGTCCCACGCGAACATCCGGGTCGGCTCGGCCGCGAACCGGGGACCGAGCATGTCGCCGAGGGAGACCGTCCAGCCCCCCGCCTCGACCACCGCGACCGTCTGGGCGGCGGCGAGCTGCCGGCTCCACCGCCGGGCCAGCCAGCGCAGCGGCGGCTGGATCGGCTGGATCGCCCCGAGGTCGGGGCAGGTGCCGACGACCGCCTCGCAGCCGGCGGCGCGCAGCGCCCGGACCGCGTCGACCAGGTAGCGGACCGCCAGCCCGGGTGGGGTGCGGTTGGTGACGTCGTTGCCGCCGATCAGGATCACCGCGACGTCCGGGTCGCACTCCAGCGCCGACTCGACCTGCGGCTTCAACCCGGCGGAGAGCGAACCGACCACCGCGAAGCGGTGCAGCCGGACCGGCCGGTGCAGCCGCCGGGACAGCCCGGTGGCGAGCAGCGCGCCCAGCGTCTCCCGGCGCCGGTGCACCCCGTAGCTGGCGGCGGAGGAGTCACCGAGGACGACCATGGTCAGCGGGGCGCCGGGCAGCTTGGCGCCGTAGACGCCGTCGCAGCGCGGCGGCGGGGCCTCCGCCACCGGGATGGTGCGCCGGGCCTGCCGGGCCTGCCCGATCAGCACGCCGCCGGTCGCCACCACGGCCGCCGCCGTGGCGCCCGTGCCGATCGCCGCCATCCAGGCGATCTGCCGGGCGCGCTGCCAGCGCGGACCAACCGGTACGACGGAACCAGCGACCCCCATACAGCGACATTATCGCGCCGGCACGACACGCCGCTGTCGTCACGACGGCCGGTTGACGGCTGGAGAACGACCGTTCTGGGTATCTGTTCCGATCACGGCGGCGGGCGATCGGTACCGCGCCGCAGGTGGGGGCCGACTTGCGCGGTCCCGTCACGCTGGTCGGCGGAGAGGGGCTGGACTGATGGGTAAGACATTGAAGCGGAGCGCGGCGTTCACCGCGCTCGCCCGGGCGCTGGCGGCCGGGGCGCGGGGCGGTCCCTCGCTGGGCGCCCGGTTGGCGGCGCTGCCGAGGATGATCCGGGCCACCGCCCGCGGAGAGTACGACGGCGGCCTCCGGCTGGCCATGATGACGGCGGCGGCGGTGTACGTCGTCTCGCCCGTCGACGTGGTGCCGGAGCTGCTCCTGACGGTCCTCGGCCTGGTGGACGACGTGGTCATGGTCACCTGGCTGGCCGGCAGCGTGCTGTCGGAGACCGAGCGCTTCCTGGAGTGGGAGGCACGTCGCAGCTCCGTCATCCCCGGTCATGTGACGCTCTGACGGCACGTACCCTGAGCGACGAAGGATCGTCTGCCAGGCCGCCGTCGCCGGCGCCGCAACGAAGGGCACAACGAGGTGCAGTACTACGACAACGTCGTCGAGCTGATCGGCAACACCCCGCTGGTACGGCTGCGGAACGTCACCGAGGGCATCCAGGCGACCGTGCTGGCGAAGGTGGAGTACGTCAACCCGGGCGGTTCGGTGAAGGACCGGATCGCGCTGCGGATGGTGGAGGATGCCGAGCAGGCGGGCCTTCTCAAGCCGGGCGGCACCATCGTCGAGCCGACCAGCGGCAACACGGGCGTCGGCCTGGCCCTGGTGGCGCAGCTCAAGGGCTACAAGTGCGTGTTCGTCTGCCCGGACAAGGTCAGCCAGGACAAGCAGGACGTGCTGCGGGCGTACGGCGCCGAGGTGGTGGTCTGCCCGACCGCCGTCGCGCCGGAGGACCCCCGCTCCTACTACAACGTGTCCGACCGGCTGGCCCGGGAGATCCCCGGCGCGTGGAAGCCCAACCAGTACAGCAACCCGGCCAACCCCCGATCGCACTACGAGACCACCGGCCCGGAGATCTGGAAGCAGACCGAGGGTCGGATCACCCACTTCGTCGCGGGCGTCGGCACCGGCGGCACCATCTCCGGCATCGGTCGCTACCTGAAGGATGCCTCGGAGGGGCGGGTCAAGGTCATCGGCGCGGACCCGGAGGGCTCGGTCTACTCCGGCGGCACCGGCCGGCCGTACCTGGTCGAGGGCGTCGGCGAGGACTTCTGGCCGGAGACGTACGACCGGGGCGTCGCGGACGAGATCGTGGAGGTCTCCGACAAGGAGTCCTTCGAGATGACCAGGCGGCTGGCCCGTGAGGAGGGGCTGCTGGTCGGCGGCTCCTGCGGGATGGCCGTGGTGGCCGCCCTGGAGGTGGCCCGCAAGGCCGGCCCGGACGACGTGGTCGTGGTGCTGCTGCCGGACAGCGGAAAGGGCTACCTCTCCAAGATCTTCAACGACAAGTGGATGGCCCGGTACGGCTTCATGGAGCACGCCGGCACCGAGCCGACCGTGGCGGACGCGCTGGCGAGCAAGCCCGGCGGCATGCCCGAGCTGGTGCACGTGCACCCGACCGAGACGGTCCGCGACGCGATCGACTACATGCGCGAGTACGGCGTCTCCCAGCTGCCGGTGCTCAAGGCCGAGCCGCCGGTGGTGACCGGTGAGGTGGCCGGCTCGATCGCCGAGAGGGACCTGCTCGACGCGCTCTTCACCGGCCAGGCGCACCTGCACGACACCATCGAGCGGCACATGGCCGAGCCGCTGCCGATGATCGGTGGTGGTCAGCCGGTGAGCGAGGCGGTCGGCCTGCTGGAGAAGTCGGACGCCGCCCTGGTGCTGGTCGACGGCAAGCCCAAGGGTGTGCTCACCCGGCAGGACCTGCTCGCCCACCTCGGCGCGCGCTGATCCGACGACGTACCGCAGGGCCTCTTCCCGACCGGGAGGGGGCCCTGCGTCGTCGCGGCGGGGCCTTGCGCCGTCGCGGCCGCCGGGACGCACAGCTGGCGCACAACGACGGCACAGCCGCGCCGGATGTCCCGTTCCTACCGTCGGCGGTGGATCGAGCGATCCGCCACCGAATCCGGGAGGACCTGATGGACCACGACGACCACCACGAGGGGCAGCGGGTCAGCCGGCGCCGGATCATCGCCGGCATCGGCTCGATCGGGCTCGCCGGTCTGCTGGCCGCCTGCGGCCGGGACGACGCCACGGTCACCACGTCGACCGGGGAGACGGTCGCCCCGCAGGCCACCACGGCCAACGACCTGACCTCGCTCTTCTCCGGCGCGAACACCTGCGCGTTGACCGCGTCCACCACCCAGGGGCCGTACTACTTCGACGCCGACAGGATCCGTGGTGACATCCGGGAGGACCGGGAGGGCACCCGGCTCCGGCTGGCGATCCGGGTGCAGGACAGCGAGCAGTGCGGCCCGCTGGCGAACGCGGTGGTGGAGATCTGGCACTGCGACGCGGCCGGCCTCTACTCGGGCGCGGAGGCGCAGTCCAGCGGCGCGGGCGGTGCCGCGGGCGGCGGCGCCCCGCCCGCCGGGGGTGCGCCGGGCGGTGGGGCGCCGGGCGGCGGCGGTGGGCAGGCGGCCGACCTGACGCCGGTCGACGACAAGCGCTACCTGCGCGGGGCGCAGGTGACCAACGCGGACGGCATCGTCGAGTTCACCACCATCTGGCCCGGCTGGTACCGCGGCCGGACGGTGCACATCCACGCCATGGTGCACGTGGGCGACAACAACAACCGGGTGCTCACCACCCAGCTGATGTTCGACGAGTCGCTCAACAGCAGGGTCTTCGCCGCCCAGCCGTACGCCGCGCACACCGGCCGGGACACCTTCAACGACGACGACTCGATCTATCAGGACAGCATGCTGCTCAAGGTCACCGAGGAGCAGGGCGGCTACCTCGGCGTGATCGTCTTCTCGGCCGACTCCGACCGGGACGGGACGTGACGGCTCAGCGGCCCAGGTCGGTCGGCACCGCGACCACGTCGACGAAGGCGCCCATGCACAGCACGGTGACCGGCGGCCGGGTGCCGATCGCCGGGCCGAGCATCAGCCGTTGCAGGCCCTGACCGTCGCGCACCGGCCGGCCGCCGGCGGAGAGGATCACGTCGCCGAGGTAGATCCCGGCCTGACCGGCCGGGCTGCCCGGCACCACCTCCACCACCCGTAGCCCGCGCCGCTGCCCGGTCCGGGCGGCGATCTCCGGCGGCAGGGGCACCGGCACGCCGGCGACGCCCAGCCAGGCCCGGCGTACCCGGCCGTGGGCGGTCAGGTCCGCGATGATCTGCCGGGTGGTCGCGTTGATCGGTACGGCCAGCCCGAGGCCGTAGCCGGCGACCGCGGTGTTCACCCCGATCACCCGGCCGGCCGAGTCGGCCAGCGCGCCGCCGGAGTTGCCCGCGAACCGGGCCTCGGTGCCGTCGCCGAAGGCGGCTCTCAGAGCGGGCGGGCGTACCGCACCTGCGTGGTGACCATGGGACCCAAGTACTCGTCGCGCCGCGACCCCTCCGGCGTCCAGCCGCCGCGCTCGTAGAAGTGCCGGGCGGTCGCGTTCTGCGCCAGCACCCAGAGCACCGCCCGGGACCAGCCGCGCGCCCGCATGGCGGCCAGCGCGTCGACCATCAGCTCCCGGCCGGTGCCCCGGCCCCGCTCGGCCGGGTCGAGGTGGATGGCGTTGAGCAGGCCTGTCACCGGATCACCCTCGTCGTCCGGGCCGAGGTAGCTGAAGCCGACCAGCCGCCCGTCGCGTTCCGCGACGGTCATCCGGTGGTCGTCGCGCTCCCAGCCCCACCGTTCCATCCAGTACCGGCCCATCGCCTCCGGGCTCGGGTCGGCCAGCGCCTCCGCCGGCAGGAACGACGAGTACGCCGCCACCCGGGAACGCTGGTGCAGCGCCCCGACCGGCATCAGGTCGTCGACGGTGGCGGGACGCAGGGTGACGGTCACCCGGGCGACGGTACCCGCCGGGGCGGGACCGGCACGGTCGTCAGGTCCTCGGCGATCACCAGATCCCCGTCGAAGTGCGCGCGGGCCTCGTCGTGGAAGCGGCGCGGGTCGGCGTACCGCTGGGAGAAGTGGGTGAGCAGCAGCTTGCGTACCCCCGACTCGGCCGCCACCCGCGCGGCCTGCGCTGCGGTCAGGTGGCCGGCCTCGGCGGCGAGCGCGGCCTCGGAGTCGAGGAAGGTCGACTCGATGACGAGCAGGTCGGCGTGCTCGGCGAGGGCGTACACCCCGTCGCAGAGGCCGGTGTCCATCACGAAGGCGAACCGCTGACCCGGCCGGGTGACGCTCACCTCGTCCCGGGTGACGCGGCGCCCGTCGAGGTCGAGGTGCCCGGCGCGGAGCAGCTCGCCGACCGCCGGCCCGGCGATGCCGTACGCGGACAGCTTCTCCGGCAGCATCCGGCAGCCGTCCGGCTCGACCAGCCGGTAGCCGTACGTCTCGATGGGGTGCCGCAGCCGGCGGGCCTCCAGCGTGCCGACGCCCAGGGTGATCCGCTGCCCGTCCGCCTCGATCGGCTCGACCGCCAGCTCGGCGGTCTCGTAGAAGGAGCTGGCGTGGCGCAGCCGGGCGAAGTATTCGGACCCGCCGGAGGGGAAGTGCGCCGCCACCGCGCGTGGGACGCGGTCCAGGGAGAGCCGCTGGATGATGCCGGGCAGGCCCAGGCAGTGGTCGCCGTGGAAGTGGGTGACGCAGATCCGGGTCAGGTCGGTGGCGGTGACACCGGTGTGCAGCAGCTGCCGCTGGCTGCCCTCGCCCGGGTCGAAGAGGATCACCTCGTCGTCCCAGCGCAGCACATACCCGTTGTGGTTGCGCTGCCGGGTCGGGGCCTGGCTGCCCGTCCCGAGCACCACCAGCTCGCGCATCGACACGGTCGTGACCTCCGGCGGCTCAGTGAACGGTCCGGCTCCGCCGGACATGAAGCGACCCCCGGGGCTTCCGCGCTCGTGCGCGGGCCGACTGGACTGGGTCGGCACCCCGGGGGTCGGGTGGCTGTCGTGGTTTCGCCGCACCGCTGCCACACGGTCTCGACGATGGTGCCTGTGCCCGCCTCGCGGCGGACGGAATTCACTGTCGAGGACAGCGGCTAGCGGACAGCCACCTCACGAGTCCGATTGCTATACAAGTCTGGACCACCTCCTTTCCCGTGTACCGCCACGCTATCCATTTCCCCGCGGGCCCGGCAACGGATTTCGATCACAAGCCGTCAGGAGGCGTCGGCGATGCCGATCGGGCCCTCGCGCGGCCCCTCCTCGCTGGCCGGCTGCACCGCCAGCGACGGGAAGTCGGCCAGGTCGCCCTCCGGCTCCGCGTCCCACTCCGGGAAGACCAGGTCGCTCTGCAGGTAGAGGCAGAGCAGTTGGGTGAGGTGGCGCAGCCCGTCCAGGTGGGTGCGCTCGTGCCCGTGGGTGGCGTCCACGCCGAAGCCGAGCAGCGCCACCCGGGCGTGCGCGCCGGCCTCGACGGCCGCCGCCACGTCGGAGCGGTAGTAGTCGAAGACGTCCCGGACCAGCTCCACCCCGTGCTCCCGCGCCATCGACGCGAGGTTGCGGGTCAGGTGGTAGTCGAACGGGCCGACCCCGTCGCCCATCGCCAGGGTGACGGCGTCCTCCCGGGACTGCTGGCCGGGGGCGACCACCGCGGCGTCCACCGAGACGATCTCGGCGACGTCCGGGTCGAGGCCGTGGCTGGCCCCGTGGCCGATCTCCTCGGTGACGGTGACCAGCAGGTGCGCGGTGACCGCCGGGGTGACGCCGGCGTCGACCATCGCCTTGAACGCGGTCAGCACCGCGGCCACCCCGGCCTTGTCGTCCAGGTGCCGCGACTTGACGTACCCGCTGGGGGTGACCGCCGGGTTGGGCAGGAAGGCGACGAAGTCGCCGGCGTCGATGCCGAGCGCGCGCAGGCCGGCGATGTCCTCCACCGGCTCGTCGATCCGGACCTCGACGTGCTCCCAGCCGACGCCCTGGAGGTCCACGTCGTCGTTGTAGCGGTGCCCGCTGGCCTTCAGCGGCAGCACCTGGCCGGTGATCACCCGATCCAGGTCGTCGGTGAAGATCCGCACGTGCGCGCCCTCGGCGAACCGGGCGCTGTGCGTGCCGATGGAGGTCAGCTCCAGCCGGCCGTTCTCCTTCAGCCGCTTCACCATGCCGCCGATGGTGTCGGTGTGCACCACGATCGCCCGGTCGGCGCCGGTTTCCCGGGGCCCCGGCAGGCAGGCGCCCAGCGCCCCGCGCCGGGTCAGCGTGGAGGGGATGCCCAGCGCGGAGAGGCGTTCGCCCACGTACTGCTGCACATGGTCGGTACGCCCCGACGGGCTCGGGATCTCCAGCAGCTCCACCATCACCTGGCGCAGGTAGTCCAGGTCGATCTCCAGTGGCTTCGGGCTCACGCGGCGCCTCCCGGGCCGGCCGGGGTCCAGAGCCGCTGTGGGGCCCGGGTGCCGGGGAAGAGCAGGTCCACGAAGCGCTCCGCGGTGGGCTGCGGCTCGTGGTTGGCCAGCCCGGGCCGCTCGTTGGCCTCGATGAAGACGTGCTGCGGCTGGTCGGGGGAGGGGACCAGCAGGTCCAGCCCGGTCACCGGGATGCCCAGCGCCCGGCTCGCCGCCACGCAGGCCTCGGCGATCACCGGGTGCAGCTCGGCGGTGACGTCGTGGATGGTGCCGCCAGTGTGCAGGTTGGCGGTCCGGCGTACGGCCAGCCCCTCGCCCTCGGCCAGCACGTCGTGCATCCGGTGCCCGGCCTCGGCCACCACCTCGCGGGTCATGTCGTCGATCGGGATCCGGGACTCGCCCCCGGTGGCGGCCGCCCGGCGGCGACTCTGCCGCTCGATCAGCTCGGTGACGTCGTGCACCCCGTCGCCGCTGACCTGGGCCGGCCGGCGGACGGCGGCGGCGACCACCTCGTGGTCGATGACGATGACCCGTAGGTCCTCGCCGTCGCGCATCTCCTCGATCAGCACGTCGGGGCAGAACCGCCGGGCCAGCGCGACCGCCGCGGTCAGCGCCTCGGCGGTACGGACCCCGACGGTGATGCCGTTGCCCTGCTCGCCGCGGGCCGGCTTGACCACCACCGGGCCCACGTCCTCCAGGAAGGCGAGGTCGTCCGGCTCCCCGTTCGCGGTCCGGCCGCGCGGCACCGACAGGCCGGCCTCGGTGAGGATCCGCCGGGTCACCCGCTTGTCGTCGCAGCGGCTCATCGCCACCGCCGACGTCAGCTCGGACAGCGACTCGCGGGTGTGGATGGTCCGGCCGCCGTTGCTCAGCTTCAGCTCACCCCAGTGCGGGTCGGTGACCTCCACCCGGACGCCGCGGCGCATCGCCTCGTCGGCGACGATCTTCGCGTACGGGTTGAGCTCGTCGTACCCCTCCGGGGTGGCGGGCAGGAAGAGCCGCTCGTTGATCGGGTTCTTCCGCTTCACGCAGAGCGTGGCGGTGCGGTAGAAGCCCAGCCGCTCGTAGAGCCGGATCGCGCCGGAGTTCTCGGCGAGCACCGACAGGTCGACGAAGGCGCGTCCCCGCCCGTCCAGCCGGTCGGCCAGCTCGGTGAGCAGGGCCTGGCCGGTGCCGGGTGGGGCGTGGTTGAAGTCGACGGTCAGGCACCAGAGGCTGGCCCCGTTCTCCGGGTCGTCGAAGACCGCCACGTGGTCGACGCCGGTGATGGTGCCGACGATCTCCCCGGTGGACGCCTCGGCGACCAGGTGCAGGAACCGGTCCGTGCCGGCGTTGTCGACCAGCACCTCGACCGGGGCGGTGACCATGCCGTTGCGGGCGTAGATCCGGTTCACCGCGTCCGCGTCGTCGGCGTCGCGCAGCGGCCGGATCACCAGCCCGGGGATCTCGTCGCCGCCGTCGGTGGCGGCCGGACGCCGCTCGCCGAGCGGCAGCCGGTAGGTCAGCGACGGGTCGATGAACAGCTCATCCGGCAGCCGGGAGACCAGCACGTGCGGGTCACGCAGGTAGATGCAGATGTCCCGGGCGCCCGCGGCCTCGGACCGCAGCACCGCGGCGACGGCGGCCTGCTCGGTGAAGGTCTGGCCGAAGACCAGCCGACCCCACCCGCAGTCCAGCACCACGCCGTCGGCGTCGTCGGACGTCGCCCGCGGCTCGGGCGCGCCCGGGGCCACCGGGTCGCCGCCGGGGCCGATGCGTTCCCGACGGCGGCCGAGCATCCGCTTCCGGTCGATCCGTGCCGTGCCGGTCGCCAGCGTGTCCGTCACAGTCAGTCGATTCCGTGGCTCTGGAGCCACATTTCCAGGAGTCCCAGTTGCCACAGCTTGTTTCCGTTCAACGGGGTCAGTTCGGCGTTCGGGTCGGCGAGCAGCGCGTCGACGTAGTCGGCGCGGAACAGGTTGCGCCGCCGGGCCGCGGGCGCGGAGAGCGCGTCGCGTACCCGGTCGAGGAGCTTTCCCTCCAGGTGGGTGAGGCCCGGCACCGGGAAGTAGCCCTTGGGCCGGTCGATCACCTCGTGCGGCAGGACCCGGCGGCCGATCTCCTTGAGCACGCCCTTGCCGCCCTGGGCCAGCTTCAGCTCGGGCGGGCAGCTCGCGGCCAGCTCCACGAACTCGTGGTCCAGGAACGGCACCCGGGCCTCCAGCCCGTGCGCCATGGTCATGTTGTCCACCCGCTTCACCGGGTCGTCGGTGAGCATGACCTGGGTGTCGATCCGCAGGCCGGCGTCGACCGCGGTCTGCGCGCCGGGCCGGCCCAGGTGCGCGGCCACGAACTCCCGCGCCGGATCGCCGTCGGCCAGCCAGGCCGGGTCGAGGACCCGGGCCAGGCCCGCCGCGTCCCGGTCGAAGAACGCCTTGGCGTACGTCTCGAGCGCCTGCTCCCGGTCGGCCCCGGCCAGCGGCGGGTACCAGTGGTAGCCGCCGAGGATCTCGTCCGCGCCCTGGCCGGACTGGACCACCTTGACGTGCCTCGACACCTCCTGGCTGAGCAGGTAGAAGGCGACGCAGTCGTGGCTGACCATCGGCTCGCTCATCGCGGCGACGGCCGCCTCCAGCGGCGGCACCAGGTCACCGGTGGGCACCTTGATCTGGTGGTGGTCGGTGCCGAACCGCTTCGCCACCAGGTCGGAGTAGACGAACTCGTCGCCCTCCCGGCCGCCGACCGCGTCGAATCCGATGGAGAAGGTGGAGAGCCCGGACTGGCCCTCGCCGGCGAGCAGCGCGACCACCAGGCTGGAGTCCAGCCCGCCGGAGAGCAGCACGCCGACCGGCACGTCGGCGACCATCCGGCGGCGCACCGCCGTGGTCAGCGACTCCAGCAACGCGTCCTGCCAGTCCTTCCCGGACCAGTCGGCCCGCTCGGCGGCCCGGGTGAAGGAGGGGTCCCAGTAGACCCGCTCGTGGGTACGGCCGTCCGGCTCGTAGACGCGGACGGTGGCCGGGGGGAGCTTGGTGACGCCGCGCAGGATGGTCCGCGGCGGCGGCACGATGCTGTGGAAGCTGAGGTAGTGGGTGAGCGCCACCGGGTCGATCGAGGTGTCGACGCCGCCGCCGGCGAGCAGGGCCGGCAGGGTGCTGGCGAAGCGCACCACGCCGGGCGTCTCGGCCAGGTAGAGCGGCTTGATGCCGAGCCGGTCCCGGGCCAGTACCAGCCGGCCGCTGTCCCGCTCGCTGATCGCCACGGCGAACATGCCGATCAGGTGGTCGACGAAGTCGAGCCCCCACTCGGCGTACGCCTTGAGCACGACCTCGCTGTCGCCTGAGGAGAAGAAGCGGTGCCCCTTGGCCTGCAACTCCTCGCGCAGCTCGCGGTAGTTGTAGATGCAGCCGTTGAACACGCCGCTGAGCCCGGCGCCGGCGTCGACGAGCGGCTGTCCGCTCGCCGGGGAGAGGTCGATGATCTTCAGCCGTCGGTGCCCGAGGGCCGTCGCGCCCTGGGACCAGACCCCACTGTCGTCGGGCCCCCGGTCGCTCATCGTGGCCGCCATGCGTTCCACCGCCGCCACATCGGCGCGTGAACCGTCACGGCGGAACTCTCCCGCAAGTCCGCACATGCCAGGCAATGCTGCCAGAGCTGGTTGCAGTTCGCCTGTTGAACCGATGTCGGTGGAGTTACGTCCTTGCTAGGATGTGCGCCACTCATCGACCGGCCGCCGTCGGCCCCGACTTTCCTGCCGGGGCGCCGCCCGGTGCCCGAATCGAACCGGGCCCGCGGTGTGACAAACACCGCAGGCCCGGAAACGGACATCAGGTCGGTCAGCCGGCGGTACGGGCCACCCCGACCGGGCAGCTCAGCCCGTTGGGGCCGGCGTTGCAGTACCCGTTCGGGTTCTTCGTCGGGGCCAGGTACTGCTGGTGGTAGTCCTCGGCGAAGTAGTAGTCACCCAGGGGCGCGACCTCCGTGGTGATCTCGCCCTTGCCGGCCCGCGCCACGATCGGGGCGAACGCGTCCCGGGACGCCAGAGCGGTGGCCAGCTGCTGGTCGGTGGTGGTGTAGACCGCCGAGCGGTACTGGGTGCCCGCGTCGTTGCCCTGGCGCATGCCCTGAGTCGGGTCGTGGTTCTCCCAGAACACCTTGAGCAGGTCCTCGTAGCTGATCCTGGTGGGGTCGTAGACCACCTGGACCACCTCGGCGTGCCCGGTCATCCCCGAGCAGACCTCCTCGTACGTCGGGTTCGGCGTGACGCCGCCCGCGTAGCCGGCGGACGTGGTGAGCACGCCCGGCAGGGTCCAGAACAGCCGCTCGGCACCCCAGAAACACCCCATGCCGAAGACCGCGACCTGGGAACCCTCCGGGAACGGGCCTTTCAGCGTCGACGGCAGCACCTCGTGCCGGTCACCGATCGGCATCGCGATCGGCCGGCCCGGCAGGGCCTGGTCGGGGGTGGGCAGCTCGGCCTTCATACGGCGAAGGAACACGGTGGGACTCCTCTCGTACCTCTCCCAGCGTGCAACGCCGGCGGTCCCGGCTTCCTTACCCGCCCCCCGCGAACTCAGGCTCTGGTGGGCGCCAGCGCGGCGGCCAACCGTCGGGCGTGCTCCTCGGCCTCGGCGTCGTCCGCGTAGCGGGTGCGGGGCCAGAAGAAGCCGCGCAGGCCGTCGCCCCTGGTCCGCGGCACCACGTGGGTGTGCAGGTGCGCGACGGACTGGGACACCTTGTTGTTCATCGCCACGAACGTCCCGCCGGCCCCCAGGCCGGACTCCACCGCCACGGCGAGCCGCTGGACCAGGCCGAAGTAGCCGGCCAGCGCCTCCGTCGGCAGGTCGGTCAGGGTGACCAGGTGGGTGCGGGGCACCACCAGCACGTGCCCCTTGAAGACCGGCCGGGTGTCCAGGAACGCCACCCCGTCCGGCTCGTCGGCCACCCGGAACGCCGGCACCTCGCCGGCCACGATCCCGCAGAACACGCACCCGCTCACCCGGTCAGGTTAGGCGCCCGGTCGCCAGGTCACCGTGCGGCGTCAGTCCCAGCTCTCGCCGCCGTGGGGGAGCGCGGCGCACGCAGGTGCGCGGCGTCGCCCATCAGGGCCACCGGGCTGTGGTGGTCGAGGTCGAGCAGGACGCCCTGGTGGCCCGGGTGCGTTGTGACCCGCGCCGGGGTTCCGCCCGCCTGGCCGTACCGGCGGACTAACGTCTCGGGAATGAGTCATGGCTTCGAGACGCTCGCCATCCACGCCGGCCAGGCCCCGGAGGCCCGCACCGGCGCGGTGATCCCACCGATCTACCAGACCAGCACCTACGCCCAGGACGCGGTCGGCGCGCCCCGGCAGGGCTACGAATACAGCCGTTCCGGCAACCCCACCCGCGACGCGCTCCAGGAGTGCCTCGCCGCGCTGGAGGGCGGACCGGTCGGGCTCGCCTTCGCCAGCGGCCTCGCCGCCGAGGACACCCTGCTCCGCACCGTGTGCAAGCCGGGCGACCACGTGGTGATCCCGGACGACGCGTACGGCGGCACGTACCGGCTCTTCGCCCGGGTCGCCGAGCGCTGGGGGCTGGACTACACCCCGGCGAAGGTCTCCGACACCGACGCGGTCCGGGCCGCGATCCGCCCCGGCACCACGAAGATCGTCTGGGTGGAGACGCCGACCAACCCGCTGCTCGGCATCGCCGACATCGCCACCCTCGCCGCCGTCGCGCACGACGCCGGCGCGCTGCTGGTGGTCGACAACACCTTCGCCTCGCCGTACCTGCAGCAGCCGCTCGCGCACGGCGCGGACGTGGTGGTGCACTCCACCACCAAGTACGTCGGCGGTCACTCCGACGTGGTCGGTGGCGCGCTGGTCGCCGCCGACGCCGGCCTCGGCGACGAGCTGCGCTACCACCAGAACGCGATGGGCGCGATCAATGGCCCGTTCGACGCCTGGCTCACCCTGCGCGGCATCAAGACCCTCGGGGTACGGATGGACCGGCACTGCGACAACGCCGAGCGGATCGCCGCGTACCTGGACGGGCACGCCAAGGTCGGCCAGGTCATCTACCCGGGACTGCCCTCGCACCCGGGTCACGAGGTGGCCGCGAAGCAGATGCGCCGGTTCGGCGGCATGATCTCCTTCCTCGCCGCCGGCGGCGAGGAGCACGCCGTGGAGATCTGCAACCGGTCCAAGCTCTTCGTGCTCGCCGAGTCGCTCGGCGGCGTGGAGTCCCTGATCGAGCACCCGGGACGGATGACACACGCAAGTGCTGCCGGCTCGCCGCTTGAAGTTCCTGGCGATCTCGTGCGACTGTCTGTCGGCATCGAGACGGTCGACGACCTGCTCGCCGATCTGGAGCAGGCGCTGGGCTGACCGCTGGCTGGGGAGGGTGGCCGTGCAGGACATCATGCCGACCTGGGTGGGGGCGACCGCCAAACAGATCGCCCGGGGCGTACGCCGGGGCGACGTCTCCGCCACCCAGGTCGTCGCCGACCACCTCGACCACATCTCCCGGGTCGACGCCGACCTCGCCGCGTTCCGCACGGTGCGCGGCGGGGAGGCGATCACCGAGGCGGAGAAGGTCGACGAGCAGGAGGACCTGGCCAACCTCCCGCTGGCCGGGGTGCCGGTCGCGGTCAAGGAGAACACCGCCGTCGCCGGGCTGCCCACCTGGAACGGCTCGGCGGCGGTGCGTACTCCGGTCGCCGAGGCCGACCACGAGGTGGTCCGGCGGCTGCGCGGCGCCGGCGCGGTGATCCTCGGGGTGACCCGGATGCCGGAGCTCGGCCTCTGGGGCATCACCGACGACGAGACCGCGGTCACCCGCAACCCGTGGGACCTCCGGCGTACCCCCGGCGGGTCGTCCGGCGGCGCGGCCGCCGCCGTCGCCGCCGGGCTGGTGCCGATCGCGCACGGCAACGACGGCCTCGGTTCGATCCGTATCCCCGCGGCCTGCTGCGGGCTGGTCGGGTTGAAGCCCGGCCGGGGCGTGGTCCCCTGCCAGCTCGGCGCGGAGGACTGGTTCGGCCTCACCGAGCACGGCATGCTGACCACCACCGTCGCCGACGCCGCGGTCGGCTTCCAGGTGCTCGCCGGCCGCCGCCAGGAGAAGCTCGTCCCGCCGCCGCGGCTGCGGGTGGGCGTCTCACTCCGCTCCCCGGTGCGCGGCGTGTCGCCGGACGCGCCGAACCGGGACGCGGTCGCCGCCGCCGGTCGGCTGCTCGCCGCCGCCGGGCACGACACCGTCCCCGCCGACCCGGTCTACCCGACCGCGCTCGGCCTGCAGGGCATCGCCACCTGGTTCGCCGCGGCCGCCGCCGACGTGCGCGCGGCCGGCGTCGCGCCGCGCCAGCTCCAGCGGCGCAGCCGCCGGCACGTCGCGCTGGGCGAGTGGGCGCAACGGCGCGGGTACGTCCGGGAGGCCGACCGGGCCGCCTGGCGGGAGCGCTCGATCGGC
The DNA here is from genome assembly GCF_049844475.1 of Micromonospora sp. DT47. NCBI lineage: Bacteria > Bacillati > Actinomycetota > Actinomycetes > Micromonosporales > Micromonosporaceae > Micromonospora > Micromonospora sp. DT47. The sequence goes on along the minus strand of NZ_JBNCLC010000004.1, from coordinate 144,172 downwards.
TTCTTCGCCGACCACTCGGTGGACCTGCTGCTCACCCCGGCGCTGGCCGGCCCGCCGCCGGAGGCGGCCAGCTGGTCCAGCCGCTCCTGGCTGGCGAACATGAAGGCCAACATCCGGTACGCCCCGTACGCCGCGCCGTGGAACATCGCCGGCCTGCCGTCCATCGTGGTGCCGGTCGGCCGGCGCCCCGACGGCCTGCCGGTGGCGGCGCAGCTGATCGGCCCGCCCGGCTCGGAGCTGCTGCTGCTGGGCGTGGCCGGGCAGTTCGAGATGCAGGCCCCGTGGTCCCGGCACGCTCCCGGCTATCCCCGGGTCGGAACGGGGTCGCCGGCCGCCGCATGACTCCGCCGATCTTGCATTCTCCATCGATTGGAAGCCCGGTATTGCGCTTATGTCCTGGGCCGGAGCTGCAAGATCGCGCATGCTGGGCCGGTTGTGGACGATGGCCGACTCTGGTGTCAGTTACCAGGCGAGCAATGAGCGAATCTGTCACTAGGCCCGTGCAGGCGGTGACGCCTGATCAGCGATGACCTGGACCGGCAGGTCGCCTTCTTGGTCTCGTGGCTATCCGTCAGAATCTCGAGGTGAGCGGGTGGTCAGCTCGACAATGCAGGTGGTTCGCGTTTTGCCGCATCCAGGAGTATCGAGGATCGTGGTGAAGTGTCGGGGACCGGTTTGCGTGCTTCGGAATGAGGCATGCCGTGCTGCTCCGGTGGAGACAGGGACGTCCCGTGCTGGTGATCGATTCGGCCGGGGTTGGCGACGATCTCGTCGGCGGGCGTGGCCCTGGAGCCCAATGGAACTGCTCACACGGATCTTCGGGCAGGGTTCGGGTCCGCCCGGTCCAGTTCGTCACGGCACAAAGGGGGTGTATCGGAGTGAGGACAATCCAGGCGTATCGGTTCGCGCTTGATTTGACCCCGGCGCAAGAGCGAGCCGTTCTCGCGCATGCGGGGGCGGCGCGGGTGGCCCACAACTGGGCACTGGCCCATGTAAAGGCGGTCATGGATCAACGGGCCGCTGAGCGCTCCTATGGCATTGACGCTGCCAACCTCACTCCAGCGGTCGGCTGGTCGCTTCCCGCATTGCGCAAGGCGTGGAATGAAGCTAAGGCGACCGTGGCCCCGTGGTGGAAAGAATGTTCCAAGGAGGCCTACAACACCGGCCTGGACACCCTGGCTAGAGCATTGCAGAACTGGTCTGATTCGCGTTGCGGTGGACGCGCCGGGCGGCCGGTTGCGTTCCCTAGGTTCAAGTCGCGTCGCCGATCGACGCCATCAGTGCAGTTCACCACTGGGGTGATCCGCGTTGAACCAGACCGGAAGCATGTCGTGCTTCCCCGGCTCGGCCGGCTCAAGCTACACGAGTCTGCCCGCAAGTTGGCCCGCCGGGTGGACGCGAAAACGGCCCGAATCCTGTCTGCGACGGTACGCCGTGACGGCGGCCGCTGGCATGTTGCCTTCTGCGTCGAGGTCGACCGCGCGGACCGCATCCCGACGGGGCCGAACGCGACAGTGGGGGTGGACGTGGGCCTGCGGCACCTCGCGGTGCTGTCGACGGGCGAACTAGTGCCAAACCCGCGCCACCTCGATACCGCCGGGCTGCGGACGCGGCGCCTTCTCCGACGGATGTCCCGCAGAGTTGGCCCGGACCGGCGGACAGGACGACATCCGTCGAACCGGTGGGAGGCGACCCGCGCCCAGGTGGCCCGGGCACACTCCCGGGTGGCGAACCTGCGCCGCGACGGACTCCACAAGCTCACCACCCGGCTGGCCAGCGAGTACGGAACGATCGTCATTGAGGACCTGAACGTAGCGGGAATGCTGCGCAATCGGCGGCTGGCTCGGCACATCGCCGACGCCGGATTCGCCGAACTGCGCCGGCAACTGGCCTATAAGACCAGGTGGTACGGGGGCCGACTCATTCTGGCTGACCGCTGGTACCCGTCCTCGAAGACCTGCTCGGGCTGCGGCACGGTGAAAGCCAAGCTGGCCCTGTCCGAGCGCACCTACACCTGCACCACATGCGGCCTGGCCTTGGACCGGGACTTGAATGCCGCACGCAACCTTGCCGCGCTCGCGCGTGAGGTCACAACCGCCGGGAGTGGCTCGGTGGCTGGACGTGGAGCCAACCGTAAGACCCGATCCAGTGGGCAGAGGGCAATGAAGCGTCAACCCGGCGCCGCCAAGGCGGGTCAGACCGGGACCGTCCCACCGCAAGGCGGGACATCCCACCACGGACTTGTCAAAGTCCACCGAGAGGAAACGGCATGACGGAACTGGTCGGTCTCGCCGACGTACGGGCCGCGCGGGAACTGCTCGCCGGTGTCACCCGGACCACCCCGCTGGAGCCCTCCCGGCCGTTGAGCGCCGCGCTGGGCGGGCCCGTGTGGCTGAAATGCGAGAACGTGCAGCGCGCCGGGTCGTACAAGGTGCGTGGCGCGTACGTCCGGATCTCCCGGCTGTCCGGGGAGGAGCGGGCCCGCGGTGTGGTCGCCGCCAGCGCCGGCAACCACGCCCAGGGGGTGGCGCTCGCCGCCGGCCTGGTGGGCACCCGCGCCACGGTCTTCATGCCGGTGAACGCGCCGCTGCCCAAGGTGGCGGCCACCAAGGGGTACGGCGCCCAGATCGAACTGGTCGGCAACACGGTGGACGAGTCCCTGGTCGCCGCGCAGACCTACGCCGAGCGGACGGGCGCCGTGCTGATCCACCCGTTCGACCACCGGGACGTGATCGCCGGCCAGGGCACCGTGGCGCTGGAGATCCTCGAGCAGTGCCCGGACGTCAAGACCATCATCACCGGGGTCGGCGGCGGTGGCCTGATCTCCGGCCTGGCGGTGGCCGCGAAGGCACTGCGCCCGGACGTACGGGTGATCGGGGTGCAGGCGGCCAGCGCGGCGGCCTTCCCGCCCTCGCTGGCCGCCGGCGAGCCGGTCCGCCTGCCCGCCTTCTCCACGATCGCCGACGGCATCGCGGTCGGCTGCCCCGGCGAGCTCACCTTCACCCATGTGCGCAAGCTCGTCGACGAGATCGTCACCGTCTCTGAGGAGGACATCTCCCGGGCGTTGCTGATGCTGCTGGAACGCGGCAAGCAGGTGGTGGAGCCTGCCGGCGCGGTGGGCGTGGCGGCGCTGCTGGCGGGGGCGGTGGAGGTGGAGGCCCCGGTCGTGGCGGTGCTCTCCGGCGGCAACATCGATCCGCTGCTGATGCTGCGGGTGATCGAGCACGGTCTGGCGGCGGCCGGACGCTACCTGCGGGTCACCGTGCGCTGCACGGACCGGCCCGGTCAGCTCGCCTCGCTGCTGACCGAGATCGCCGAGCACCGGGCGAACGTGGTGGACGTCGAGCACCAGCGGGCCAACCCGCACCTGCGGCTCGGTGAGGTGGAGGTGGCGCTCTCGGTGGAGACCCGGGGCGTCGAGCACTCCGACACGCTGATCAGCGCCCTGCGGGCGAGCGGCTACCAGGTGGTCTTCGCGGCCGAGGCGTGACACCGCTGGGGTGTCACGCCTCGGACGTACGCGATGTCCGCCGGGTCGCCGGCGGCGCCGGCCTCAGCCGGAGAAGGGCTCGAAGCTGACCACGGTCACCTTGATGTCCGCGCCGCTCGGCGCGGTGTAGGTGCAGGTCTGGCCGGGCCGGCCGCCCAGGATCGCCTTGCCGAGCGCCGACTCCGGGCTGTAGACGGTCAGGTCGGTGGTGGAGGAGATCTCCCGCGAGCCGAGCAGGAACGTCTCGGTGTCGTCCTTGTCGTCGTCGAAGTAGATCGTCACCACCATGCCGGGCGACACCACGTCCGCCGTCGGCGCCTCGCCGACCTTGGCGGTGCGGAGCAGCTCCTTGAGGTAGAGGATCCGCCCTTCGGCCTTGCCCTGCTCCTCCCGGGCGGCGTGGTAGCCACCGTTCTCCCGCAGGTCGCCTTCCTCGCGCCGGGCGTTGATCTCGGCGGCGATCGCCGGCCGGTTGGCGATGTGCTCGTCGAGCTCGGCCTGGAGGCGGTCGTGCGCGTCCTGGGACAGCCAGGTGGCGGGCGCCTCGTTGTCATTGGTGGACACAGGCGTACTCCTCGGTAGTGCGGAACTGGCTGACAGGTGAACCACCGATCTTACCAGTGAGGCGCACTCCGGGGGGTCGTCGATCACCGGGGGTACCGGGCCTGGTGACCGTTTCGCGCTGGTCAGGCCGGAATCAGCCGGCGGCGCGACAGCGCAGCACCTCGCCGACGAAGGGGCGCCCGGTGGTGGCGATCCGGTGCCGGGCGGTGAGGTGCCGCTCACCGGGGCGCGCGGTCACCGTGACCTCCTCCTTGCCCACCTCGGCGCCGTCGCGGGAGCGCGCCCGCAGCAGGCAGACCGCCGAGCCGCCCGACGGCACGGTCACCCGGAAGTCGACCCGCATCCCGGTGTCGGTGACGTCGGTGTACGTGATCACCTCGGGGTCGTACGTCGGGTCGCCGTAGCGGGTGTAGAGCTGCGCCGCGACCAGGGTCATCCCGGCGACCAGGGCGGCCGTCAGCAGCCAGGCCAGCAGCGGACGGCGCCGCCCCGGCTCCCGGCGGCGGCCGTACCGACCGGGCGGGAACACCGGCGCGCCCGGAGGAATTGTGGCGTGCGTCTCGGTCACCGGCGGGTATCTCCTGGCGTTGTTGTCGGCGGCATCGGCAAGAATGGCAGAGTCCATCTTCCCAGCCCGGAGCTGATCAGATAATGGCAGGTCAGTTCCGATGTCGGCGGGCACAAACGAGGAGCGCCGAAGTTGGCAGAGCAGCTGCGTTTCATGGCCGTGCACGCGCACCCGGACGACGAGTCCAGCAAGGGCGCCGCGACCATGGCGAAGTATGTCGCCGAGGGGGTGGACGTCCTGGTCGTGACGTGCACCGGCGGTGAGCGCGGCAGCGTGCTCAACCCCAAGATGGACCGGCCCGACGTCTGGGCCGACATCGCGGAGATCCGCCGCGCCGAGATGGACGCCGCCCGGGCGATCCTCGGCGTCGAGCAGGCGTGGCTGGGGTTCGTCGACTCGGGGCTGCCCGAGGGCGACCCGCTGCCGCCGCTGCCGGAGGGCTGCTTCGCCCTGCAGGACGTCGAGGTCGCGGCAGGGCCGTTGGTGCGGCTGATGCGGGAGTTCCGTCCGCACGTCGTCACCACGTACGACGAGGAGGGCGGCTACCCGCACCCCGACCACATCATGACCCACAAGGTGACCGTCGCCGCCTTCGAGGCGGCCGGCGACCCGGAGCGCTTCCCCGAGCTGGGCGCGCCCTGGCAGCCGCTGAAGCTCTACTACGACATCGGCTTCTCCAAGGCCAAGATCATGGCGCTGCACGAGGGCATGCTCGCCGCCGACCTGGAGTCGCCGTACGAGGAGTGGCTCAAGCGCTGGGAGGACCGTCCCGACAAGGGCCCGCGGATCACCACCCGGGTGGAGTGCGCGGAATACTTCCCGGTCCGCGACGACGCGCTGCGCGCCCACGCCACCCAGATCGACCCGGACGGCTTCTGGTTCCACGTGCCGATGGATCTCCAGAAGCGGGCCTGGCCGACGGAGGACTACCAGCTGGCCCGCTCGCTGGTCGACAGCCCGCTGCCCGAGTCCGACCTTTTCGCCGGGGTGCGCGAGACCGCCCATGCCCGTTGACCGGGCCGCAGGGCTACGCTGAAACCCCACCGCACATCGGAGAACCACCATGCTGACCACTGCCCAGGTGCTCGCGGAGAACAACTTCGGGGACACCCGCTCGGGTGGTCTGGCCGGGCCGATGGGCCTGTTCCTCATCGTGCTCCTGGCCACCGCCACCGTCCTGCTGATCCGCAACATGAACTCCCGGCTGCGCCGGCTGCCCGACCAGTTCCCCCAGCAGGGGCCGGCGGCCGACCCGGACCGGGCCGACGCGTCCACCGTCGATCCGGCGGACGACGCGTCGACGCAGGAATCCCGTACGAACTCCCCCAACGGCCACCAGCAGCACCGGAACGGGTAGTCGGGGCATGATTCACGCCGATCCGGGTCGTCGCCCCCTGTTGCGGCAACCCGGATTGGCTTAGCCTTCCGCCGGGGGGACGAAAGTCCCTGAGCCGTGCGCGGAAGGGGGGCGCCATGACCGCCGCAGCTGCGTCCGCGCACCGCGCCACCCGGGCACCGGCGGACGGAGCGAGCCGGTGACCTCCGGCAGGGCCGGCGATCCGACCGACCGGTCCGACACCCGCGGCACGCCGCCGCGGGTGCTCCTGCTCACCGCCGCCGTCACGTTCACCGCCCTGGCGGCGGTCCTGGTCGGCCTGACCGTGCCGGCGGCTCTGCCGCCCGACGACCCTCTTCCCGGTCCGGCCCGGTTCGGGATCGCGGTCGCCGCGTTCGCGGTCGCCCAACTGGCCCGGCTGCGGTTCCGCACCGCCACCGGCATGGTCAGCATCACCTGGGGCGAGGCCGCGCTGATCATCTGCCTCTACCTGGTCCCGGCCGGCTGGCTGCCGGCCGCCGCGCTGCTCGGCGCCGGCTCGGCCTGGACGGTCATGTCGCTGGCCGCCGACCGGCGACCGCCACTGGAGGTGCTCCGGATCGCGGCGTCGCTGACCGCCGCCACCGCGCTCGCCGTGGCCGTCGCCACCGGGCTCGGTGAGCCGCTGCTCTCCGCGCCCACCCCCGGACTGGCCCTGGCCCTGATCGCCGGCTCGGTGACGTACCTGTCCGCCACCGCCTCGCTGGGCGGCGCCACCCTGGCGCTGCGGCACGGCGTGGCGATCGGTCCGCCGGTGCTCGCCGCGCTCCGCGGCAAGCTGCTGATGTTCGTCGGCAACGTGGCGGTCGGCCTGGTCGTCGTCGCGCTGGTGGAGATCGACGCCCGCTGGCTGCTGCTCCTCCCGCCGCTGCTCTGGCTGCTCCAGCAGACCTACCGGCACCGGCTCCGGGCCGACCAGGAGCGGCGGACCTGGCGCGCGTTCGCCGAGGCGACCGCCGCGCTCAACCAGCTCGACGAGCGCGGGGTGGCCACCGCTGCGGTGACCGGCGCGCTGACCCTCTTCGGTGCCGAGCTGGTCGACGTGGACGTGGCCCGGGGCGACGGCCGGTGGCGCCGCTACCGGGGGGACGCCTCCGGCCAGGTGCGCGACCGGGAGGTCGAGGCGCCCGGCCGGCCGGTGGAGGTGGAGCATGAGCTGACCCGTCCGCTGGCCGTCGGCGACGTCCAGGTCGGTGAGCTGCGGGTCCGGTTCCCCGCCTCCGCGCCGCCCAGCGTCCGGGAGCGGGACGCCGTGGCGGCCTTCTCCGACGCGTTGGCCGCCGCGCTGCACGACGCGGCCACCCATCGGGAGCTGCGGCTGATGAGCGCGCGGTCGTCGTACGACGCGGTGCACGACGCGCTGACCGGGCTGGTCAACCGGGCGGCCATGCTCAGCAAGGGCGACCAGGCGCTGCGGCAGCTCGCCCACGACCACCCGGTGGCCCTGCTGCTGCTGGACATCAACCAGTTCAAAGAGGTCAACGACACCCTCGGGCACGCGGCCGGCGACCAGCTGCTCCGGCTCACCGCGAACCGGTTGGGCGCCATGGCCCGTCCGGGCGACCTGCTCGGGCGCCTCGGCGGGGACGAGTTCGCCCTGCTGCTGACGTCGGTCCCGGTGATCGGGGACCAGACGGCCCCGATGGCGTACGCGCTGCGCCAGGCCCGGGAGATCGCCGAGCGGCTCGCCGCGCCGACCGAGGTGGCCGGGGTACGCATGTCCGTCGAGGTCTCGGTGGGCGTGGTGGTGGCCGGCGCCGGCAGCGCCGACCTGACCGAGCTGCTGCGTCGGGCCGACATCGCCATGTACCAGGCGAAGGAGGGCGGCGGCAGCGTCGCCGCGTACGACACCTCCCGGGACGCCGCCAGCACCGACCAGCTGGCCCTGCTCGCCGAGCTGCGGGAGGCGCTGGCCGCCGACGACCAGCTGGTGCTGGCGCTGCAGCCCGCGGTCGACCTGGCCACCGGCGCGCCGACCGGGGTGGAGGCGCTGATCCGCTGGCGGCACCCGCGGCGCGGCTGGCTGGGCCCGGCGGACTTCATCCGCCCGGTGGAGAACAGCGAGCAGCTCGGCACCTTCACCCGGTACGTGCTGGACAAGGCGCTCACCGTGGCCGCCGAGTGGGCCCGGGACGGCCTGGACGTGCCGATCTCGGTGAACCTGTCGGCGCGCAGCCTGCTCGACCCCCGCCTGCCGGCCGACATCGCCGAGGCGCTGCGCCGGCACCAGGTGCCGGCGCGCCGGCTGGTCCTGGAGATCACCGAGACAGTGGTGATGAGCGAGCTGGAGGTGATCGACGAGGTGCTGGGCACGCTGCGGTCGATGGGCGTGCAACTCGCCGTCGACGACTTCGGCACCGGCTTCTCGTCGCTGACCTTCCTGACCCGGATCGCGGTGGACGAGCTGAAGGTGGACCGCTCGTTCGTGATCCGGATGGCCGACTCCCCGGAGGCTGCGGCGATCGTCCGGACCACCGTGGGGCTCGCCCACGAGCTGGGGCTGCGGGTGGTCGCCGAGGGGGTGGAGACCGCCGAGCAGCGGCTCGCCCTGGCCGAGCTGGGCTGCACCGCCGCGCAGGGCTACCACTTCTTCAAGCCGATGCCGGCGGACAAGATCGGCGCGGTGCTCGGCACGCTGCGCGACGCGGCCGAGTCGAACGTCTTCCCGCTCCGCGCCGACGGCGCCTCCTGAGTCCAGTGTGGCGTATCCGCCCTTGAGGTCGGCCGGGCGGAACACCCGGCCGCCCAGGCGGGCGGCGAGCAGCGCGTCGAGCTGGGCCGGCCCCTGCCCGGTACGGCTGCTGAAGCCGGTCTTGAGCTCCAGCTTGAGGTGCAGCGGCCCGGCACCCGGGTGGGCGCCCAGCCAGAGCCGGATGTCGTCCAGGCAGTACGACGGAAGGCTCCGTAGCGGCGGGGCGGTTGCCCCGGCGGGGTCGACCGGGGCTGGATATGGTCGTCGGGTGAATCGACTCGCTGGCGCCACCTCGCCCTACCTGCTCCAGCACGCCGACAACCCGGTGGACTGGTGGCCCTGGTGCGACGAGGCGTTCGCCGAGGCGAAGCGGCGGGACGTGCCGGTGCTCATCTCGGTCGGTTACGCGGCCTGCCACTGGTGCCACGTGATGGCCCACGAGTCGTTCGAGAACGAGCAGGTCGGCGCGCTGGTCAACGAGGGCTTCGTGGCGATCAAGGTGGACCGCGAGGAGCGGCCGGACGTCGACGCGGTCTACATGACCGCCACCCAGGCGATGACCGGGCAGGGCGGCTGGCCGATGACGGTCTTCGCCACGCCAGACGGCACCCCGTTCTTCTGCGGCACCTACTTCCCGCGACCGAACTTCGTCCGGCTGCTGGAGTCGGTCGGCACCGCCTGGCGGGAGCAGCGCGAGGCCGTGCTGCGCCAGGGCGCCGCGGTGGTCGAGGCGATCGGCGGCGCCCAGGCCGTCGGCGGCCCGACCGCCCCGCTCACCGCCGAACTGCTCGACGCCGCCGCCGACCAGCTCTCCCGGGAGTACGACGAGACGAACGGCGGCTTCGGCGGGGCGCCGAAGTTCCCGCCGCACATGAACCTGCTCTTCCTGCTCCGACACCACCAGCGCACCGGCTCGGCGCGGAGTCTGGAGATGGTCCGGCACACCTGCGAGGCGATGGCCCGCGGTGGCATCCACGACCAGCTCGCCGGGGGCTTCGCCCGATACTCGGTGGACGCGCACTGGACCGTGCCGCACTTCGAGAAGATGCTCTACGACAACGCCCTGCTGCTGCGGGCCTACACTCAGCTCTGGCGGCTCACCGGCGACCGGCTGGCCCGGCGGGTGGCCCGGGACACCGCCCGGTTCCTCGCCGACGAGCTGCACCGCCCCGGGGAGGGCTTCGCCTCCGCGCTGGACGCCGACACCGAGGGCGTCGAGGGGCTCACCTACGCCTGGACGCCGGCTCAGCTGGTCGAGGTGCTGGGGGAGTCCGACGGCCGCTGGGCCGCCGACCTCTTCGCGGTCACCGAGTCAGGCACGTTCGAGCACGGCACGAGCGTGCTGAAGCTGGCCCGGGACGTTGACGACGCCGATCCCGCCGTGCGCGCCCGCTGGCAGGAGGTGGTGGGGCGGCTGCTGGCCGCCCGGGACACCCGGCCGCAGCCGGCCCGCGACGACAAGGTGGTGGCCGCCTGGAACGGCCTGGCGATCACGGCGATCGCCGATTTCCTCCAGGTCGCCGCGGTGTACGCGTCCCCCGACGACGAGGACGCGAACCTGATGGACGGGATCGCCATCGTCGCCGACGGGGCGATGCGGGACGCGGCCGAGCACCTCGCCGCCGTGCACATCGTGGACGGGCGACTGCGCCGTGCCTCCCGGGACAAGGTGGTCGGCGAGCCGGCCGGTGTCCTGGAGGACTACGGCTGCGTGGCCGAGGCGTTCTGCGCGATGCACCAGCTCGCCGGCGAGGGACGCTGGCTGGAGCTGGCCGGCGGGCTGCTCGACGTCGCGCTGGCCCGGTTCGCCGCCCCGGACGGCGGCTTCTACGACACCGCCGACGACGCCGAGCGGCTGGTCGCCCGGCCGGCCGACCCGACCGACAACGCCACCCCGTCCGGGCGCTCGGCGATCGTGGCGGCGCTGGTGGCGTACTCCGCGTTGACCGGGGAGGGCCGGTACCGGGAGGCGGCCGAGACGGCCCTGTCGACCGTCGCGCCGATCGTCGGCCGACACGCCCGGTTCACCGGGTACGCGGCGACCGCCGGGGAGGCGCTGCTCTCCGGGCCGTACGAGATCGCGGTGGCCACCGGCGACCCGGCGGCGGACGCGCTGGTCGCCGCCGCCCACCGGTACGCCCCGCCCGGCGCGGTGGTGGTGGCCGGCCGGCCGGACCAGCCCGGGGTGCCGCTGCTCGCCGACCGGCCGATGGTCGACGGCCGGCCCACCGCGTACGTCTGCCGGGGGTTCGTCTGCCAGCGGCCGGTGACCTCGGTCGACGACCTGGTCGCCCAGCTGGGCTGACCGGGTGGCTCACGGCCAGAGCAGCTCGCGCTCCCATCCGTCCGGGGTACGCCGGTAGCGCAGCCGCACGTGCCGGCGCTCCCGGTCGGCCTGCCAGAACTCGACGGTGGTCGGGGCGACGGCATAGACCGTGTGCGCCTCGGCGACCAGGTCCGGGTCGGCGGTCAGCCGGGCGCGGACGGCCGACAGCTCCCGGTCCAGCTCGGCCCGGTCGGTGAGGACCGCACTCTGCCGCCCGGCCAGGGTGGCGACCCGGGAACCCTCCGGCCGGGCCCGGAAGTCCGCCCGGGACACGGTCGGGTCGGCGGCGCGGGCGGTGCCACGGACCCGGACCTGGCGGCCCTGCTCCCGCCAGTGGAAGCTCAGCGCGACCCGGGGCTCGGTGGCGAGCTGCCATCCCTTGGCGCTGACCGAGCTGGTGGCGAAATGCCAGCCGGTCGCGTCGAGGTCCTTGAGGATCAGCACCCGGGCGTCGGGGGCGCCGTCGGCGTCGACCGTGGACAGCGTCATGGCGTGCGGCTCGTCCACCCCGGCGTCGACCGCCTCGGCGAGCCATCCGGCGAAGAGCGCGATCGGCTCGGCCGGCGTGGCGGTCGGGTCGAAGGACGGCATCGGGTGCGCCAGCACCGGCAGGGCGCGGAGGGTCTCACGGGTCGTCATCCCAGGATGATCTCAGCCGTCGGTGGCCGCGGCGGCGCCGCTCCCGCCGGCCGCCGGGCGCAACGCCGCCGGCAGCGCGTCGAACCACTCCAGCACCGCCCGCTCGTACGCCAGCCCGAAGCGCAGGGTCGCCACCGAGTACGGGTCGACGTCGTCCGCCTCCGGCGGCAGCGCCGCCGCGACCTGCTCGTAGCCGGCCAGCCGGGCAGCGTGGGTGGCCCGGTGCGCGGCCAGGTACTCGGCGAGCCGGTCCGGCGGCAGGTGCCGCCCGAAGAGCACGGTGATCAGCAGGGGGAATCGGATGGTCTCCTCCGCCGGCGGCTTCGCGGCCCATTCGGCGAACGCGGCGCGGCCGGCGTCGGTGATCTCGTACGGCTGGCGGTCGCGGCGCCCCCGTTCGCCGGCCCGGACCAGTCCGGCGGCGGCCATCGCGGTCAACTCCCGGTAGACCTGGCTCTGGGTCAGCGACCAGAACGCGCCGATCCGCTGCTGGGCGTACTCGACCAGGTCCCAACCGGTCATCGGCCCGTCATGCAGGAAGCCCAGCAGCGAGGCGGCGGTGGCGTTCAGCGGCCGGTCCGGCATCCGTGTGTTCTCCTTCAAGTAGCTTGACATCCCATTGTGTCAGGTCGCACGATGAGAGCGTCGACCTCCCACAATGGGAGGTTCGGGGGAGGGGCGTCATGCACACACTTCTCGTCGTGGTCCACGCCGCCAGCGGCACCGCCGGGCTGCTGCTCGCCCTGCCCGTGCTGCTCGCGCCGAAGCGGCGCGGCCGGCACACCCTGCTCGGCCGGATCTACGCCGGCGCCGCCGTCGGGCTCAGCCTCAGCGCGTTCGGGCTCTTCGCCTTTGATCCGGCCCGGCTCTGGGGGCTCGCCGTGCTCGGCGCGCTGACCCTCGGCTGGCTGGTGGGTGGCCTCTGGTTCGCCCGCCGCCGCCCGCGTGGCCTCGGCGGCCGCGGCTGGCGGGTGTGGCACCTCAACCTGATGGGGAGCACGGTGATCGCCTTCGTCACCGGCTTCGCCGTGCAGATGACCGACGGCAACCTGGTCGCCTGGCTGGCCCCCACGGTGATCGGCTCCGCGCTGATCGCCCGGACCACCGCCCGCGAGATCTCCCGTGCCCCCCGCCGCATCGTGGTCAGCTCCGCCGCCTGAGCCCGGTCGTTCCCATTCCGCCGACGTGGCGGTGTCCGCGACCGTCCGACACCGCCACATCGGCCGATCTCCGGTCGCCCGGCCCGGGTGGCCGGATCGGCCCTCCGGGGTGGGGCCGGTGGCGGCCCGGATAGGCTGACGGCGCTATGGATTCCCGTACCGGTCTGCCCATCGTCGGCATGGTGGGCGGGGGCCAGCTGGCCCGGATGACCCACCAGGCCGCCATCGCCCTCGGCCAGTCGCTGCGCGTGCTGGCGCTCGCCCCGGACGACGGCGCGGCCCTGGTCGCCGCCGACGTCCAGTACGGCGACCACACCGACATCTCCGCGCTGCGAACCTTCGCCAAGGGCTGCGACGTGGTCACCTTCGACCACGAGCACGTGCCGACCGAGCACATCCGCGCCCTCGCCGACGAGGGGGTGAAGCTCTTCCCGCCCGCCGACGCGCTGCTGCACGCCCAGGACAAGCGGATCATGCGGGAACGGCTCGGTGAGCTGGGCGCGCCGAACCCGGCCTGGCGCCCGGTCGCCGTCCCCGCCGACCTGGTCGCCTTCGGCGAGCAGCAGGGCTGGCCGGTGGTGCTCAAGGCGGCCCGCGGCGGCTACGACGGCCGGGGTGTCTGGCGGGTCGACGACGCCGCGCAGGCCACCGAGCTGGCGAAGACCCTGCTCGCCGGCGGCACGTCGCTGATCGTCGAGGAGCGGGTGGCGCTGCGCCGGGAGCTGGCCGTGCAGGTGGCCCGCTCGCCGTTCGGGCAGGTCGCCGCGTACCCGGTGGTGGAGACGGTGCAGCGGGACGGGATCTGCGTCGAGGTGCTCGCCCCCGCTCCGGGCCTGCCCGAGGAGCTGGCGCTCGCCGCCCAGCAGCTCGCCATCGACCTGGCCACCGCGCTCGACGTGGTCGGCCTGCTGGCGGTGGAGCTGTTCGAGGTCGTCGACGCCGCCGGCCGGCCCGGGATCGTGGTCAACGAGCTGGCGATGCGCCCGCACAACTCCGGACACTGGACCATCGAGGGCGCCCGCACGTCGCAGTTCGAGCAGCACCTGCGGGCCGTGCTCGACTACCCGATGGGGGACACCTCGCTGACCGCGCCGGTCGTGGTGATGGCGAACGTGCTCGGCGGCGAGCCCGGCGGGATCTCGATCGACGAGCGGCTGCACCACCTCTTCGCCGCCGAACCGGGCGCCAAGGTGCACCTGTACGGCAAGCAGGTGCGCCCCGGCCGCAAGATCGGGCACGTGACCGTGCTCGGCGACGACCTGGACGACGTACGGGCGCGGGCCGCGCGGGCCGCCCGCTGGCTGCGGGAGGGGCACGAGTGAGCACCGTCGGGCTGATCATGGGCAGCGACTCGGACTGGCCGGTGATGAGGGCCGCCGCCGAGGCGCTGGACGAGTTCGAGGTGCCGTACGAGGTCAACGTCGTCTCCGCCCACCGCACCCCGGTCAAGATGATCGAGTACGGCCGGACCGCCGCCGGACGGGGCGTGAAGGTGATCATCGCGGGGGCGGGCGGGGCCGCCCACCTGCCCGGCATGGTCGCCTCGGTGACCCCGCTGCCGGTGATCGGCGTGCCGGTGCCACTGAAGTACCTGGACGGGATGGACTCGCTGCTCTCCATCGTGCAGATGCCGGCCGGCGTCCCGGTGGCCACCGTGTCGATCGGCAACGCCCGCAACGCCGGGCTGCTCGCCGTCCGCATCCTGGCCGCGGGCGACCCGACGCTGCTCAAGCGGATGGCCGACTACCAGTCGAGCCTGGAGGACCTGGTCGCCGAGAAGGACGCCGCCCTCCGCGCCTCCCTCACCTGACCCCCGGTCGACCACCGGCCCGCTCTGCGCCACCAGGCAGTCACGCCGCAGGGCCCCTCGAATTCATCTCATGCCGCGCAGCGCGGTCTGCAGCCGCTCCTGGGCCCGGCGACGCCGCTCGTTGCTCGCCCCCAGCACCAGCAGCACCAGCCCGACCGGGATCAGCACCAGCCACGGCCCGAGGCTGAACAGCGCGTGCACCGCCGCGATCGCGGTCACCGCCGCGCCGACGATCACCGGCGCCTGCTGCCGGCTGGTCGAGCCGAAGATCAGCACCGCCACCGCGCCGAGCAGCAGCAGCACCTGCCGCAGCATGCTGGAGTCGGTGGCCAGCACGATCGCCAGGGTGGGCACGAACGCGGTGACCAGCGCCGGCCCGTACGCCAGCCAGCTGGACATGTCCGGCCGGTGCCGCATCTCGAGCATCCCGACCAGCAGCGCGAGCGCCGCGAACGGCAGGGTGTACGCCTCGGGCAGCGCCACGTCGGCGACCCGCATCAGGATCCACCAGGCGGTGATCTCGCAGGCCACCACCGCCCAGAAGAGGATCTGCCGTTCCACCGGCCGGCGTCCGGGCCGGCTCGCGGCCACCCCGAGGACGGCGCCCCAGGCGGCCAGCAGGGCGGCGATGTGCCGGGGCGAGTCGTACGCCAGCGCCAGGGCGATCAGCGCGGCGGCGTACCCGCTCCACTCCACGGTGGCCGCCTCCCGTTGCGCCTCCGGGCGGCGCAGTCGCGGCAGGGAGGCCGCGAAGACCTGCAACGCCGCCCCGACGGCCAGCACCCCGAACGCCGACCAGACCGCGGCGAACCCGGCGACCAGGCCGGCGGTGAACACGAAGAGCTGCGCCATCAGCGAGGCGAAGAGCCAGCCGAGGATGCGGGCCCGCTGGGTGATGCCGAAGAGCGCGGCGACCGTGCCGACGCCCACCGCGCCGCCCAGCGTGAACAGGGTCAGCCCCCGGCTGGCGAGGCTGCCGGCCAGCCCGGCGCCGCCGGCGGCCAACCCGATGGCGAAGACCAGCACCCGGGCCACCCGCAACGACCGGGCCCGCTCGACCAGTGGCGGCGGCGGGGTCAGCGCGAGGCCGAGCATCGAGATGGTGAAGACCGAGAGCGCGGCCAGCGCGTTCTCCGGCCAGGCCCGGCCGAGGGCGATCGGGGTGATCAGCACCGTCACCGCGAGGCCGGGCAGCACCACCGGCACGGCCCGGGACCGCCGGCCGCCGCTGAACCCGGTGGCGGCCAGCGCCGCGGTCGCGGTGAGCAGCAGCGCGGTCAGCACGTGCGTCGGGTCCACCGCCTCGGGCGGCGGGGTGCGCAGCTCCGGCGGCGGCCCCTGCCAGACGTGGGCGAGCATCCGGTGCGGCTCGACCAGGGCGATGTAGAGCAGCGGCGCGAGCGAGGCCAGTGCCATCAGGGTCGGCAGCGCCGCCGCGGCGAGCGCCCCGGCGGCCGGGCTGATCCGCCAGCGGCGGTCCGTGCCGTCGTCGGGCAGCCGGCGCAGCGCCCCGTCCAGCAGCACCGTCCAGCGGCGTACCGGCTGGGCGGAGCCGACCGGTGGGACGGTTGCCGCCCGGACCAGCTCGGCGAGCACCCCGAGCAGCGCCGCCGCAGCGGCGAACACCCCGGAGGGGAGCCGGGACACGATGGCGCCCAGCGCGCTGACCGTCGCGCCGCCGACGATCGCCGCGCTCGCGTACGGCAGGTACTGCGGCACCTGCCGGCGGACGGCGGCCACCCCGGCGAGCCCGACGCTGGAGGCCGCCAGCGCCGCGGTGAGCACCACCTGGGCCGGGTTGCCGAACTCGGCGGCCAGGGCGGCCACCGCGCCGGGGAGCGCCAGCAGCGCGGCGCCCGCCGCGACGCCACCGATCTGCACCAGGTGCGGCGGCATCCCCTCGGTGTCGACGTCCTCCACCAGGGACGGCGCGAGCGTCCGGGCCAGGGCCGCGACCGTCAGTCCGATCAGCGCGATGCCGCCCAGCGCCAGCGCGGTCGTCCACGGGCGGACCAGCCCGGCCCCGGCCGCGTGCAGGGCGACCGCGCCGGCCACCGTGGCCCGGGACAGCCCGGCACGCGGGTCGGCCGAGGCCACCGCGGCCATCCCGAAGATGGTGGCGACCATCAGCCCTACCAGCACCGGCGACCACCAGGGCAGGTCGAAGGCGGCCGGCGCGCCGATCGTGGCGAGCACCGCGGCCGCCCCGGCGACGTCGTACTTCCAGGGCGGCGGCAGGAGGATCCCGGCGGCCACCGCGAGCAGCGCCAGGGCGACCGGGGCCTGCCAGGTCGAGCCGCCGGTCGGGGCGGCCGGCCAGCCGGTCAGGTCGCCGGCCCAGATCGGGCCGGGGGTGGCCAGCACGCCGACCCCGCCGCGCAGCGACGACCACGCGGCCAGCAGGCCGATCAGGGTGCCGCCGACGGCGATCCCCAGCACCGGCCCGCGCCGCCACTCCTCCGGCATCGCCCGGGCGGCGACCGCGACCACCAGCACCAGTCCGGCGGCCACCGCGAGCTGCCCGCCGGGGGAGATCACCGCGGCGATCCGGGCCAGCGTGGCAATCAGCGCGGCGGTGACCGCGGCGGCCGCCAGGTCGGCGCCGTCCAGGGCGAGGTCGGACCGGCGTCCCGCGTCGACCTGCCCGGCGAAGACCACCAGCAGGGTGGCGACCAGCAGCAGCCCGCCCACCCAGGCGTCGGCGGCGGTCCGGCCGGGGGCGAAGAAGGCGGCGCCGACCACCGCCAGCGCGCCCAGCGCGGTGCCGGCGGCGTGCGGCAGGCTGATGTGCCGCTGCGAGACCCGCACCATCGCGGCGTAGCCGAGGGTGACGCAGACCGCGAGGAAGCTGGCCGCCAGGATCGGCACGGTCAGCTCGCGCAGCACCGCCGGGGTCGGCGCCGGACCGGCCGGTTCGGTGGCGGCGACGAAGGCGGCCACCGCGCCGGGGAGCGCGAACGCGGCGCCGCCGGCGGCCCAGCCGGAGAGCGTCTCCGCGGCCGCCGGGGCGAGCCGCACCCGCGGGGCGAGCGCCACCAGCACCCCGGCCAGCATCAGGGTGACCAGCGCGGCGGCGGTCAGCGCGGGTCGGCTCAGCGCGGCGCCGGCGCCGATGACACCCACCACGGTCGCGGTAGCGGCGTGCACCAGGGCGGCGCGGGCGGTGGTGGCGGAGAGCCCCAGCACGCCGACGCCGACCGCGGCCAGCACCATCGGCCAGGGCGCCGCCGCCCAGCCGAGGCCGAACGAGGCCGGCACGGCGAGCGCGGTCAGTCCCGCGCCGACCACCGCGAACTCCCGGCGGATCTCCGGGGGCAGGGCCAGCACCGCGGCGATGGTCAACAGCAGGGCGCTGGCCGCGAGCTGCCAGTCGGCCGGGCCGACCGCCGCCGCGAGTTCGGCGGGGAACCGGTCCAGGCCGGCCGACCAGGCCGGCAGCGCGGCCTGGGCCGGGGCCAGGCCGGCGCGTAGGGCGCCGCCGGCCACCACCAGGCCGCTGACCGTGAGCGCCGCCGCCGAGGCGAACTGCGGCCCGCGCCGGGCCGCCTCCGGTACGGCCCGCACGGCCAGTCCGGTGAGCGTGATGACCGCGGCGATCAGCAGCAGGGCCCGGCCGGGGAAGGCGACCGAGGCGATCCGCCCCAGCGCGCCGATCACCGCCAGGGTGAGGATGCCCGCGCCCACGTCGGGCAGCGGCGGACGGCGCAGCATCAGCGTCCCGGTCAGGGCCACCGCCGCGGCCAGCAGCAGCACCGCGGCGGCCCCGGTGGCCCCGGGCGGGGTGGTCGCGCGCAGCAGCGCGGTGACCGCGTACGCCAGGGCGAGCGCGACAGCCGCGCCGTGCAGCACCCAGGTCAGCTGGGGCAGCCACGGCACCGGGCGTACGGTCTCGGCCGGGGCGGCGGTGGTGCCGAGCACCTCGTCGGACTCCTCGGGCGCCCCCTCGGGCCGGCCGTCCACGGCGCTGCGCTGCCGGGGTGCGGCCGGCGTGTCCGTCGCGGGCGGCGGGACGACCGGCCGTTCCAGGACCACCCCGGAGCGGGCCAGCCAGAGGTCGAGCACGGCGACCACGGTCAGCGCCAGGGCCCAGCCGCCCGGGCCGCTGACCCGGTCGTACGCGAACAGCGGCACCACCGGCTGGGCGGCGAGCACCGCCGCGAAGCGGGGCGCGCGCAGGCCGGTCCCGGCGGCGTACCCGAGGGCGACGGCGGCGGTGGCCGCGAAGATCACGCCGGAGAAGACCGCGCCGGTGGCGCCGCCGTTGCCGATCCGGTCCACCGCCCAGAGGGCGTACCCGGCGAGTGGCACCAGCAGCAGGCCGACGGTGGCGATCGTCTCGGCCGTGGAGGTGAGCCCGCGCCGGGCCAGCGCCGGCGGGGCGAGCAGCAGCAGCACGGTGGCGACGAGCAGGATGCCGAGCCGGGCCAGGGCGTCCATCGAGCTGGTGGCGACGGCGGCGAAGACGACCGCGGCCACGGCCAGCAGCAGCGCGCCCAGCCCGAGCGGGATGTTCTGCACCTCCCGGGAGGAGGCCTCCGGCGGGTGCTCGGGGTCGTCGACGTCCAGCCAGCTGGCGGTGGCGCGCGGGCGGGGCGGAAGGTCCTCGGGCCCGGGTGGGGCGGCGCCCTGCCGGGGCACCCGGGGTGGCGCGCCGGTGGCGGCGGTCGGCGGCCGGCGGCCGGGCTTGCGGCGCAGCCCCCGGCGGGGGCGGGTGGGCTGCCAGATCCGTTCCTCACCGGCGTGGGCGAGGATGTCCCGCTGGAAGAGGGCGGCCTGCATCTTGGCGGCGATCTGCCGCTGCTCGCGGGCGATCTCGGCGTCGCGCGCCTTCATCTCCGCGATGGAGCGCTCGATCTCCGCCAGGTGTTCGTGCCACTGCGGCTGGTCGACGTCGCAGTGCGGGCAGCGGGCGGCCGGCTTGATCTCCCGGCCGCACGAGGAGCACTGAAAGCTCTGCACGACACCCCTCCACCCGGCCGGCCCGCACTGTGGACCCTCACTGTCGCAGCATGCCTTGAGCCGGCGTGGATTTCGACACCTGGCGCTCCGTTCCGGGCAACAAAAACGCGCCGGCCGGGAAGCGGTGCTCCCCGGCCGGCGCGTCAGGTCGTGGTGGTCAGGGCCGGCCCATGCCCCGGTACTCCCAGCCGGCCTGCGTCCACAGTGCCGAGTCGAGGCAGTTGCGTCCGTCGACGACCTTGCGTCCGGCGGCCAGCTCGCCGAGGGCGACCGGGTCGGCGTTGCGGAAGTCGGCCCACTCGGTGAGCACGCAGACCAGGTCGGCGCCGGTCACCGCGTCGTTCATGCTGGCCTCGTAGGTCAGCTCGGGCACCACCCGGCGGGCGTTCTCGGTGCCTTGCGGGTCGTACACCCGCACGTCGGCGCCGGCCTTGGCCAGCAGCGCGGCGACGGCGAGCGCCGGGGCGTCGCGGACGTCGTCGGTGTTGGGCTTGAAGGTCGCGCCCAGCACGGCGATCCGGGTGCCGGAGAAGTCGGGGCCGGCCGGGCCGGAGCGGCGGCCGAGCAGGTCGGCGGCGAGCTGGAGGACCCGGGTACGACGACGCAGGTTGATCAGGTCCACCTCGTGCAGGAAGCGCAGCGCCTCACCGGCGCCCAGCTCCTGGGCCCGGGCCTGGAAGGCGCGGATGTCCTTGGGCAGGCAGGCGCCGCCAAAGCCGAGGCCGGCCTGGAGGAACCGGTTGCCGATCCGGGGGTCGTACCCGATGGCCCGGGCCAGCTGGGTGACGTCACCGCCGGAGGCCTCGCAGACCTCGGCCATCGCGTTGATGAAGGAGATCTTGGTGGCGAGGAAGGCGTTCGCCGCGACCTTGACCAGCTCGGCGGTGGCGAAGTCGGTGACCACCAGGGGCACCTCGCGGTCCTCGGTGGCGGCCAGGTCGAAGACGCCCTTGTGGGCGGCGTAGAGCATGGCGTTGGCCCACTCGCTCTTGACGCCGACCACGATCCGGTTGGGGCGCAGCACGTCGTCGACGGCGAAGCCCTCCTGCAGGAACTCGGGGCTCCACGCCACCTCGACGCCGAGGTCGGCGGGGGTGTGCTTGCCGACCAACTGCTCCACCCACTCGGCGGTGCCGACCGGGACGGTGGACTTGCCGACGATCAGCGCCTTGCGGGTCAGCTGCTGGGCCAGGGCGGTCACCGACGCCTCGACGTACGACAGGTCCGCGCCCATCCCGTCGGCGCGCTGCGGGGTGCCCACGCAGATGAAGTGCACGTCGCCGAACTCGGCGGTCTCGGCGATGTCGGTGCTGAACCGCAGCCGTCCCGCGGCCAGGTTGCGCCGGAGCAGCTCGTCCAGGCCCGGCTCGTGGATCGGCACCTCACCGGCGTTCAGCTTGGCGATCTTGTCGGCGTCGACGTCGAATCCGAGGACCTCGTAGCCCAGCTCGGCGTAGCAGATGGCGTAGGTCGCGCCGAGGTAACCGGTGCCCAGGAAGGTCACCCGCGGCCGGGCCGCACCCGAGGGGGGCGCCACCGGGGCGATGGCCGGCACCGGCTGGATGTTCGGGTACGGGATCGTCACGCCTGTCTTCTCCGCTCGCACTGGCGGCGCTTCGTTGCGTCGCAATCGGGTGCGGCGCCTGGCCGGGCACCGAAGGAACTTTGTCGTCATGTGAGGGTCGTTGTGCCGTGTCGACGCCTGTCGTGCACGAGCCTACGCGGCGGTAATGAGCCTCTGAACCGTGGTCGCTATCCTTCAGTCTGCGCGGTCGGCGGTCTCCTGACGCCACAGACTGGGCATGATAGCGGTGAAAGGGGAGGGCCGACATGGCCGCAGCGCAGTCGTTCGACGTCTACCGGTTGCCCGAGGAACACCAGGCGATCCGTGACGCGGTCCGGGAGGTCTGTGACGCGAAGGTGGCCCCAAACGCCGCCGAGGCGGATGAGACCGGCGAGTTCCCCAAGGCGTCGTACGACGCCCTGCGGGCCGCGGATTTCCACGCCCCGCACATCCCCGTCGAGTACGGCGGTGCGGGTGCGGACGCCCTGGCGACGGCGATCGTGATCGAGGAGGTGGCGCGGGCCTGCGCCTCGTCCTCGCTGATCCCGGCGGTCAACAAGCTCGGCACGATGCCGCTGATCCTGGCCGGCTCCGAGGAGCTCAAGCAGAAGTACCTGAGCAGGGTCGCCACCGGCGACGCGATGTTCTCGTACTGCCTCTCAGAGCCGGAGGCCGGCAGCGACGCGGCCTCGATGACCACCCGCGCGGTCCGCGACGGCGACCACTGGGTGCTCAACGGCGTGAAGCGGTGGATCACCAACGCGGGCGTCTCGGAGTACTACACCGTCTTCGCTGTGACTGATCCCACAGCTCGGTCCCGCGGCATCTCCGCGTTCGTGGTGGAGAAGTCCGACGCCGGGGTCAGCTTCGGCGCCCCGGAGAAGAAGCTCGGCATCAAGGGCTCCCCGACCCGCGAGGTCTACCTGGACAACGTCCGGATCCCGGCGGACCGGATGATCGGCGCCGAGGGCACCGGCTTCGCCACCGCGATGAAGACCCTGGACCACACCCGGGTCACCATCGCCGCGCAGGCCGTCGGCATCGCCCAGGGCGCGCTGGACTACGCCAAGGGGTACGTGGCCGAGCGCAAGCAGTTCGGCAAGCCGCTCGCCGACTTCCAGGGCATCCAGTTCATGCTCGCCGACATGGGGATGAAGCTGGAGGCGGCCCGGCAGCTGACGTACGCCGCGGCCGGCAAGTCCGAGCGTGGCGACGCTGACCTGACCTACTTCGGCGCGGCCGCCAAGTGCTTCGCCTCGGACGCCGCCATGGAGATCACCACCGACGCGGTGCAGCTGCTCGGCGGCTACGGCTACACCCGGGACTACCCGGTCGAGCGGATGATGCGGGACGCCAAGATCACCCAGATCTACGAGGGCACCAACCAGGTGCAGCGCATCGTGATGGCCCGCCAGTTGCTCAAGGGCTGAGCGGGGCGGACGACTCGGGCGGGCGGGCCGGTGTTTCCGGCCCGCCCGCGGTCGTCAACGGTTGTCGGTGGTCCCGGTGGTGCTGTCGGACTGGGCGCCGTGCCGCGGCGGGGCGGACCACGGCGACTCGGTGCCGCTGCGCCGGGGCAGCGGCTCGGTGGTGTTCTCGGGGTAGCCGAGGCTGGACGGAGTGGTGTCCTGCTCGGTCCGGCCGGTGGACGCTGGCCAGTCGCTGAGGGTGAAGGGGTTCTCGGCCGGGGTCAGCTCCGCCCCGGTCGTCGGCTCCGGCCGGCCGCGCCAGCGCTGGGTGCTGAACACCGCCATCAGCAGCAGCAGGCCGATGAGGAAGAGTGTGCCGTTCTGCACCGGCTGGCGCAGTGGCAGCGGGTCCCCGAGCACCTTCCAGCCCTCCGGGATCCGGTCGAGCACGGTGAACGGGGCGATGAACATCCCGACGTAGGGGATGATCAGCAGCAGCCCCGCGACGAGGGGACCGAACGGCGAGACGCGCAGCGTGCCGAGCAGGCCGAGCAGGATGCCGGCGACGCCGAGGTAGACGGCCGGCTCGATCAGGTTGGGCGTGCTGTAGGTACCGATCTCCACCCAGCGGTTCACGGTCCGGCCCGACCCGTCCTGCCCGAGGGTGACCAGCATCCAGGTGATGGGCGCCACCACCAGCCCGGCGAGAAAGCTCCAGAGATGTCGCATCCGCGCACCGTACCGTTTCCGTCATGACCGAGCACCTCTCCACCGCCCTGCCGGGCAAGCCGACCTCGTACTCGCGGGTCACGCTGAGCCGCATCATGACGGCTGTCGATGTCAACCTCTACGGCACCGTGCACGGCGGCGTGCTGATGAAGTTCGTCGACGACGTGGCGGGGGCGGCCGCGGCCCGGCACAGCGGCGGCACGGCGGTCACCGCGTCGATCGACGAGATCGTCTTCTCCGAGCCGGTCCGGGTCGGCGACCTGGTGCACGCGCACGCCCAGGTGAACTGGACCGGCAACACCTCGATGGAGGTCGGGGTGAAGGTGGTGGCCGAGCGCTGGGACTCGGCCGAGGACCAGCCGGTCGGGGTGGCCACCGCGTACCTGGTCTTCGTCGGGGTCGACGTGGGCGGCGCGCCGCGGGCGGTCCGGCCGGTGCTGCCGGAGACCCCGGAGGACGAGCGCCGGTTCAAGGAGGCGGAGATCCGCCGGGCGCACCGGCTGGCCAAGCGCCGGGCGATCCAGGCGCATCGGGCGGGCTGACCCACACAGGCGGCCGGTCGGGCGTGTGGGCGGGCCACGCCCCGTCACCGGCACCCGGTGCGCAGAATGGCGCTGCGAGGTAGGGCAAGATGGCGCCACGGCCCATTCACAAAGTCGTGCCGGGGGCCAGGGGAGGGTTGAGCAGTGGGTGACGTGCTGTGGACGCCGCCGGCGGACGTACGCGAGCGGTCCCGGATCGGGAGCTACCTGCGCTGGCTGCGGGAACACCGCGGGCTGGACTTCGCCGACTACGACGAGCTGTGGCAGTGGTCGGTCACCGACCTGGACGCCTTCTGGCGCTCGATCTGGGACCACTTCGAGGTGGTCGCCCACACCCCGCCGACGGCGACCCTGACCGACCCGGCGATGCCCGGCACCCGGTGGTTCCCCGGCGCCACGCTCAACTACGCCGAGAACGTGCTGCGGATGCCGGGCCGGGCCGACGACGACCCGGTGGTGATCGCGCACGGTCAGACCCGGGCGCCGGTCACCCTGACCGCCGCCCAGCTGCGCGAGCAGGTCCGCCGGGCGGCGGCCGGGCTGCGCCGGCTCGGCGTGGTCGCCGGGGACCGGGTGGCCGCGTACGCCCCGAACATCCCCGAGACGTACGTGCTGCTGCTGGCCACCAGCAGCCTCGGCGCGACCTTCTCCTCCTGCGCGCCGGAGTTCGGTACCCGCAGCGTCACCGACCGCTGGCAGCAGATCGAGCCGAAGGTCCTGGTCGCGGTGGACGGCTACCGGTACGGCGACAAGCCGGTGGACCGGCGCGCCGAGGTGGCCGCCATCCGGGCCGCGCTGCCGTCGCTGGCGCACACCGTCGGGATCGCGTACCTGGACCCGGCCGGCACCCCGCCGGAGGGCGCGATCTCCTGGGACGAGCTGGCCGCGGCGACCGACGAGCCGCTGGCCTTCACCCCGGTACCGTTCGACCACCCGCTCTACGTGCTCTACTCCTCCGGCACCACCGGGCTGCCCAAGCCGATCGTGCACGGCCACGGCGGCATCCTGCTGGAGCACCTCAAGATGCTGGCCCTGCACCACGACCTGGGCCCGGCGGACCGGTTCTTCTGGTTCACCACCACCGGCTGGATGATGTGGAACTTCCTGGTCTCCGGCCCGGCGGTGGGCGCGGCGATCGTGCTCTTCGACGGCAACCCGGGCCACCCGGACCTGGGCGCGCTCTGGCGGCTGGCCGAGGAGACCGGCACCACGTACCTCGGCACCTCGGCGCCGTTCCTGCTGGCCTGCCGCAAGGCCGGCCTGGTGCCGAAGGAGATCGCCGACCTCTCCGCGCTGCGCGGGGTCGGCTCGACCGGCGCGCCGCTGCCCGCCGAGGGCTTCACCTGGGTGTACGAGACGGTCGGCGACCGCCTCCAGCTCCAGTCGCTCTCCGGCGGCACCGACGTCTGCACCGGCTTCGTCGGTGGCGTGCCGCTGCTGCCGGTACACGCCGGGGAGATCACCTGCCGGGCGCTCGGCGCCAGGGTGGAGGCCCGCTCGGCCGACGGCACCCCGGTGATCGGCGAGCTGGGTGAGCTGGTGATCACCGCGCCGATGCCGAGCATGCCGGTGGGCTTCTGGAACGACCCGGACGGCCGCCGCTACCGGGAGGCGTACTTCGAGGTCTATCCCGGGGTGTGGCGGCACGGCGACTGGATCACCATCAACGACCGCGGTGGCTGCGTCATCACCGGTCGCTCGGACGCCACCCTCAACCGGGGCGGCGTCCGCCTCGGCACCGCCGAGTTCTACTCGGTGGTCGAAGGGCTGGACGAGGTCGTCGACTCGGTCGTGGTGCACCTGGAGGACGACGAGGGCGGCGCCGGCGAGCTGCTGCTCTTCGTGGTGCTCGCCGACGGCCTGGAACTCGACGACCCCATGCGGAAGAAGATCTGCCGCGAGCTGCGTACCGCCCTCTCGCCCCGGCACGTGCCGGACGAGATCCACCAGGTCCGCGCCGTCCCGCGCACCCTCTCGGCCAAGAAGCTCGAGGTCCCGGTCAAGAAGATCCTCACCGGCACCCCGGTGGACTCGGCGGCCGCCAAGGGCGCCCTGGCCAACCCCGAGTCCCTCACGGCCTTCGCCACCTTCGCGCAACGCCGCGCCGCCGAGGAGTCCGCCCCGACCCCCTGACCGTGTGGGGCGGTCAAGCGAGGGAGCGGGTGACCTTCTCCGCCGCGAGGCGGGCGTCGAGGCGGGACGGATCGAGGTTGCCGCAGAGGACGATGCTGGCGCCGGCCGTGAGGGGGGCGAGGAGCCAGTCGACCGGGTCGGGGTGCGCCGCCGCGTCGAACAACACCCGGTCGCCGGAAGCGAGGCAGAGCTCCGTCGCCCGGTCGGCCGCGCGGGCGAGCAGGTCCGCGTCGCCCGGGCCGCCCGTCGGGGGCGGCGTGAAGTGGTCGCCGTGCCCGCGTACCTCGAGCACGTAGTCGGCGAAGCCGGCCGGCACCTCCCGCATCGGCAGGGCGAACGGGTCCAGCGCGAGGGCGTACCGGTCGCCGGCCGACCACTCCTGCGCCTCGGTCACCCGGTCGGCGGCGGCGAAGAGCACGTCCACGTCGCCCGGCCTGTCGACCACCGTGAGCCCGGCCGACCAGCAGCCGAGCAGCACCGCAGCGGTCTGCCAGTGCGGCGGCAGCAGCGCGCCGGCGGTGTCACCGGGGGAGAGGGCCAGCTCGTCCACGAGCAGGTTGGCGGTCTTGGCCACCCAGTTCGCCAGCGTCGCGCCGGAGAGTTCGGTGCGTTCGCCGGTGGCGTCGTCGTACCAGGTCAGCAGCGGTCGGGTCGGATCGGACGCGATCGCGTCGGCGAACACCCGGGCAATGTTGTCGGCCATCGGCGCGAACGATACGCCGTCGGGGCCCGTACCCGATGACGACAAGTCGGCGTACCGTCGGGTCGCAGTCAGCGTCCGGCCCGGGCTCCGGCGTAGGCTTGCCCGGAGTGTCGTCGCCCACCACACCCGCCAGTTCAAGGAGTCGCCCCGTGACCGCCGGTCGCCCGCCCCGCGTGCTCATCGACGCCACGAGTGTCCCCGCCGACCGTGGCGGTGTCGGTCGATACGTCGACGGTCTGCTCGGCGCCCTCGGCGCCGTCTGCGGTCAGGGGGTCGACCTGGTCGTGGTCAGCCTCCGCACCGACCTGGAGCGCTACACGCGGATGCTGCCCGGAGCGGAGGTCATCCCCGCGCCGGCCGCGGTCGCGCACCGTCCGGCCCGGCTCGCCTGGGAGCAGACCGGCCTGCCGTTGCTCGCCCAGCAGGTCGGCGCGGGAGTGCTGCACTCGCCCTTCTACACCTGCCCGCTGCGGGCCGGCTGCCCGGTCACGGTGACGGTGCACGACGCGACCTTCTTCACCGAGCCGGAGCACTACGACAAGTCCCGCCGGACGTTCTTCCGCAGCGCGATCAAGACGTCGCTGCGCCGCGCCGACCGGGTGATCGTGCCGAGCAAGGCCACCCGGGACGAGCTGATCCGGCTGCTCGACGCCGACCCGACCCGGATCGACGTGGCCTACCACGGGGTGGACCAGTCGGCCTTCCACGCGCCCAGCGAGGAGGAGAAGGCCCGGGTCCGGGCCCGCCTGGGGCTGGGCAGCAGCAGCTACATCGCCTTCCTCGGCGCCAAGGAGCCGCGCAAGAACGTGCCCAACCTGATCCGCGGCTGGGCCCGCGCGGTGGCCGACCGGGACGACCCGCCGGCCCTGGTGGTCGCCGGCGGTCAGGGGCACGACGACGACATCGACCGCGCGGTGGCCGAGGTCCCCTCGCACCTGCGCCTGCTGCGCCCCGGCTACCTCCGCTACGCCGACCTCCCCGGCTTCCTGGGCGGCGCGCTGGTCGCGGCGTACCCGTCCTACGGCGAGGGCTTCGGCCTACCGATCCTGGAGGCGATGGCCTGCGCCGCCCCGGTGCTGACCACCCCGCGCCTCTCGCTGCCCGAGGTGGGCGGGGACGCGGTCGCCTACACCAGCGAGGACCCGGAGCAGATCGCCACCGACCTGGCCGCCCTGCTCGACGACGAGCAGCGCCGGCTGGTGCTGGCCAAGGCCGGCTTCGCCCGGGCCAAGGAGTTCACCTGGGAGTCCAGTGCCGAGGTGCACATCGCGGCGTGGAGCCGGGCCCGTTCCTGAGCGTCCGCTGCCGGTAGCGGTGACCGTGCGGCCGGCCGGGAGTGGTTCGGGGCATGATGTGCGGGTGATTTACGCCGTCATCCCGGCGGGTGGCAGCGGCACGAGGTTGTGGCCGCTGTCCCGCGCGGGGCACCCCAAGTTCCTCCACCCGCTCACCGGTAGCACCGCGTCGCTGCTCCAGGCGACCGTGGACCGGCTGGCGCCGCTGACCACACCGGAGCGCACGCTGGTCGTCACCGGGGCCGCGCACGCGGCGGCGGTGGCCCGGCAGCTGGCCGGGCTGCCGGAGGAGAACATCCTGGTGGAGCCCTCGCCCCGGGACTCCTGCGCGGCGATCGCACTGGCCGCCGCGGTGATCGGGGCACGCGATCCGGAGGCGGTGATGGGCTCCTTCGCGGCCGACCACCTGATCCGGGACACCGGGGCCTGGGTGGAGACGGTGCGCGCGGCGGTCCGCGGCGCCGAGCAGGGGCTGTTGATGACGGTCGGGATCACCCCGACCCGCGCGGAGACCGGGTACGGCTACCTGGAGACCGGTGAGCCGGCCGGTGACGGGCCGCTGCGCCCGGTCCTAGAGTTCAAGGAGAAGCCGGCCGCGCCGGTGGCGGAGGCGTACCTGCGCTCGGGGCGGCACCTCTGGAACGCCAGCATGTTCGTCTGGCGGGTCGACGTCTTCCTCGCCGAGCTGGCCCGGCAGCAGCCGGCCCTGCACGCCGGGATCAGCGCGATCGCCGCCGCCTGGGGTACGCCCGAGCAGGACGAGATCCTCGGCACCGTCTGGCCCACCCTGCCGAAGATCTCCGTCGACTACGCGGTGATGGAGGGCGCGGCGACCGCCGGCCGGGTGGCCACCGTGCCGGGCGACTTCGGCTGGAACGACGTGGGTGACTTCCAC
Source organism: Micromonospora sp. DT47 (assembly GCF_049844475.1). NCBI lineage: Bacteria > Bacillati > Actinomycetota > Actinomycetes > Micromonosporales > Micromonosporaceae > Micromonospora > Micromonospora sp. DT47. The sequence continues at coordinate 115,319 of NZ_JBNCLC010000004.1, read as the reverse complement.
ACCCTCGGCGACGTGCTCCCCGCCGACCCGGCGGGCAACGTGGTGCTGGGCACCGACGCCAAGCCGGGCGTGCTGCTGCACGACTGCGCCAACCTGGTGGTGGTGTCGCAGTCCGGGCGCCTGGTGGCCGCCCTCGGGCTGCGTGACCTGATCGTGGTCGACACCCCGGACGCGGTGCTGGTCTGCCCCCGCGAGCGGGCGCAGGACGTCAAGGCGCTGGTCGACGACTTGAAGGCCCGTGGCGAGGAGGGCCTGATCTGATCCGCGGCGGGTCGCTGCCACCCGCCGTGCCGCCCGGGTCGGTCCGCTCGGCCGACCCGTCGACGGCGCCGCCGGTCAGCGGCGCAGCGCGGCCAGCGCCGGGGCGACCAGTTTGGCCGTAGCGTCGGCCAGCGGCTCCGGCAGCCGGTCCGGCGGGAACCAGCCCAGCGCCTCGGACTCGTCGCTGACCCGCTCGACAGCGCCGGCCGGGGCGAAGACCGCGAACCGCACGTCGTGATGCAGCGAGCCGCCCCGGCAGGCCACCGGGTGGATGTCCACGTCGATCGGCAGCGGGTCGACGACCAGCCCGGCGATGCCGGACTCCTCGGTCGCCTCCCGCAGCGCGGCGCCGGCCAGGGTCCGGTCGGTCGGTTCGCAGTGCCCGCCGAGCTGCACCCACTTGCGGAACTTCCCGTGCAGGCAGAGCAGCACCTGGGAGCCGGTGGCGTCGAGCACCAGGGCGCTGGCGGTGACGTGCCCGGGCAGGTGGGCGCGGCTCATCGCCCCCGGCCCGGCCGCCAGCAGTTCCAGGGTGCGGTCCCGCGCCTCGGCGGCCTCCGGGCCGGCCGCCGCCCATCCCGTGAGCACCGCGACCGCGTCGGCGTGCAGCGCCCGCCGTCCGTCAGACCCGCCGGCGCGGGCGCGCCCCGGTCGCGGCCGGTCGGCTCCGGTCGGCCCGGGATCCACGGTCGGTCGCACCGCCGGCCCGGCGTCGGGGTCCACGGTCGGCCGCAGCCCGGCATCGGGCGCCGGGCCGGGGCGCACGGGGGAAGCGGGCGGAGGGGCGGCCGGGCTGGTGGCGTCGGGCATCCCGCCACTCTACGAGCGCCGGCTCCGTACCCTGGCCCGGTGACCCTGCGACTCGTCGAGTTCGTCGTGGCCGGCAACGAGGCCAGCGACCTGCTGCCGGTCCGCTCCCCGGCACTGCTCTCCGCGCACCGGGCCCGGCGGGGCTTCTGGACGGTGCTGGACGAGGGCCCGGTGGAGCGCTGCCTGGCCCTGCTGCTGGAGCGCGAGGACGGCGAGTGGGTCGCCCACCACGTGCCGGCCGACGCCGGCGTGGAGAACGGCCGGACGGAGGACGGCGAGGCGCTTGCCCACCACGACGGCTGGGTGTACGTCTTCGGCTCCCACTTCGGTTCCAAGGCCGGTCCGCTGCGCCCCCGCCGGGCGTTCGTCGCCCGGTTCCGGGAGGACGACGCCGCCACCGGCACGCTGCCGCTGCAGGTGGTGCGGAACCGGTTCCGGGTGCACCGCGCGGTGAACGACGCGCTGGTGAAGGCGCCGTTCACGCCGTTGCCGCCCGGGGACCGGGTGCGGCACCGGTTCATCGTCGAGACGCTGGCCCGGGGGACGGCCCGGGCGAAGAGCTGGGTGAGTCGGCTCTCCGAGGACGACCTGCCGCTGAACGTGGAGGCGGCGGCGTTCGCCCCGGACGGTACGGTGCTGCTCGGGCTCCGTTTCCCGGTGACCGCCGACGGTGAGCCGATCCTGGTCGAGCTGGCCGGGGTGCCGGAGATGTTCACCACGGGCGAAAGCTGGCCGCGGGCCGGCCGGGCGTACGCGCTGGCCGGAGTGACCCCGCCGGGCACGCTGGTCGGCTTCCGGGCGGTGACGCCGACCGGCGACGGCGGATGGGCGGCGGTGATCGGCTCGATCGACGCGCTGGGCAAGGGGTCGGTGCTGCTCGACGACCACCCGGCGGGCGGCGGGGTGACCTCCCGGCACGTCCGGTTCCGCTGGTCGCCGGGGGACGACGGGCCGACGGTCGCCGGCGAGTTCGTGGCCGACCTGGCACCCTTCCACCACGTGGAGGGCCTGGCCGAGCTGGAGGGGCGGTGCTTCTACGTCACCGACGAGGACCATCGGGTCGCGCTCTGGATCGGCTGATCGGCCAGGTCCTACGGGGCGGACGAGGGGCGGACGGGCGCCCGGACGGCACCTCTGCGGAGGTGAAGCCGCAGACCCTCGTGGTGCCGCCCGGACGTCCGATCCTTCCCTGACCCCAGGTCGCCCGGGACGCGGCTGATGAGACCCCTTCGCGCGCCGTACCGGGCAGTCAGAGCATCCCAACCGGGGTGCCGGGGCGTCGAGGTTTTTCAGTCCACGCTTAAAAGTGGAGATAAGTACCGGCGGGTACAGTGCGAATGGTCGGTGGGCATCCCCGCGGCCCACCCCAGGAGAGCGCTCCATGCTGACCATCCACTTCTCCGGGGAGGACGTGCTCCGGACCCGGGTCGCGCCCGCCGCGGACCCGGTCTGGGAACTCGTCCTCAGCCTGCACCTGCTGCAGGGGCGCAGCCGTGAGCCGCTGATGGCGCACTGGCACCGGGGTGTGGCCCGGGAGCTGCGTCGCGACCGCGCCTCCGGCCAGCTCCGGTTGCTCTTCGCGCTGAACCCGCCGCGCGGCTACTTCCCCGACTTCCTCACCCCGTACGCCAGCACGGGGGGCTTCGAGGCGGGGCTGGACGCGGTCCGTTCCACCCCGACCATGCTGCTGCACCGGGACCTCACCGTGCTGGCCGGGGACCATCCGCTGCCCTCCTCGGCCGCCGCGCTGGCCCGGGGCGAGCCGGAGGTGCTGCGGCACCTCACCGACTCGATGGAGCAGTACCGGTCGGTGGCGATCGAGCCGTACTGGGGGCGGATCCAGGCCGCGGTGGAGGCCGACCGGGCCCGCCGGGCCCGGGCCATGCTCGACGGCGGCGCGGAGGGGCTGCTGGCCAGCCTCCGGCCCAACATGCGGTGGAAGTCCGGTGTGTTGGAGGTGCGGGACTACCCGGACAACCGGGAGCTGCACCTGGACGGGCGCGGGCTGCTGCTGGTCCCGTCGTTCTTCTGCGCGCGTACCCCGGTGGCGCTGCTCGACCCCGCGCTGCCGCCGGTGCTGGTCTACCCGGTGGACCGGCTGGGCGGCCTGGCGCCCGCGTCCGTCAGCGGCGCCGGTCCGACCGCCGAGGGATCCGGGCGGGAGGCGCTGGCCGCGCTGCTCGGCCGCACCCGGGCCGCCGTGCTGGAGGCCAGCGACGGCGGCTGCACCACCGGCGAGGTGGCCCGCCGCCTGAACATCTCGCCGGCCGCCGCCAGCCAGCACACCGCCGTGCTGCGCAACGCCGGGCTGCTGGTCAGCCAGCGGGACCGCAACACCGTGCTGCACACGCTGACCCCGCTCGGCCGGGCCATGCTGAACGCCTGACCCGAGCGGCCGCCGGAGAACGGGTCAGAGCGCGAGGCAGGCGCTGGCCGTGCTGCCCGTCGGGGGCGGCAGCAGCGCGGAGCCGATCCCCTCGGCGGCCAGCGCGGCGCGCAGCCGTTGCAGGTCGGCCCCGAACCGGACCAGGTCCGGCCGGTCGACCGGGGTGGGCGCGGCGCCGAGCACCAGGCCGGTCGCCTGCTCCGGCCAGCCCGGGACGGTCGCCACCAGGCCGGCGTGTACCTCCTCGTCGGTGACGTGGGTGAAGGCGGTGCCGGGCGCGACCACGTCGGCCACCGCGGCGACCGCCCGCTCGACCGCCGCCGGGTCCACCGGCGTCCCGCCGGGCGCGTCGGGCAGGGTGGCGGCGGAGCGCAGGCCGGCCGCCCGCGCCTCGGCGGTACCCAGCGAGAAGAGGTCCAGCGCGCTCTCCCGGACCAGCGCGGCCGCCCCGGCGCCGTCGTCGGTCCCGGTGGCGGCCAGGTAGCCGCGGACCACCGCGACCGGAACCTGGTCGCACTTGCCCTTGATCAGCTCGCCGGCGCCGGCGAGCTCGTCCACCACGGCCATCTGGGTCAGTTGCAGCTCGTTGCCGTACGGGTCGACCTCGCCCCGGTGGTCCCGGATGGCGGCCATCCCGGCCACACCGAGCGCCACGTCGGTGAGCCCGTTGCGCCAGGGCCGGCCCATGGTGTCGCTGATGATCACCGCCACATCGAGGTCGTAGCGCTCGCGCAGCCCGGCGCGGAGCGCCAGGGCCGAGGCGTCCGGGTCCTTCGGGAGCAGCACCAGCCGGGTCTTGTCGACGTTGGACGCGTCGATCCCGGCGGAGGCCATCACGAAACCGTGGTGGGTCTGCACGATCTGGGTCGGGCCCCGGCTGGCCACCACCCGGGCGGTCTCGGCGGCCAGCACCGCGTCCCGCGCGGCGAGCCGCTCCGGCCCGTCGGCCGGCACGTCGACCATCCGTCCCTCGGCCTTCGACACGATCTTGCTGGTCACCACCAGCACGTCGCCGTCGCGCAGCCACGGCGCCGCGGTCGCGATCATCGCCGCCAGGTCGTCGCCCTCGGTCACGTCGCCGATGCCCAGCACCGGCAGGATCTCCAGCCTCACACCAGCTCCAATGCGGCGCGGACCATCGCCACCGTCGCCGCCTCGTCGGTCATCCGCAACGGCGCGGAGCGGACCGGCACACCCGGCACCACCGCACCCTCGTCCTCCGGTGCCACCAGCCAGCCGTCGAGCAGCCCGCCGTCGCCGCGTCCGCCGTAGAGCCGGCCGACCCCGGCCGCGCTGCACTCCACCCCGAGCACCGACAGGCAGCGCTCGGCCATGCCGCGGACCGCCGCGCCGCCGATGATCGGCGAGACCCCGACGACCCGGGCCGGGCCCTCGGTGACCGCCTCGCGCAGGCCGGGCACCGCCAGCACCGGGGCGACGCTCACCACCGGGTTGCTCGGCGCGATGAGCACCACGTCGGCCGCGGCGACCGCCTCCCGCACGCCGGGGGCCGGCTTGGCGCTCTCCGCGCCGACGAAGACGAACCGGTGGGTGGGGACGTCCGCCCGGTACCGCACCCACCACTCCTGGAAGTGGATCGCCCGCTGGCCGCCGTCGAGGTCGACCACCACGTGCGTCTCCAGCCGGTCGTCGGTCGCCGGCAGCAGGCGTACGCCGGGCTGCCAGCGGGTGGCCAGCGCCTCGGTGACCGTCGAGAGCGGGTAGCCGGCGTTGAGCATGGTGGTCCGGACCAGGTGGGTGGCGATGTCCTTGTCGCCGAGCCCGAACCAGCTCGGTTCGGCGCCGTACGCGGCCAGTTCCTCCTTGACCGTCCAGCTCTCGCCGACCCGTCCCCAGCCGCGCTCCGGGTCGGCGCCGCCGCCCAGGGTGTACATGACGCTGTCCAGGTCGGGGCAGACCTTGAGCCCGTGCAGGAGCAGGTCGTCGCCGACGTTCACCACGGCGGTCACCTCGGCGCCCACCTCGCGGGCGTACGCCCGGACGCCGAGCAGGAACCGGGCGCCCCCGATGCCGCCGGTCAGAACCACGATGCGCATGCCGTCCATCCTCGCGTACGGGCCGCCTACCGTACGTGGGTGGTCCGGGAGACTAGGCTCACGTCCGCACCTGTCCGTTTTAGCCCCCGAGGGAGAGCTCGTGACCAGCCCCGCCGAGCCCGCGCCGACCGACGCGACGCAGGCCCGCCAGTTGACCAGGCCACTGCGCGAACTGGTCGCGCTCGTCCTGCTCGGCGCGAACGCCGTCCTGCTCTTCGTGGGCTTCGTCCGGCTGGTCGTGCCGACCTCCGACTACGGCACCTTCTCCGGCCGCGCCGGGAGCACCTTCTTCTCGTTCGTCGGCATCGAGGCGACGGTCCTGCCGCTGCTGGCCGTGCTGCTCGCCACGCACGTCTCGCCGGTGCTGCCGCGGGCGAGGCAGATCACCCAGGCGGCGGTCGGCGAGTACGCGTTCGGCGCGCTGTTCGGCGCGCTGGCCTTCCTGATCTGGCTGGTCGGTCGGCTGGCCGAGGCGGAGGTGCTGGACGCCCTGCTCGGCATGCTGACCCGGGCCGCCTGGTTCGCGGTGTTCGCGGTGGCGGCCTTCGTCGTCTACCGGATCTGGCGGACCCTGTACTTCGTCCCGAAGCCCAAGCCGCAGCCCGGCGTGTACGGCCAGCCGCAGCCCGGTTGGCACCAGCAGGGCGGCCATCCGCCCGCCGGCTACCCGGCCCCCGGCCAGCCCGCCGGCTGGCCGTCCCCGGGTCACCCGGCCCCGGGTCACCCGGCCCCGGGTCAGCCCGCCGGCCAGTACGGCCAGCCGACCGCCGCCCCGGCGCCGCCGTTCGGCGCTCCCCAGTCGGCACCGCCCTACGGCACCGCCCCGCACTCGGCGCCGCCGTTCGGGCAGCCGACGTCGGCGGACCCGACCCAGACCATCCCGCGCCAGCCGGGCGAGGCCGGTTCGCCGGGCGACGCGGACAGCGACCGGACCCAGCGCTTCCGTCGCGACGACCCGAACGCGCACTGACCGGAGCCGGCTCCCGCTCCGGCCACCTTCCGCCGGAGTGGGAGCGTCGGTCACCGACCGGTCGCGCCCGGGGCCGGTATCGCTGTCAATCATATTTATGACTCTCACTCAGATTGCTCACGGCGGAATCCACCTCCCGCGTCCGACCTGCCCACGGGCCCTCGCCGCCGGATCCCGGCCCACACGTGCCGATCTCACATCCGGTCGCGTGGCCTTACCGCCGTCCCGGTCACCACCTAGGCTGAACGGATGGCTGACCGCACCGATCCCGGCCCCACCGCGGCGAGCATCCAGCGCGCGTTGCGCCGGGCGGCCACCGGGCGTGCGCTGGACGTCGACGAGGCGACCGCGCTGCTGGCGGCCCGCGGGCCCGCGCTGGACGAGCTGCTCCGGATCGCCGGCGAGATCCGCGACGCCGGGCTGCGCGAGGCCGGCCGTCCGGGCGTCGTGACGTACTCCAAGAAGGTCTTCATCCCGCTCACCCGGCTCTGCCGGGACCGTTGCCACTACTGCACCTTCGCCACCGTGCCGCACCGGCTCCCCGCCGCCTTCCTGGACCGCGACGAGGTGCTGGAGATCGCCCGCGCGGGCGCCGCGCAGGGCTGCAAGGAGGCCCTGTTCACCCTCGGTGACCGGCCGGAGGAGCGCTGGCCGGCCGCCCGGGAGTGGCTGGACGAGCGCGGCTACGACTCCACCCTGGACTACCTGCGCGCCTGCGCGGTCGCCGTGCTGGAGGAGACCGGGCTGCTGCCGCACCTCAACCCGGGGGTGCTCTCCTGGTCGGAGCTGCAACGGCTCAAGCCGGTCGCGCCGAGCATGGGGATGATGCTGGAGACCACCGCGACCCGGCTCTGGTCGGAGCCGGGCGGCCCGCACTTCGGCTCACCCGACAAGGAGCCGGCGGTCCGGCTCCGGGTGCTCGACGACGCCGGCCGGGTGGGCGTTCCCTTCACCACCGGCATCCTGATCGGCATCGGCGAGACCCCGGCCGAGCGGGTCGACGCGATCTTCGCGATCCGCCGGGCACAGCGGGAGTACGGCCACCTCCAGGAGGTGATCGTGCAGAACTTCCGCGCCAAGCCGGACACCGCGATGCGCGGCATGCCCGACGCGGAACTGCACGACCTGGCCGCCACCGTGGCGGTGACCCGGCTGCTGCTCGGCCCGAAGGCCCGTGTCCAGGCACCGCCCAACCTGATCGAGGGCGAGTACGACCTGCTGCTGCGGGCCGGCATCGACGACTGGGGCGGGGTGTCGCCGCTGACCCCGGACCACGTCAACCCGGAGCGCCCCTGGCCGCAGCTGGACGAGCTGGCCCGGCAGACCGAGAAGGCCGGCTTCACCCTCCGCGAGCGGCTGACCATCTACCCGGAGTACGTCCGGGCCGGCGACCCGTGGCTCGACCCGCGGCTGCTGCCGCACGTGACCGCCCTCGCCGAACCGGAGAGCGGGCTCGCCGTCGAGTCCGCCCGGCCGGCGGGCCGCCCGTGGCAGGAGCCGGAGGAGGTCTTCGGCGGCCGTACCGACCTGCACGCCACCATCGACACCAGCGGGCGCACCGGCGACCGGCGGGGAGACTTCGACAGCGTCTACGGCGACTGGTCCGAGGTGGCCGGCAAGGTGGGCCCGGAGGCTTCCGGCGTACCCCGGGCGACGGGGACCGGCGCGGACGGCGACCTGCGGGCCGGGTTGCGGCTGGCGGCCGACGACCCGGCGGCGCTGCTGGAGCCCCGGCACGCGGACGCGGCGCTGGCCCTCTTCGGCGCGGACGGCCCGGCGCTGGACGAGCTGTGCCGGCTCGCCGACGACGTGCGCCGGGACGTCGTCGGCGACGACGTCACCTACGTGGTCAACCGCAACATCAACTTCAGCAACGTCTGCTACGTCGGCTGCCGGTTCTGCGCCTTCGCCCAACGGGAGCGGGACGCCGACGCGTTCCGGCTCTCCGTGGAGCAGGTCGCCGACCGGGCCGAGGAGGCCTGGGCGGCCGGCGCCAGCGAGGTCTGCCTGCAGGGCGGGATCGACCCGAAGTTCCCGGTGACCGGCTACGCCGACCTGGTCCGGGCGATCAAGACCAGGGTTCCCGGCATGCACGTGCACGCCTTCTCCCCGATGGAGATCGTCACCGCCGCGGCCAAGGCCGGCGTGCCGGTGAAGGAGTGGTTGACCCTGCTGCGCGACGCGGGCCTGGACACCATCCCGGGCACCGCCGCGGAGATCCTCGACGACGACGTGCGCTGGGTGCTCACCAAGGGCAAGCTGCCGGCCGTCGCCTGGGTCGAGGTGGTCAGCACGGCCCACGAGCTGGGCATCCGGTCCAGCTCCACGATGATGTACGGCCACGTCGACCACCCCGGGCAGTGGCTGGCCCACTTCCGGGTGCTGGCCGGGGTGCAGGACCGCACCGGCGGGTTCACCGAGTTCGTGGCGCTGCCGTTCGTGCACACCAACGCGCCGATCTACCTCGCCGGCATCGCCCGTCCCGGCCCCACCTGGCGGGAGAACCGGGTGGTGCACGCGATGGCCCGCCTGCTGCTGCACGGGCGGATCGACAACATCCAGTGCTCCTGGGTCAAGCTGGGCGACGAGGGCACCGTGGCGATGCTCAACGGCGGCTGCAACGACCTGGGCGGCACGCTGATGGAGGAGACGATCTCCCGGATGGCCGGCTCGGGCAACGGGTCGGCGCGTACCGAGGAGCAGCTGCAGGCGATCGCGGCGGCCGCCGGGCGACCGGCGCGCAAGCGGACGACCGCGTACGGTCACTCCGCCCGATAGCGTCGAACCTTTCCCCGGTGCCGGCCGTACCACTGGTCGCCGGCGGCGGTGGAGGCGAGGGCCGCCGCCGGCAGCCCCTCGCGAGCCACCCGCGGGCGCCCCGGCGCCGCCGGAGGAAAGGTTCCCCATGACGAGTGAAGAGCGGAAGCGGCCCTGGCCGCGGTTGACCCGCCGGCAGACGTTGACGGCCGCGGCGAGCGCCACGCTCGGTGCCGCCGCCCTCACCGTGCCGGGCCTGTCGGCCGCGCAGAACACGCCGTCGGCGGGCTCGAAGGACGACCCGATCGTCGTCCACCTGCGCGATGCCGCCTCCGGGACGATGGACGTCTTCGTCGGTACCTCCCGCATCGAGGTACGCGACCGCGGCCTGGCGGACCGGCTGCGGCGCGCCGCCGGCCGGCGCTGACCCGGCACGTCCGTCCCTTCACCGACCCGGCGCCGGCTCTCGGCGCCCGGTCGACCCTGCCCAGAATCCTCCTGACCCCGCAAAGGTTGGTCCGCCATGTCCTCCCACCGCGAAGCACCGGAGATAGCCAAGGACCCGGTCGCCGACAGTTCCGACCTGTACGCCTTCGTCAGCCCCGACCGGCCCGACTCGGTGACGCTGATCGCCAACTACGTGCCGTTGCAGCTCCCCTCCGGCGGACCGAACTTCTTCGAGTTCGGCGACGACGTGCGGTACGAGATCCATATCGACAACGACGGCGACGGCCACCCCGACGTGACCTACCGTTTCGAATTCACCACCGAGATCACGAATGCGAACAGCTTTCTTTACAACACCGGCACGATCGAGTCGTTGGACAGCAAGAACTGGAACCGTCGGCAGTTCTACAAGCTGACCCGGGTGGCCGACGGCAGGGAGCACGTGCTCGCCCACAAGCTGCCCTGCCCGCCGTGCAACGTCGGCCCGCTCTCCACCCCGAAGTACGCGGAGCTGGCCCGGCAGGCGACGTTCAGCCTCTCCTCCGGGGAGCGGGTCTTCGCCGGCCAGCGGGCCGACGGCTTCTTCGTCGACCTCGGTGCCATCTTCGACCTGGGAACCCTGCGGCCGTTCCAGCAGCTGCACGTGGCCGGTAAGAAGATCTTCAAGACCGAGGGCGAGCCGGTCAACGCCGTGGACCGGATGAACGTCCACAGCATCGCCGTGCAGGTCCCGCTGAGCAGGGTGCGCCGCAAGGCCAACCGGTACGGCTCCGCCGACCGCGCCTCGATCATCGGGGCGTGGACGTCGGCGTCCCGGCAGCAGGTCAGGGTGCTCGGCGACAAGGTCGCCGCGGACACCGCCGCCGGGCCATGGACCCAGGTCTCCCGGCTGGGCAACCCGTTGTTCAACGAGGTCATCGTGCCGATGTCCAAGAAGGACCTGTGGAACACGCTGCCGCCCGCGGAGGACAAGCGGTTCGCCCGGTTCGTCGAGCAGCCGGAGCTGGCCGCCCTGCTGCCCGCCCTCTACCCGGGCGTCTTCCGCAACCTGGACGCGCTGAACAAGTCCAGGAAGCCCCGGGCCGACCTGGCGGCGATCCTGCTCACCGGCATCCCGGCCGGCCTGATCGACGGCTTCACCAACAACACCGGTGCCGTCCAGGCCGACATGCTGAGGCTGAACACCGCGATCAGGCCGAACTCCAGGCCGGACCGGTTCGGGGTGCTCGGCGGCGACCTGGCCGGCTTCCCCAACGGCCGGCGGGTCGGCGACGATGTGGTGAGCATCGCATTGCGGGCCATCGCCGGGGTCACCGTCCCGCTGGTGGACGAGGCCTTCACGCCGGACGCGGCGGCCGGCGCGGTCACCCCGGGGCTCAGCGCGGCCGACGTGACCGCGCCCTTCCTGGGGCACTTCCCCTTCCTCGGCACGCCGTACGACGGGTTCAACAACCCGCCGGCGGCGAAGTCCTGAGCGGACGGGCACTCCATGCACGACCACGACCACGACCACGACCACGAGCACCGGCACCGGTACGGGCCGACCGGCAGCGGCACGGTCATGCTCGACCTCGGTGGGGACACCGGCGCCCTGATCATCTACACCGGGCGCGAGCAGCACGGGCGGGAGATCGAGATCAGCCCTGCCGACCGGGCCGCCGGACCGCGTACCCACGCCGCAGTGCGGGAGCGGATCGTCCGGGACGGGGTGTTCCACAGTGCCGTCTACCCGGACCTGCCCGCGGGTCTCTATACCGTCTGGTGGGACGGGAGCAGACCTGCCGGAGCGATCTCCGTCACCGGTGGCGCGGTGGCCGAATTCGTCTGGCCGGGCAGCGGTCCGCCGAGGGTGGGCTGATCGTCGTACCGCGCCGGAGCCGGAGCGCCTCGTCCACATGGTGGACGGGGCGCTGTCGGCGTCTTTGGCTCGACGGGCAACCTCGGCCGAACCGGGTTAACCTGTGCCCCATCGAGATGCTGATCTTGGTCGGCGTCGTCACCGGAGCCTCCGCCGGCGTCCATGGTGGCGCCGCCACGGCAGAAATCTCGGGCAACTCGCCGGAGAGGGCGTTACTCGTCCGGGGTCTGAATCGATAGGGCATGTTGCGAGGCCGGGTGGTCAGAGTGATCACCCGGAAACGTGTCGGGAGGGCGACTCCATTATCAAGTTCGGCTTGACGGCGCACGCATTACACGCGTGTAATTTGAATGGGGTTGTTCGCACGGAACGCAACAAATTTGGACCGGACGGACAAGCACGCCTTTCGCGTGGGGGGTTGCAGCGGCGGTGACGCCGGTGCGCGACAAGGAGGCATCTGATGGACGGCCAGCTCGAGGTGGCCGACCTGCTCGGGAACGCGCCGGAGTGGCAGGAGCGGGCGCTCTGCTCGCAGACCGACCCGGAAGCGTTCTTTCCCGAGAAGGGCGGTTCGACCCGCGAGGCGAAGCGGATCTGCTCGCGGTGCGAGGTCAAGACGGAATGCCTGGAATACGCTCTCGGGCACGACGAGCGGTTCGGGATCTGGGGTGGGCTCTCCGAGCGGGAGCGGCGCAAGCTCAAGCGGCGGGCCGCCTGAGCTGACGCGACGGGCCGGGGCGGTGGGGGCCGCCCGGCTCACGCCCGGTCGTCCGCCGCGGGGGTGGCGGTGACCAGGGGTCGGCTCAGGCGAGTTCGTCCGGGTCGACCCCGAGCAGGTTCGCCACCTGCTCGATGATCACGTCGTGCACCAGGTCGGCGAGGTCCTCGCGGTCCATCGCGCGGAACTCCAGCGGCCGGCGGTAGAGCACGATCCGGGGCGGTACCTCCTGCCGGCCCGGGCGGCCCGGCAGCAGCCGGGCCAGCGGCACCTCACCGTCCTCCAGCACGTCGGAGTCGTAGACGTTGAGGTCCGGCGGGACGTCCTCGACGGCGAACTCGACGCCGGCCAGCTCCTTGGCGAAGCGCCGCTCCAGCGTCTCGACGGTGTCCAGCACCAGGTCGTCGAAGACCTCGGCCTTGGTGCGGGCCAGCGGGACGGTCGCCGGCACCAGCCGCCCGCGCAGGCCGCGGCCGTGCCGGTCGCGGTGGGTGCGCCGGCCGGAGCCGGGGCGGCGGTGTTCCGGGCTCGTCATGAGGCAAAGGGTAGCTCTCGTGCCGGCCCGGCCAGCGGCAGCGCCGGATCCGTGGCGCGGCGGGCGACGGCAGGCGCGAATTGTGATCACCGCGACGGGCGTGTCGCAACGCGAACCGGTGCGCCGCACCCGGTAGTGGGGATACCCTGCCGCCGTGAGGTCACCACGGCGCTGCTCCCGTAACGGCTGCCCCCGGCAAGCGGTCGCCACATTGACCTATGTCTACAACGAGTCGACGGCGGTGGTGGGCCCGCTGGCCGCCTTCGCCGAGCCGCACACGTACGACCTCTGCGAGCCGCACGCCCGCAGCCTGACCGCGCCGCGGGGCTGGGACGTGGTCCGGCACGAGGGTGCGTTCGAGCCGCCGCCGCCCACCACCGACGACCTGGTCGCCCTGGCCGAGGCCGTCCGCGAGGCCGCCCGCCCGGTCACCCCCCGTCCCCCCGCGGACGACCAGCCCTCCCACCAGCCCCCGCACACCGCCCGCCGCGGCCACCTCCGCGTAATCCCCCCCAACCACTAACCCCCCCCGGCCCCCGGGGTCGGGGTCAGTGGCCGAGGAGGCGGGAGAAGGTGGCGGCGCGGCGGGACGGGCGGCCGGAGCGTAGCTCCGACCGGTCGGCGGAGAACATCACCTTGAGGCCGGCGTTGACGGCGAGCCAGCGCAGCGGCTCGGGCTCCCACCTCGGGGAGCGGTGGTCGACCCAGGGGAGCGCGGTCAGGTCGCTCGCCACGCCCCGGATCAGGTCGGCCAGGGTACGGCCGGCGAGGTTGCTGGCGCCGACGCCGTCGCCGACGTAGCCGCCCGCCCAGGCCAGGCCGGACGCGCGGTCCAGCCCCACCGAGGCGGACCAGTCCCGGGCCACGCCCAGCGGCCCGCCCCAGGTGTGGCTCACCGGCACGTCCGGGCCGAGCACCGGGAAGAGCTCGCCGAGCACCCGGCGCAACGCGGCGAAGACCCGCGGCTCCCGGTCGTAGGCGGGGGAGACCCGGGAACCGAAGTGGTACGGGGCACCCCGCCCGCCGAAGGCCAGCCGGCCGTCGGCGGTGCGCTGGCCGTAGATGATGACGTGCCGGTGGTCGGAGAACGTCTCCCGCTCCGCCAGCCCGATCCGGGCCCAGGTCTCCGCCGGCAGCGGTTCGGTGGCCACCATCAGCGAGTAGACCGGCGCGACCGCGCGCCGCTGCCCGGGCAGGCCCGGGGTGTACCCCTCGGTGGCCCGGACCACCACCGGCGCCCGGACCGTGCCGGCCGGGGTGACCGCCGCGCCGGCCCGGATCGCGGTCACCGGCGTGCGTTCGAAGATCCGTACCCCGCGCCGTTCCACCGCCCGGGCCAACCCGCGGACCAGCCGGGCCGGGTGCACCACCGCACAGTGCGGGGTGTACGTCCCACCGACCACCCCGTCGGCCGCGCAGCGGGCGTTGGCCTCGGCAGCGTCGAGCAGCACCAGGTCCCCGGGGTCGAGACCGTGCTCGCTGGCCTCGGCCACGGCGGCCCGGGCCCGGCCGAGCTGCACGTCGTTGCGGGCCAGCACCACCGTCCCGCCCTGGTGCCAGTCGCAGTCGATGCCCTCGGCGGCCACCACCCGGCCGACCTCGGGCACGGTCGCCTGCATGGCCCGCTGCATGGCCAGCGCCCGGTCCCGGCCGTGCCGGCGGGCCAGCGCGGGCAGCGAGGTGGGGAAGAGCGCCGAGCACCAGCCGCCGTTGCGGCCGGAGGCGCCGTACCCGGCGATCTCCTTCTCCAGCACGGTGATCCGCAGCGTCGGATCGGCCTCCGCCAGGTAGTACGCCGTCCACAGCCCGGTGTAGCCGGCCCCGACGATCACCACGTCCGCGTCGGCGTCGCCGGGCAGCGCGGGGCGCGGGCTCAGTGGCTCGTCCACGTTGGACAGCCAGTACGACAGTTCCTGGTAGCGCATCACCACTCCGGTGGGGGCAGGTCGTGGCGCAGCCGTGGGTCGGGCTGCGGGGTGCCGAGCGACTCGACGACCGGCACCACGCCGGCCCAGACCGGCTGGTCGAGGTCGTCCTCGGGGTCGTCGGGCGGGCCGGCGCTGACCTTCACCGAGCACTCGTCCAACGGCAGCGCGAGCACCAGCGTGGCGGCCAGCTCCTTCGCCGACGGCGGCCGGATCACCGCCCAGCGGCCGGGCAGCAGGTGCTCGGAGAGGCGTTCCAGGGCGGCCAGTTTCGCGTCCCCGTCCAGCGCGGTCAGCTCGCCGAGCACCATCGCGCACCGGTAGTTCATCGAGGACGCGAAGGCGCTGCGGGCCAGCACCAGGCCGTCGAGCAGGGTGACGGTCAGGCAGGCCGGGCCGCCGGCGGCGAGGTGCCGGAAGAGGCGGCTGCCGGTGGAGCCGTGCACCAGCACCCGGTCGCCGTCGCGGGCGTACGCCACCGGCAGCGCGTACGGCTGGCCGCCATGGGCGATGGCCAGGTGCCCGACCCGGCCGGCGTCGAGGACGGCGTACAACGTCGCCCGATCGGGCACGGCCAGGTCGGGCAGCCGGCGTATCCGGGTCCGATCGGTCCCGCCGACGGCGCGGGGCCGGTCCCCGGTGTCCCGGGAGCCGGCCCCGCCCGAGCCTGGTCCGCCGCTCAGAGCCGCGCCCATGCCTCGGTCAGCACCCCACGCAGGATCTGCTCGATCTCGTCGAACTGCTGCTGGTCGGCGATCAGCGGCGGGGCGAGCTGCACCACCGGGTCGCCCCGGTCGTCGGCTCGGCAGTAGAGCCCGGCCTGGAACAGCGCGGTGGAGAGGAAGCCGCGCAGCAGCCGCTCCGACTCGGCCTCGTCGAAGGTCTCCTTTGTGGTCTTGTCCTTGACCAGCTCGATGCCGTAGAAGTAGCCGTCTCCCCGCACGTCGCCGACGATCGGCAGGTCGTACAGCTTTTCAAGGGTGGACCGGAAGGCGTCCTCGTTGGCCCGGACGTGCCCGACCAGGTCCTCGCGGGCGAAGACCTCGAGGTTGGCCAGCGCCACCGCGCAGGAGACCGGGTGGCCGCCGAAGGTCACCCCGTGGGCGAACATGCCGGTCTCGGTGAGGAACGGCTCCATCAGCCGCTCGCTGGCGATCATCGCGCCGAGCGGGGCGTACCCGGAGGTGATGCCCTTGGCGGTGGTGATGATGTCCGGCTGGTAGCCGTACCGGACGCAGCCGAAGTACTCGCCGAGCCGGCCCCAGGAGCAGATCACCTCGTCGGAGACGAGCAGCACGTCGTACGCGTCGCAGATCTCCCGGACCCGCTCGAAGTAGCCGGGCGGCGGCGGGAAGCAGCCGCCGGAGTTCTGCACCGGCTCCAGGAAGACCGCGGCGACCGTCTCCGGCCCCTCCCGTTCGATCGCCCGGCCGATCTCCTCGGCGGCCCAGCGGCCGAACGCCTCGGGGGAGTCGCCGTGCTCGGGGGCCCGGTAGAAGTTGGTGTTCGGCACCTTGATGCCGCCGGGCACCAGCGGCTCGAACTCGCTCTTGATGCCGGGCAGGCCGGTGATCGACAGCGCGCCCATCGACGTGCCGTGGTAGGCGATGTACCGGCTGACCACCTTGTGCTTCATTGGCTTGCCGGTGCGCTTGAAGTACGACCGGGCCAGCTTCCACGCCGTCTCGACGGCCTCCGAGCCGCCGGTGGTGAAGAAGACCCGGTTCAGGTCGCCGGGGGTCAGCGAGGCGATCTTCTCGGCCAGCTCGACCGCCTTGGGATGGGCGTACGACCAGAGCGGGAAGAAGGCCAGCTCGGCGGCCTGCTTGGCGGCCGCCTCGGCCAGCTCGGTGCGGCCGTGACCGGCGTTGACGACGAAGAGCCCGGCGAGCCCGTCCAGGTAGCGGCGGCCCTGCGAGTCCCAGACGTACGCGCCCTCGCCGCGCACGATGGTGGGTACCTCGCCGGCGGAGTAGCTGGCCATCCGGGTGAAGTGCATCCAGAGGTGGTCGGTGGCGTTGGCCATGTCAGCCCCATCGGGTCTCGGGGCCGGTCAGGGGGGACACCGGCCGCTCTGCCCACGGTTATCGCACACTCCGGATCGCGAAAGCAAGTGTCATTGTCTTGTCAGGCTTCGGAATTAGCGCCCGAGGATGGATTCCGCAACGGAATCCGTATCAGGCCGTACCCCAGGTGTAGGTCTGCTTGCGCAGCTTGAGGTAGACGAACGCCTCGGTCGCCAGCACGCCCTCGACGGCGCGCAGCTTCTGCAGGATCTCCAGCAGGTGGGCGTCGTTGCGGCAGACCACCTCGGCCAGCAGGTCGAACGAGCCGGCGGTGATCACCACGTAGTCGATCTCCTCGAACTCGGCCAGCCGGTCGGCGACCGCCTCCAGGTCCCCGTCGGTGCGCAGGCCGATCATGGCCTGGCGGGGGAAGCCGAGCTGGAGCGGGTCGGTCACCGCCACGATCTGCATCACCCCGGCGTCGAGCAGCCGCTGCACCCGCTGCCGCACCGCCGCCTCGGAGAGCCCGACCGCCTTGCCGATGGTCGCGTACGGCCTGCGGCCGTCCTCCTGCAGCTGCTCGATGATCTGCTTCGCCACGTCGTCCAACAGCGCGTGGCTGACTCCATCACGGACGGTGACCCGCCGTCCGCCGTTGCCGTTCTCCGGTTGCCGGTTCGTCATCGACCGCTCCCCATGTCGGTTCCCGCGCTGAGCCTAGTGCCACCGCGCAGTCTGGCGTAATTCGTCGTCCAGAGCTATTCCCGCAACGGAATCCCTTGTAAGGAAGGTCTCCTCATGTCAGGATCAGTCGTCCCTGGCACCTGACCCCTCCCCGCCGGCGCGTCACCCCCGTCCCCGCCGCCGACGGACGACCCCCTAGGAGTCGTCACATGCGTATTCCCCTCCGGCCCTTCACCCGGCGTGGACTGCTCACGGGCACCCTCGGTTCGGCCGCGCTGCTCGCCGCTGGCGGCGCGCTCGCCGGCTGCGGCACCAAGGCCGCGACCCAGACCGAGGCCGGCTGCAAGAGCGAAGACCTCTCCGGCACCGAGAAGAAGTTGGCCTTCTCCAACTGGCCGCAGTACATGGACACCGACGAGAAGGACGCGGCGAAGCGGCCGACCCTCGACGAGTTCATCGCCAAGTCCGGCATCCAGGTGACCTACACCGAGGACGTCAACGACAACAACGAGTTCTTCGGCAAGGTGCAGAACCAGCTCGCCGACTGTCAGGGCACCGGGCGGGACATCATGGTCCTCACCGACTGGATGGCCGCCCGGATGATCCGGCTCGGCTGGATCCAGAAGCTGGACAAGGCGAAGGTGCCCAACGTCGAGGCCAACCTGCTGCCCTCGCTGCGCAACCGCTCCTTCGACTCGGAGAACCAGCTGGCCATCCCGTGGCAGTCCGGCCTGGCCGGTCTCGCCTACAACGGCAAGGTGGCCAAGGAGATCCGTACCGTCGACGAGCTGCTGACCCGCCCGGACCTCAAGGGCAAGGTGACCGCGCTGAGCGAGATGCGGGACACGATGGGCCTGCTGATCCAGTCCAACGGGCACGACCCGGCGAACTTCACCACGGCGCAGTTCGACGACGCGCTGAACAAGCTCAAGAAGGCCGTCGACTCCGGGCAGATCCGCAAGTTCACCGGCAACGACTACGCCCCGGACCTGGCCAAGGGTGACATCGCCGCGTGCATCGGCTGGTCCGGCGACGTGATCCAGCTCGGCTTCGAGGACGAGAAGGTCAAGTTCGTGGTGCCCGAGTCGGGCGTGATGCTCTGGTCGGACAACATGCTGGTGCCGAACAAGGCCACCCACAAGGGCAACGCCGAAGAGCTGATCAACTACTACTACGAGCCGGCGGTGGCGGCGAAGCTCGCCGCCTACGTCAACTACATCTGCCCGGTCAAGGGCGCGCAGGCCGAGATGGAGAAGATCGACCCGGAGCTGGCGGCCAACCCGCTGATCTTCCCCGACGAGCCGATGCTCTCGAAGGCCAAGGTGTTCATGGCCCTGGACGAGAAGCAGGAGAAGGAGTACGAGTCCAAGTTCCAGCAGGTTATCGGGGCGTGATCGGGATGGGCGCGAAGTCAGTGGAGCGCGATTCACCGGCCGGCGACCTGAGGCTGGCCAACCTCACCAAGCGGTTCGGCATCTTCACCGCGGTGGACGACCTCAGCCTGACCATCCCGCAGGGCTCGTTCTTCGCCCTGCTCGGGGCGTCCGGCTGCGGCAAGACCACCACGCTGCGGATGATCGCCGGCCTCGAGGAACCGACCAGCGGGCAGGTGCTGCTCGGTGACCGGGACATCGCCCGGTTGCGGCCGTACAAGCGGCCGGTGAACACCGTGTTCCAGAGCTACGCGCTCTTTCCGCACCTCGACATCGCGGAGAACGTGGCCTTCGGGCTGCGCCGGCGCGGCATCCGCAAGGTGGACGACCAGGTCCAGCGGATGCTGTCGCTGGTGCAGCTCGACGGCTACGACCGCCGCCGCCCGGCCCAGCTCTCGGGCGGCCAGCAGCAGCGGGTCGCGCTGGCCCGCGCCCTGATCAACCACCCGCAGGTGCTGCTGCTCGACGAGCCGCTCGGCGCGCTCGACCTGAAGCTGCGCCGGCAGATGCAGATCGAGTTGAAGCGGATCCAGACCGAGGTCGGGATCACCTTCGTGCACGTCACCCACGACCAGGAGGAGGCCATGACCATGGCCGACACGGTCGCGGTGATGAACGCCGGGACGATCGAGCAGCTCGGCGCTCCGGCCGAGCTTTACGAGTTCCCGGCCACCGCGTTCGTGGCGAACTTCCTCGGCCAGTCCAACCTGCTCGCCGCCGAGGCCGCGGGCGCCGCCGGCAGCGAGGTGCCGGTCACCGCCCACGGTGCCCGCTTCTCGGTGCCCGCCGACCGCGTCCGGTCCGACCGGGGCGCGGTCTACCTGGGGGTACGCCCGGAGAAGCTGCACCTGGTCGACTCCGTCGCCCAGGTTCCCAGCGGCCACCAGCACGTCGAAGGGGTGGTCAGCGACGCCTCCTACGTGGGGGTCAGCACCCAGTACCTGATCCGTACCGGCTGGGGGAGCGAGCTCTCCGCGTTCGCGGCGAACAGCGGTTCGGGTGGGCAGCTCCCGGTCGGCGCGTCGGTGGTGGCGTACTGGGATCCGCGGCACGCCTTCCTGCTGCCCCGCGAACCGGGGCAGGACGACCGCACCACCCCGCTGCTGGACGAGCCGGTGGGTGCGTCGTCGTGACGGCACTGGCGCACGTACCCACCCCGTCGGGGCAGGCGGCCGCACCGCCGCCGCCCCGGCGCGGGCGGCGGCGGCTGCTGCCGTACCTGCTGCTCCTGCCCGGCGCGGCCTGGCTGTTCATCTTCTTCGCGCTGCCGCTGCTGCAGCTCGCCGCGGCCAGCCTCTACGACCCCAGCGGCTCGCTCTCCACCGGGTACGCGCTGACCTGGGCGTTCGGCAACTATCCGGAGGCGTTGCAGGCGTACTGGCCGCAGTTCGCCCGGTCCTTCGGCTACGCCGGGATCGCGCTGGTGCTGGCCCTGCTGATGGGCTACCCGCTGGCGTACGCGATCGCGCAGAAGGCCGGCCGGTGGAAGAACCTGCTGCTGATCTGCGTGGTCGCCCCGATGTTCACCAGCTTCCTGGTCCGCACCCTGGCCTGGAAGACCATCCTGTCGGACAACGGCTGGCTGGTCGGGCTGCTGCGCGACGTGCACCTGCTCGCCCCCGACGGCCGGCTGCTGGCCACCCCGGTCGCGGTGATCCTCGGCCTGACCTACAACTTCCTGCCGTTCCTGGTGCTGCCGCTGTACGCGAGCCTTGAGCGGCTGGACTACCGGCTGCTGGAGGCGGCCAGCGACCTGTACGCCAGCCCGGTGCGGGCGTTCCGGAAGGTCACCCTGCCGCTGTCGATGCCCGGCCTGATCGCCGGCACGCTGCTCTTCTTCATCCCGGCCACCGGCGACTACATCAACGCGGAACTGCTCGGCACGCCGAACGAGTACATGATCGGCAACGTCATCGACTCTGCGTTCCTGGTCCGGCTGGACTACCCGCAGGGAGCGGCGCTGTCGTTCCTGCTGATGGCGGCGATCCTCGCGGTGGTCTTCGTCTACCTGCGCCGGGCCGGCACGGAGGAGGTGCTGTGAGACTGTCCCGTTGGCTGGCCGACCGCTGGGTGATGGGCATGGCCCTGCTGGTGCTCGGCTACCTCTCCCTGCCGATCCTGGTGGTGGCCGGGCTCTCCTTCAACCGCCCGTCCAGCCGGCTGTCGTACGACTTCCACGAGTTCACCCTGGACAACTGGCGGCAGCCCTGCGCCACCTCCGACATGTGCGACGCGGTGGTCCGCAGCGTGCAGATCGGCTTCATCGCCACCGTCGTGGCCACCGTGATCGGCACGCTGATGGCGTTCGCCCTGGTCCGGCACCGCTTCCGCGGCCGGTCCGGGATCAACCTGCTGATCTTCCTGCCGATGGCCACCCCCGAGCTGGTGATGGGCACCTCGCTGCTCGCCCTCTTCGTCTCCGCCGGCGTGCCGCAGGGCTTCTGGACCATCGTCATCGCGCACGTCATGTTCTGCGTGTCGTTCGTGGTGGTCACGGTCAAGGCGCGGCTCGCCGGGATGGACCGGCGGCTGGAGGAGGCCGCGATGGACCTCTACGCCAGCCAGTGGCAGACCTTCCGGCGGATCACCCTGCCGCTGGTGCTGCCCGGCATCGTCGCCGCCGCGCTGCTCGCCTTCTCGCTCAGCTTCGACGACTTCATCATCACGAACTTCAACGCCGGCACCACCGTGACCTTCCCGATGTACGTCTGGGGCGCCGCCCAGCGGGGCATCCCGCCGCAGGTCAACGTCATCGGCACGGCGATGTTCGTGATCGCGCTGCTGCTGGTCGGGGCCAGCTCGCTGCGCGGCCGACGGGCCCGGCGCCCGTCATGAAACTCCCGCATACCGGGCGGGCGCTCGCCGACGCGGCGCCCGTGCCCTACTGGCTCGACCGCCCGGAACGCCCCGACCCGCTGCCACCGCTGACCGGCACGCACCCCGCCGACCTGCTGGTCGTCGGCGGCGGCTACAGCGGGCTGTGGGCGGCGCTGCTCGCCAAGCGGGACGCGCCCGACCGGGACGTCGTGCTGGTCGAGGCGGGCACCTGCGGCTGGGCGGCGTCCGGGCGCAACGGCGGCTTCTGCGCCGCCTCGCTGACCCACGGGCTGGCCAACGGCGTGGACCGCTTCCCCGGCGAGATCGACGAGTTGGAGTGGCTGGGCCGGCAGAACCTGGACGCCATCGCCGCGACCGTCGAGGCGTACCGGATCGACTGCGACTTCGAACGCACCAGCGAGCTGGCGGTGGCCGTCGAGCCGTACCAGCTCGACGGGTTGGCCGAGGACGCCGAACTGGCCCGCCGGTACGGCCACGACGTCCGCCTGCTCGACCGGGACGAGGTGCGGGCCGAGGTGGACTCGCCGACGTACCTCGGTGGGATGTGGGACCGGGACCGGGTGGCCCTGCTCGACCCGGCGAAGCTGGCCTGGGGCCTGCGCCGCGCCTGCCTCGAACTCGGCGTGCGGATCGCCGAACACACCCGGGTGACCGGCCTCCGCCGCGACGGCGCCGCGCTGCGGGCCACCACGGCCGGTGGACCCGACGCCGCCCCCGGGTCGGTGCGGGCCCGGCAGGTGGTGCTGGCCACCAACGCCTTCCCGCCGCTGCTGCGCCGGCTGCGCGCCTGGATCGCACCGGTCTACGACTACGCGCTGATGACCGAGCCGCTCTCTCCGGAGCAGCGCACGGCGATCGGCTGGCAGAACCGGCAGGGGCTGGCGGACACCGGCAACCAGTTCCACTACTACCGGATCACCGGCGACGGGCGGATCCTCTTCGGCGGCTACGACGCGGTCTACCACTACGGCAACCGGATGGCGCCCGAACTGGAGCAGCGACCGGCCACCTTCACCGCCCTCGCCGAGCACTTCTTCACCACCTTCCCGCAGCTTTCCGACGTGCGCTTCAGTCACCGCTGGGGCGGCGTCATCGACACCTGCACCCGGTTCTGCCCGTTCTTCGGCACCGCGTACGACGGTCGGCTGGCGTACGCGGCCGGGTTCACCGGCCTGGGCGTCGGCGCGACCCGGTTCGGGGCCCGGGTGATGCTCGACCTGCTGGGCGGCGAGGAGACCCCGCTGACCCGGCTCGACCTGGTCCGCAGCACCCCGCTGCCGTTCCCGCCGGAGCCCGTCCGGGCCGCCGGCATCAACCTCACCCGCTGGTCGCTGGCCCGCGCCGACGCGCGCGAGGGCCGGCGCAACCTCTGGCTCCGTACTCTCGATCGTCTTGGTTTGGGGTTTGATTCCTGATGCGCATCCTGCTCGTCGGCGCCGGTGGCGTCGGCTCCGCCGCCGTCGCCATCGCCGCCCGCCGCTCCTTCTTCGAGACCGTGGTGGTCGCCGACTACGACCTCGACCGCGCGTCGCGGGCGGTGCAGGGGCACGGTGACCGGTTCGTCGCCGCCAAGGTCGACGCCTCCTCCGCCGACGCGGTCGCCGCGCTCTGCCGGGAGCACCGGATCACCCACGTGCTCAACGCGGTCGACCCGCGCTTCGTCATGCCGATCTTCGACGGCGCCTTCGCCGCCGGGGCGGACTACCTGGACATGGCGATGTCGCTGTCCCACCCGCACCCGTCGCGTCCCTACGCCGAGACGGGGGTGAAGCTCGGCGACGACCAGTTCGCTCTTGCCGATCGCTGGTCCGGGGCCGGGCGGTTGGCGCTCTGCGGCATCGGCATCGAGCCGGGCCTCTCCGACGTCTTCGCCCGCTACGCCGCCGACGAACTCTTCGCCGAGATCGACGAGATCGGGGTACGCGACGGCGCCAACCTCACCGTCGACGGGTACGACTTCGCGCCGTCGTTCTCCATCTGGACCACCATCGAGGAGTGCCTGAACCCGCCGGTGATCTGGGAGGAGGGCCGGGGCTGGTACACCACCGAACCGTTCAGCGAGCCGGAGGTCTTCGACTTCCCGGAGGGCATCGGCCCGGTCGAGTGCGTCAACGTGGAGCACGAGGAGGTGCTGCTGATCCCGCGCTGGGTGAAGGCGAAGCGGGTCACCTTCAAGTACGGCCTCGGCGACGAGTTCATCGAGGTGCTGAAGACCCTGCACAAGCTCGGCCTGGACTCCACTAAGCCCGTCTCCGTCCGGGGCGCTTCGGTCTCCCCCCGCGACGTGGTCGCGGCCTGCCTGCCCGACCCGGCCACCCTGGGTGACCGGATGCGCGGCAAGACCTGCGCGGGCACCTTCGTCACCGGAACCGGCAAGGACGGCGCGCCGCGGAAGGTCTACCTCTACCACGTGGTCGACAACGAGTGGTCGATGAAGGAGTACGGCCACCAGGCCGTCGTCTGGCAGACCGCGGTCAACCCGGTGGTGGCCCTGGAACTGCTCGCCACCGGCGCCTGGTCCGGCGTCGGGGTGATCGGCCCGGAGGCGCTGCCCCCTCGCCCGTTCCTCGACCTGCTCACCGGCTACGGCTCGCCGTGGGGGATGGAGGAGCGGTGAACCGCTACGGCCCGATGTACGGCCCCGACGTCACGTTCCTCGGGGTCGACCGCTGCTCGCTGGACGAACCCGCGTCGTTCGCCGACGCGGACGTGGTGATCGTCGGCGCGCCCTTCGACGGCGGCACCTCGCACCGGCCCGGCACCCGGTTCGGCCCGTCCGCCATCCGGCAGGCCTGCTACCTGCCGCACGACGGCTCCCGTCCATCCCTCGCGCTGCGCGTCGACGCCCTGCGCGACCTGCGGGTCTACGACGCCGGCGACGTGGAGATGTTCTCCGGCGACATCGAGCGGTCGCTGTCGTCGTTGGAGGCGGCGGTGTATGCCGTGTCGTCGTCGGGCGCCATCCCGATCGTGCTGGGTGGGGACCACTCCATCGCGTTGCCCGACGCCACCGGGGTGGCCCGGCAGCACGGGCTCGGCCGGGTGTCGCTGGTGCACTTCGACGCGCACGCCGACACCGGCGACATCGAGTTCGGGTCGCTGCACGGGCACGGCCAGCCGATGCGCCGGCTCATCGAGTCCGGCGCGGTACGCGGCGACCGCTTCCTCCAGATCGGCCTGCGCGGCTACTGGCCCGGGCCGGAGACGTTGTCGTGGATGGCGGAGCAGCGGATGCGGTCGTACGAGATGACCGAGCTGGTCGCCCGTGGGCTGGACTCCTGCCTGTCGGAGGCCTTCTCGATCGCGGTGGACGAGTGCGAGGGCGTCTTCCTCTCCGTCGACGTGGACGTGGTCGATCCGGGGATGGCCCCCGGCACCGGCACCCCCGAGCCGGGCGGGCTGACCTCCCGGCAGCTCCTCGACGCGGTCCGCCGGGTCTGCTACGAGCTGCCGGTGGTCGGCGTCGACGTGGTCGAGGTCGCCCCGCCCTACGACCACGCCGACATCACCGCCTACCTGGGCAACCGCGTGGTGCTCGAGGCGCTGTCCGCGATCGCCCGCCGCCGCCGCGACGCCGCCGGCGCCCCACCCTGGAACCCGAGCCAACCCCTCCTCGACGCCCGCTAACCCCTTCCCCCCTTCCCCCCTTCCCCTCCCGCGATCTTGCACTTTCTGCCCCGGCTTTTCGGGCATTCTCCATATATCGAGGGCCATAAGTGCAAGATCCCTGAGGGGAGGTGGGGGTGCCATAGCAGAGGGTGGGGTGGGGTGGGGGGTTTGCACAGGGGGGTGGGTTGTCCACAGGGGGCTTGGGTGGGGAACGGGGGTTTGCGCCGGGTTCGAGATTCTGTCGTGGTGTCTACTGAGCTGTGGCGCACCGATGACCTGGTGCGGATCCTCACGGTGAAGCGGATCCGGACCCGGGTCAGCAGGGAAGAGCTGCTCCGGGTGCGGAGAGGCGTCTACGCCGATCAGCGGTGCGGCGACGAGGACGAACTGCGGGCCCTCATGCTGTGCCTTCCTGAGGAAGCCATGCTGACCAGGCAGAGCGCGGCCGATCGGTACGGCTTCGGTGTGCTGCGTGGGGACCTGGTCCACGTCCAGTTGCCCGCCTCGGTGCCCAAGCCCCGGCTTCCCGGGCTGGCCGTACATCACTCGATCCTTCCCGTGCGGCCGGTTGTCGTCGGCGGACTGCCCTGCGTTCCGGCCGCCCGGTGCGCCGTGGACCTGGCGCGCACCGTCCGGCGGCTGGACGCCCTGCCGGTGCTCGACTCCGCCATCCGTTCGGGCGCGGTCACGCAGGACGAGTTGTTGGCGGAGGTGTCGGCTCATCGGGCGCTCCGCGGCGTGCGACAGGCCCGAGAGCTCGTGCCGCTGGCGGACGGTAGAGCGGAGTGTCGGCAGGAGAGCCAGCTGCGGTTGATCCTGATCGACGGGCGATTGCCGCCGCCGGAGCCGCAACTGTGGGTGCACGACCGTGACCGCATTCCTCGCTACCGGCTGGACCTGGGCTACCGGGAACGCAGGATCGGCATCGAGTACGACGGAGTGTCACACCTGGATCGCGATCAACTCCGGTACGACCGGGAACGGGTGAACTGGCTCGACGCGAACGGGTGGCGGATGCGCTACTTCACCGACCGTGACCTCTACCGCCGCCCAGCCCACATAGTCGCCACCATGCGGGCCGCCCTTTCCTGACCCGCCTCCTCGATCTTGCACTCTGTGCCCAGACCATTAGGGCCAAGCAGACATTTGTCGGGCACAGAGTGCAAGATCGCAGAGGGTGGATGGCGTCAGGCGCTGCCGCCCTTGAGCCGTACCGGCTCGGTGGTCTCGGCGACGCCCACGCCCTCCACCACGAGGCGGGCGCTGGCGGTGGCGCTGCCGCCGCGGAACGCGCCGTTGCCGGCCGGGATCGTCGCCGTCCAGGTGCCGGCGCTGGTGTCGTCGCTGCACTCCGTGATGTCGACGAAGGCCGAGCCGGTGACCGTCGAGACCCGACCGACACGCTGACTGAGGTTGACCTCGATGAAGGCGAAGCCCGTCGCGTCACCGCAGTCGTAGGTGCCGCTGATGGTGGCGGTGCTGGTGTCGAAGGTGCCGACCGGGTCGACCGTGATCGCCGCGCTCTGGGCGAGAGCGGCGCCGGACGAGGCGCCGAGTGCCACCACGGTGGCGACGATGGTGGCCAGTAGGAGTCTCCCGAGCTGTCTGACGGATCGCACTAGTTGCCTCCCATCCGTCATTGGTGATCATTTGCCCTGTTTGGGCCGAGCTCAGCCTCCCACCAAAGCAGGCCACCGGTGCTGGTAGATCTAGGACAAATTGCCCGGCGTGTATGGCTTGGGATGCCGCGACGACGACGGCTACGCCTGCGACGACTGATCCACGGTTGCGTAAAGTGCAGCCGTGCTGGACGGGTTGGACGAGATCGACTGGAAGGGCCTCACTCACGCCTACGGCCCGGCGGTGGACACGCCGGGCCTGCTGCGGGCGGTCGCCTCGACCGACGAGGAGGAGGCGGACGAGGCGCTGGACGCGATCGTCGGCAGTGTCTTCCACCAGGGCACCGTCTACCCGGCGACAGTGCCGGCCGTGCCGTTCCTCGCCGAGCTGGCGTCGACCGCCCCGCACCAGCGGGCGACGATCCTCGCCACCGTCGGGATGCTCGCCGACCCGCACCACGCGTACGGCGACGAGGAGGCGGAGGTCCGCGAGGCGGTACGCGCCCAGGCCGACCGCTTCCCGCCGCTGCTCGACGACCCCGACCCCGAGATCCGGGCGGACGCGGCGTACACCATGGCGCAGTGCGGCGACCGGCTCCCGGTCGCGCTGCTGCGCGACCGGTGGACGACCGAGGAGGACCCGGCCGTCCGCGCCTCCCTGGCGCTGGCCCTCGGGCTGCGGGACCCGGCCGGCTCCGCCGGTCTGCTGGCCGCCGCGCTGCACGACGAGGAGCCCTCGGTACGTGTTGCCGCCGCCGTCGCGGTCATGCGGGCCGGCCTGCCCTGGCCCGCGGGCGCCACCACGGCCCTCGCCGAGGCGGTCGGCCCGGAGGCGGAGATCGACTACGTCTGGCAGCACCACGGTGAGGCGCTCGACGAGCTGGCGGTCGAGGCCGACGACGACGTCGTGCGCGACCTGCTCGGCCGGTTGCTGGACGCCGGGCCGGAGGCCCGCACCGCAGCCCTCTACGCGATCTCGGAGCGCTGCCGGGCCCGCCGTTCGGCCCCGGCCATGCTGCTGCCGCTCGTCGCCCGGGTTCTCGACGACCCGGTGGAGGGCGTCCGCCGGGAGGCAATCGGCCTGTTGCGCCAGGCGGGGGCCGCGACCGGCGCGTACGCCGACGACCTGGCGCGGATCGCCGCCGGCTACCCGGAGGTTGCGGGCTCGGTCTCCTTCACGGCAGAGCGGCGGGCGGTGGAGACGCTGGCGATGCTGGCAGATCCACGGTGGATCGACGCGGTCTGCGCCGCCTGGACCGCCGGACACGACGTGCGGTTGCCGGTCGACGAGCCGCCCTTCGGCACGGCGGTGCTGCGCGCGGCCCAGGACCGGCTGGCGAGTGGCGGCTCACCCCTGCTGGTCGCCGGGCTGGCCACGCTCGTCGGAAGGTGGGGGCCGGCCGCGTCCGCCGCCGTGCCCGAGCTGGTCGCCGTGCTGCCCGTCGCACCTGCCCAGGTGTCGGCCGCGCTCGCGGCGATCGGGGCGCTCCCACCGGCGGCCGTACCCGAGCTGCGGGCCGCGGCGTCGGCCGGCGACATCCCGTCCGGGATCGCGCTGTGGCACCTCGCCGGTGAGGCCGAGCCACTCGTGGCGGCCGTCGAGGCCCAGCTCGACAGGGGCCGGGGCGTCAACGACCGCCAGCTGGTGCGGACCGTGGCGGCGGCGGCACCGGCGCTCGGGGCGCTGGTGCCGAGGCTGCGGTCGTACCTGACCGGGGTGGCTCTGCCCACGTACCCGGAACGGCACGTCCAGGTGGTGGCGGCCCGGATCGTGTGGGCGGCGACCGGAGAGGCCGACGCGGTGCTGCCCACCGTCCGGGCGGTGCTGGCGGGTGGGCACCTGCCGGCGAGCGCGGCGGCGGAGCTGGCCGCCCTGCTCGACGAGCCGACGCTGGCACCGGTGTTGCGGGACCTGCTCGCCGACGAGTTGGCCCGGGTGGCGGCGGCGCGGGCGCTGTGGCGGCTCGGGGTGCCGGCGGACGAACTGGCACCGACGCTGGTCCGGGCCGCCGAGGACGAGTACGGCTCCCGCGGCGCGTTGCCGCTGCTGGTCGAGATGGGCGCGCGTGGGTCGGGGCCGGCCCTGCGCGACCTCGCCGAGCGGGACCGCCGGGTTGTCACCGCCGGGATCGAGGTCGACACCGTCTGGCTTGACGAGCGGTTCCAGCGGGAGCTGCGGGCCGCCGCCGACGTTCTCGCTGCTTGACCGGGGTCGATATTCGGGGCATTGACAGTGCTCGCACCGACCGTGATCATGTGGGGACGCTGCGGCCGTACGGGGGTCCGCGGCCCAGTCTCCGGAGGACCTTCATGGGTCGTACCCTGTCCGCGTTCGCCCTGGGTGTCACCGCCGTCGCCGCTGCCGTGCTGGTGGACACCGCGCCCGCGTACGCCGCCACCGAGCAGCTGCGGCTCGACTTCGACGCCACGCCGACCGGCCAGGTCGAGCCCGGTCCGTGGACGTCCGGCTGCTTCGCAGATGTCGCCACCCCCGGCGACTCGGGGTGCATCGCGG
Organism: Micromonospora sp. DT47; assembly: GCF_049844475.1. Lineage (NCBI taxonomy): Bacteria > Bacillati > Actinomycetota > Actinomycetes > Micromonosporales > Micromonosporaceae > Micromonospora > Micromonospora sp. DT47. Next base: position 85,891 of record NZ_JBNCLC010000004.1, on the reverse strand, counting down.
TGGGCTCTCCGGGCAGCATCTCCCGGGCGACCCGCCCCAGCGGGACCGCCACCAGCCCGGCGATCGCCTTCCCCGCCTCGGGCAGCGCCGTGATCCAGGTACCGGACGCCGCCAACCTCAACCCGGGTACGCAGGACTTCACGATCAGCGCGCTGGTGAAGGTCACCTCCGGTCAGGTGACCGAGGGCGCCAACCTGATGCAGAAGGGCGTGTTCGCCGACCCGGCCCAGTGGAAGCTCCAGCTCGACAGCGGCAAGCCGGGCTGCCGCATCGAAGGCACCGACTCCCTGGGCAACAACGTGTTCGTGCTCCTCACCGCCGACACCTCCATCGCCGACCAGGGCTGGAAGTTCGTCCAGTGCAAGCGGCGCGGGGACGTGCTCAGCCTGGTTGTGGGCAGTACGACGGTGAAGACCGACGATGGCGCCAGCATGGACATCGCCAACACCGCGAAGGTGAACATCGGCGCCAAGGGCGCCGGTCTGACCAACAACGACCAGTTCCGCGGCGAGATGGACAACGCCGTCTTCAGCATCGGCTGATTCGTGTTCTGTTCGGTGGGCGGGCGCGTCAGATCGCCTGATCGGGGGCCTCGCCTGGCAACCGCGAGGCCCCCACGTCAGGCGGCGAGGCGGGAGCGGATGAGGAAGCGGACGCCCTCGGGAGCCTCCAGGGAGAAGCCGCTGCCCCGGCCGGGCACCACGTCGACCGTGAGCACGGTGTGCCGCCACAACGCCCACTGCGACGTCGACATCCAGAACTCGACGGGCTCGGGCACGCCGTCCACCACCAGCGACGCCAGCAGCACGTCGGAGCCGCCGGTGCGGAACTCGCCGGCCGGGTAGCACATCGGGGCGCTGCCGTCGCAGCAGCCGCCGGACTGGTGGAACATCAGCGGCCCGTGCTGCCCCCGCAGCGACCGGATCAGCTCGGCCGCCGCGGGGGTGACGGAGACGGGCGGCGGTGCCGCGGCTCCCGGCGAACCGGGAGCCGCGGCACCGTTGGGAACGGTACCCATCAGAAGAAGCCGAGCTTCTTGGTGGAGTAGCTGACCAGCAGGTTCTTGGTCTGCTGGTAGTGCTCCAGCATCATCTTGTGGTTCTCCCGGCCGATGCCGGACTGCTTGTACCCGCCGAACGCGGCGTGCGCCGGGTACGCGTGGTAGCAGTTCGTCCAGACCCGCCCGGCCTGGATGGACCGACCCGCCCGGTACGCGGTGTTCATGTCCCGGGTCCAGACGCCGGCGCCGAGCCCGTACAGGGTGTCGTTGGCGATCTTCACGGCGTCGTCGAGGTCGGCGAAGGAGGTCACGGAGACCACCGGGCCGAAGATCTCCTCCTGGAAGATCCGCATCGAGTTGTCGCCCTCGAAGATGGTCGGCTGCACGTAGTACCCGCCGGACAACTCGCCGCCCAGGTCCGCCCGTGAACCGCCGGTCAGCACGCGAGCGCCCTCCTGCCGACCGATGTCCAGGTAGGACAGGATCTTCTCCAACTGATCGTTGGAGGCCTGCGCGCCGATCATCGTGTCGGTGTCCAGCGGGTGTCCCTGCACCACCGCCTTGGTCCGGTCGACGGCCCCGGCCAGGAAGTCGCTGTAGTGGCCCTGCTGGATCAGCGCCCGGGACGGGCAGGTGCAGACCTCGCCCTGGTTGAGGGCGAACATCGTGAACCCCTCGAGCGCCTTGTCCAGGAAGTCGTCGGATGCGGCGCTGACGTCGTCGAAGAAGATGTTCGGGCTCTTGCCGCCCAGCTCCAGGGTGACGGGTTTGATGTTCTCGCTGGCGTACTGCATGATCAGCCGCCCGGTGGTGGTCTCGCCGGTGAACGCCACCTTCGCCACCCGGGGCGAGGACGCGAGTGGCTTGCCCGCCTCGACGCCGAAGCCGTTGACAATGTTCAGCACGCCCGGCGGCAGCAGGTCCGCGACGAGTGAGAGCCAGTAGTGGATCGACACCGGGGTCTGCTCGGCCGGCTTGAGCACCACCGTGTTGCCGGCGGCCAGCGCGGGTGCGAGCTTCCAGGTGGCCATCAGGATCGGGAAGTTCCACGGGATGATCTGCGCGACCACGCCGAGCGGCTCGTGGAAGTGGTACGCCACGGTGTCGTCGTCGATCTCGCCGAGCGAGCCCTCCTGGGCCCGGATCGCCCCGGCGAAGTACCGGAAGTGGTCGATCGCCAGCGGGATGTCGGCGGCCAGGGTTTCGCGTACCGGCTTGCCGTTCTCCCAGGTCTCGGCGATGGCGAGGGATTCCAGGTTCTCCTGCATCCGGTCGGCGATCTTGTTGAGGATCAGCGACCGTTCGGCGACCGAGGTGCGTCCCCAGGCGTCGGCGGCGCCGTGCGCGGCGTCGAGCGCCTTCTCGACGTCCTCGGCGGTGCCCCGGGCCACCTCGCAGAAGATCTCGCCGGTGACCGGGGTGGGATTCTCGAAGTATCGACCGTGGTGCGGGGTGACGTACTCGCCGCCGATGTAGTGGTCGTAGCGGGACTGCCAGTGGGTGGGGGCGTCGTAGCGCGTCATCGGGTACCTCCGCCGTCCGTCAGGGGTGATGGCGGGAGGCTAGTTTCGCGGACGTTGCAGCAACGTTGCGTGCTGTAGGTCGTATTCGGAGGAGAGCTGGCGGATGCGCGCGACGGCGAGGGGCCGGCGCGGCGCGCCCGGCGGCAGGGCCCGCGCCAGGGTCTGCCAGGCGGTGAGGTCGTCGGCGCCGGCGGGCGTCGCGGTCCAGGCCGCGAGCAGCGCCGGGTCCGCGGCGGCCAGCACGGCCGCCCGCAGCTGCCCGTCGACCAGCCGGCGCAGTCGGGCCACTCCCGGCGCGTCCGACCCGGGCAGCAACGGCCCCGGGTACGCCCCGAGCGCGCCCGCCGGATCGCCGCGTTCCAGCAGCTCGGTGACGGTCCGGAAGTCGGCGCGCACCCTCCCGCGCAGCCGGTACGGGCGGGAGTCGAGCAGTTCCGGGCCGAGCGCCCGGCGCAGCCGGGACAGCTCGGCGCGCAGGGTGACCGGGTGCAGCCGGTCGTCGCCGTAGAGGTCGAGGCCGAGCTGTTCCCCGGTCCGCCCCTCGGGGTGGTCGAGGAGCAGCACCAGCAGCTCGCTGTGCCGGCGGCCGAGCCGGATGCGACGACCGCCGACGCGCAGTTCCGCCTCGTCGCGGCCGAGCGCGTTGACGGTGACCACGTCCGGGTCGAGCGGTTGCGCGAGGAACGCCTCGGCGGCCCGCGCGGTGGCCCGGACCAGGGCGAGGCTCTGCGGGGCGGCCAGGTGGTCGCCGCCGGTGATGTCGACCGCGCCGAGCAGCCGGCCGGTGGTCGGGTCGTGGATGGGGGCGGCGGCGCAGGTCCAGCGCTGCACCGGGCGGACGAAGTGCTCGGTGGCGAAGATCTGCACGCTGTGGTCGACGGCGAGGGCGGTGCCGGGGGCGTTGGTGCCGGCGTGCGCCTCGTCCCAGCGGGCGCCGGGGATGAAGTTCATCCGTTCGGCGTGCCGGAGCACCCCGGGATGCCCCTCCACCCAGAGCAGCCGCCCGTACGCGTCGCAGACCGCCATCAGGTGCGCGCCGTCCTGGGCGATGCCGCCGAGCAGGTCACGGAAGAGCGGCAGCACCCGGGCGAGCGGGTGGGCGGCCCGGTAGTCGTCCAGCGCGTCGTCGGCGAGATCGACCGGGGCGGTGGCTTCGGGGTCGAGCAACGCGGAGCGTTCCCACGACCGCCGGACCACGTCGCGGACCCGGGCGGGTGTGGTGCCGGCGTTGAGGAACGCTTCGTGGGCGGCGCGGACCTGCGCGATCCGCTCGGCCGGATCGGCGCCGAATTCCAGGGCGAGCCACGGGTCAGCCATCGGCGACCTCCTCGCGCCCATGGTGACCCACCTCACCCCTGATCGCCAACCGCCCGCGTCCGGGCGGGACGGACGGCGCAGACCGCACGGCGCGGCGACAGAACCTACGGGCCGGGCTTGGGGCGGTTTGTCCGCCGAGCGTCGCCGTGGAGGATGGCTCCTGCGGGTGCTTACAGAACCCTTAACCCCGGTCTGCGACGGTATGCCGGTCAACAAGGAACCACGGGGAGCGGAAGCGTGCGGGTGCTGGTGGCGGACGACGAGCGGTTGCTGGCGGACACGGTCGCCGAGGGGTTGCGACGCCTCTCGATGGCAGTCGATGTCTGCTACGACGGCGACGGCGCACTGGAGCGGATCGGGGTCAACCGGTACGACGTCGCGGTGCTGGACCGGGACATGCCCGGACGCACCGGCGACGAGGTCTGCCGCAGCATCGCCGGCTCCGAGGCGGGCACCCGGGTGCTGCTGCTCACCGCGGCCGCCGGCATCCGGGACCGGGTGGAGGGGCTCGACCTCGGCGCGGACGACTACCTCACCAAGCCGTTCGCCTTCGCCGAGCTGGTCGCCCGGGTGCAGGCCCTCGGCCGGCGGTCCGCGCCGGCGCTCCCGCCGGTGCTCGCCCGGGACGGCGTGGTGCTGGACGTGGCCCGGCACGTCGCCACCCGGGACGGCCGCACCCTGGCGTTGAGCCCGAAGGAGTTCGCCGTGCTGCACGTGCTGCTGCGCGCCAACGGGCAGGTGGTCAGCGCCGAGGAGCTGCTGGAACAGGCGTGGGACGAGTTCGCCGACCCGTTCACCAACGCGGTGCGGGTCACCGTGATGACCCTGCGCAAGAAGCTCGGCGAGCCGGCCGTCATCCACACCGTGCCCAAGGCCGGCTACCGGATCGGCGGCCTGGCGTGACCCCGCGCCGCCGCGTCCTGCTGGTCGGCGTGGTCGCCCTGTTCCTCGGGTACAGCCTGCCCGGCCAAGAGAAGTGGCTGCTGACCGCGTTGTGGTTCCGCGGCCAGGAGGTCTGTGGCCTGCCGGGGCGTGGCGTGGAGAGGGCGTGCCAGGCCGCGCGCCAGCTCGACACGGTGCTGCCCATGCTGACCCTGCTCGGCCTGCTCGTGGCCGCGGTGGTCGGGATCTGGGCCGCTGCGCGGTGGTGTCTGCGTCCAGTGCGTGATCTCGCCGAGCCGATCGCGCACGTCGGCCCGCAGAACCTCGGCCACCGGATCCGGCGGCACGGCCGGGACGAGCTGGCCCGGCTGTCCGGGGCGATCGACGACATGATGGAACGCATCGCCGCCGGGTACGAGGGGCAGCGGCGGTTCGCCGCGAACGCCTCGCACGAGCTGCGGACGCCGCTGGCGGTCCAGCGGACGCTGATCGAGGTCGGCATGGCCCGGTCGCTCACCGGCGAGCAGCTCGAGCTGCTCACCGGCCAGCTGCTGGAGACCAACGAGCGCAACGAGCGGCTCATCGAAGGGCTGCTCGCGCTCAGCGAGAGCGACCAGGGGCTGCACTCCTCCACCCCGCAGCGCCTCGACGAGATCGTCACCACCGTTCTGGCCGCGTACCGGGACCGGGCGACGGCGGCCGGGGTGACGGTGGAGAGCCACCTCGCCCCCCGGGTCGTGATGGGCGAGCGGGTGCTGCTGGAGCGCCTGGTGACCAACCTGGTGGAAAACGCGATCAAGTACAACCGGCCCGACGGCACGCTCACCGTCGCCGTCGGCGGGACGCCGGCGCTGACCGTGGTCAACACCGGGCAGGTCGTGCCGGCCGAGGCGGTGGCCGGCCTCTTCGAGCCGTTCCGGCGCCTGGCCCGGGACCGCACCAACCAGGGCGGCGGGGCGGGCCTCGGCCTCGCCATCGCCCGCTCGATCACCCAGGCGCACGACGGCATCATCGCCGCCCGACCCGCCGAGTACGGCGGACTGCGCGTCGACGTCCAGCTACCCACCCCGCACTAGCACCCCACATCCGTCCCCGGGGTCCGCGTACTGCGGCACCCCTGCCTTCGGCGTGCCCGGAAACCGACCGGGTGCGCAGCCGCGACCCCGGCCGGCCCGCCCCGCCCTGAGCGGAGAGGAGAGACCTGTGACGACCCGTATCGACCCGATCGCCGCGGTCCCGTCCGTCGCCGCACCGCCCGCCGCGCGCCTCGACTGGGCGGACGTGGCCAAGGGCGGCTGCATCATCCTGGTGCTGCTCTGGCACGTCGTCGTCAAGGACTACCTCCAGATCGACTGGCGGGTGGGCGTGCCGGTGCCGGGCGCCTGGGGGCTGCTCGGGGAGCAGCTGCTGCCGCTGCGGATGCCGTTGTTCTTCACCATCTCCGGGATCTTCGCGGCGAACGCCGTCAGCCGGCCCTGGCGGGCGGTCGGTCGTTCCCGGGTGGCCCGGCTGCTCTACCTGTACGTGCTCTGGCTGCTGATCCACACCGCCGTGCTGGCGCTCGCCCCGGGCTTCCCGACCGACCGGGCCACCAGCGTCGGCGGGTTGCTGATCCAGCTCACCGTCACCCCGTCCAACCTCTGGTACCTGTACGCGTTGGCGCTCTACTTCGTGCTGGCCAAGGCGCTGCGGCGGGTGCACCCGGCGGTGCTGCTCGGGGCGGCGGGGGCGCTGTCGGCGCTCGCGGCGGCCGGCCTGCTCGACACCCCCGGCAACCGGGGCGGCCTCTACCAGAACCTGGTCTTCTTCCTCGCCGGGCTGCACCTGCGGCCCCACCTCCAGCGCTGGGCGGCCACCGCGACCGACCGCCGCCTGCTGCTGAGCCTCGCGGGGTACGCCGCCGCGCTGGCCGGGACGGCGCTGGCCGGCGCCGGGCGATGGCTCGGCAGCTCGCTGCTGGTCTCCGTCGCCGCGGTGCCGTTCGGCATCACCGCGGCGGTCCGCCTCGCCCGGCGGCCGGTGCTCGGCGGTGTGCTCGCCGCCCTCGGTCGCCGGACGCTGCCGGTCTACGTCATCCACATGCCGGTGCTGGCGCTGCTGCACCGGCTGCTCGCCGGCCCGGTCGCCGGCCTGAACGGCCCGGGCCGGGCGCTGCTGGTGGCCGGCTATCCGGTCCTGCTCACCGCGGTGGTGCTGGCGCTCAGCCTGGCGCTGCACCGCGGGCTGCTGGCGGCCGGCGCGACCTGGCTGTTCGAACTGCCCACGCACCGCCGGCGCGCGGCCACAACCGCAATCGAAGGAGGAACGATGTCCCGCACAGTTGCCCCGGCCCCGGCCCCGGCCCCGGCCGCCCCGGCCCGGGCCGACGTCGAGGAGGCCGCCCGGTGGTTGTCCGGCCGGGTGGTGCACACCCCCGTGCTGCACTCCCCGGCGATCGACCGGCTGGCCGGCGCCCGGGTGTTGATGAAGGCGGAGAACCTCCAGGCCGGCGGCTCGTACAAGATGCGCGGCGCGCTGCTCGCGGTCGGCCGGCTCGCCACCGGCAGGCACACCGGGGTGGTCGCGCAGAGCACCGGTAACCACGCGGTGGCCGTGTCGCTGGCGGCCCGGCGGCACGGGCTGGCGGCCACCGTGGTGCTGCCGGTCGATGCGGCGCCGACCAAGGTGGCTCTGGCCCGGGCGGCGGGGGCGCGGGTCGTGCTCGCCGGTACCACCGTCGAGGAGCGGGTGGCGGTGGCCCGCCGGCTCAGCGACGAGACCGGTCACCCGCTCGTTGACGCGTACGACCACCGGGACGTCATCGCCGGGCAGGGCAGCGCGAGCCTGGAACTGATCGAGGAGGCCGAGCGGGCCGGCACCCCGCTGGACGCGTTGGTGGTGCCGGTCGGCGGGGGCGGTGGTGCCGCCGGCGCCTGCCTGGCCGCATCCGGCAGGGCGATCGACGTGTACGGGGTCGAGCCGGTCGGCTGCGACTCGCTGGCCCGCAGCCTGGCGGCCGGCCGGCGGGTCCCGGTCACGCCAGCGCCCACGATCGCCGACGGGCTGCGGCCGTCCTGCGTGGGTGAGCTGCCGTTCGCCGTCCTGCGAACCGCCCTGCGCGGGGTCGTCCGGGTCGACGACGAGGAGATAGCGGAGGCGTTCCGGCTGCTCCTGCTGGAGCTGAAGGTGCTCGCCGAGCCGTCCGGGGCGGCCGGCCTGGCCGGTGCGCTGCGCCTCGCGGTCGGCCGGACCGACCCGGGCCGGCTGGAACCGGCCGCGGGCGGGCTCGAAACGGCCGCCGTGGGCGGGCTGGAAGCGACCGGCGTGGGCCGGGGGAGGTACCGGACGGTCGGCGTCGTGCTGACCGGCGGCAATGTCGAGGCGGCGCTGGTCGCCCGGTTGGCGGCCGAGCGGCTCGCCGACCCGAGTATGGAAGGGGTGGCGGCATGAGCGCGCCGATCCGGATCGGAATTCTCTTCGGGGGCCCGTCGGCGGAGCACGAGGTCTCCTGCGCCTCGGCGCTCGGCGTGGCCCGGGCGCTGGCCGATGGCGGGTACCGCACGGTCGCCATCGGCGTCACCCGCACCGGCGGGTTCCGGCTGGTGCCGGAAGCCGTGCTGGCCGAGCTGCGGGACCGGCCGGCCGCCGACCGGGCCATCGACGACCGGCTGACGGTGACCGGGCCGGCGGTGGAGCTGCGCGCCGGCACCTGCCCGGGGACCGTGCTGGTGTCGGCGGGGAACGCCCGTGGCGCGGTGCACGCCGAGCTGGATGTGGTCTTCCCGGTGCTGCACGGCCCGTTCGGCGAGGACGGGGTGGTGCAGGGGCTGCTGGAGTCGCTGGACGTGCCGTACGTCGGGTGCGGCATCCTCGCCTCCGCCGTCGGGATGAACAAGGTGGCGATGAAGCGGGCGCTGCGCGCCGAGGGCATCCCGATCACCCCGCACGTCACGTTCGACGCACACACCTATCGGCAGGCCGACGACCCGGAGAAGCTGGTGCTGGGGCTGCGCCGGCCGCTGTTCGTCAAGCCGGCCAGCATGGGGTCCTCGATCGGGATCTCCCGGGTCGCCGACGGCGACGACCTGGCGGCCGCGGTGGAGGAGGCGCTCCGGCACGACCAGCTCGTCGTGGTCGAGCAGGGGGTGAGCGGCCGGGAGCTGGAGTGCGCCGTGCTGGGCGGCTGGCGCCCGGAGGCGTCGGCGGTGGGCGAGGTGCGGGTCGCCGGCGGCTGGTTCGACTACCAGCAGAAGTACTTCGGTGACGTCGACCCGATGGTCGTCCCGGCCGGGCTGCCCGACGAGGTGACCGAGCGGGTCCGCGAGCTGTCGCTGCGCGCGTTCGCCGCGATCGGCGGCTGGGGCCTGGCCCGGGTGGACTTCCTCTACGACGAGACGACCGGCGAGCTGTACGTGAACGAGCTGAACACCATGCCCGGTTTCACCGCGCACTCGATGTACCCGAAGGTCTGGGCGGCGGCCGGGGTCGGCTACCGGGAGGTGGTGGACCGGCTGGTCGAGCTGGCCCGTACCCGGCACGCGGAGCGGGCCGAGACCGCCGCGCGGAGCGCCCGATGATCCTGCTCTCCGACCCCCGGGTGGCGGCGGTGCCGAGCGTCGACGACGGCGATCCGCTGGTGGACCTGCGCGAATTTCCCGAGCTGCGGCTGGACGGGCGGGCGGCCGACCCCGCCGGCGCGTACGCCCGGCTGCGCAGTGGCGTCGCCGACCGGCTGCTGGCGGCGCAGCGCTCGCTGCCCGCCGGGGTGCGCCTGCTGGTCATCGAGGGGTACCGGCCGTACCGGGCCCAGCTGGGCATCTTCACCGGCTACCGCGACGAGCTGCGCCGGCGGCACCCGGACTGGTCGCCGGAGCGGCTGCACCGGGAGACCACCAAATTCGTCTCGCCGGTCGAGGTGGCGCCGCACAGCACCGGCGGGGCGGTGGACCTGACGCTGTGCACCGACGAGGGCGTGGAGCTGGACCTGGGCACGGCCGTCGACGCCACCCCGGAGGACAGCGCCGACGCCTGCTTCACCGACGCCCGTGCCATCGGCGCGACCGCGCGGCGGCACCGGCGGATCCTGGTGGACGCGCTCGGCGGCGCGGGACTGGTGAACTACCCGACCGAGTGGTGGCACTGGTCGTACGGCGACCGGTACTGGGCGCTGACCACCGGCGCGCCCCGCACCCGGTACGGGCCGGTGTGACGGGCCGGCCGGCAAATCTTGCCATTGACAAGTTGCGCTGCCCGCAGCTAACTTGACGTCGACAAGATGAAGGGACTCGGGGAGGGACGAGATGGACGCGACGACGGTCCGGATGATGTGGCAGCTGATCGAGCCCGTGCACGCGCTGGTCTACTACGCGCCCGAGCTCACCGAGGAGGCCGCCGCGTTGGGCCTGCCCACCGACGAGCGGTGGCCCGGCTACTTCGCGCTGCGGTCCGCCCCGCTGGGCGCGGCCGGCCCGGCACTGGTCACCGCCACCTACTACAGCTTCAGCCCGCGAATGGTCGCCGAGTACGTCCCGGCGATCTGGGCCACCGCCGACCCCGCGAAGGTGCTCGACGCGCGGCTGTCCGGGGTGGACCGGGCGCTGCGTGCCCTGCTCGGCGACCGGGTCGACTCGCCGGAGCTGGCCGAGGCCGCCGCGCTGGCCCGTCGCGCCGCCGAGGCCGCCGACCTGGCCGGGCGTCCGCTGGCCGCCGCCAACGCGGACCTGCCCTGGCCGGACGCGCCGCACCTGACGCTCTGGCAGGCCGCCACCATTCTCCGCGAGCACCGCGGCGACGGGCACGTGGCGGCGCTGCTCACCGCCGGCCTCGACCCGACCGAGGCGCTGGTCTCCTTCGCCGCCCTCGGCGCGGCGCCGGTCGAGGTCTTCGCCAGCCGCCGCTGGACCGGCGAGGAGTGGGCCGCCGCCCGGGACCGGCTCGCCGCGCGCGGCCTGGTCGACGCCGACGGCGTGGCCACCGGGGCGGGGCGCCGGCTGCGCGACGAGGTCGAACGGCGTACGGACGAACTCGCCGCCGCGCCGTGGCAGGCCCTCGGTCCGGCCGCCGGCCGGCTCGCCCAGCTGGTCGCCCCACTGACCCAGGCGGTGGTCGCCTCCGGGATGCTGCCGGCGCAGAGCACGCTCGGCATCGGTCGCGCTTCGTGACGGGGTGTCGGCTCCCGCTGAGGATTTCAGTCGGCGGGCCGCCGAGCTGCGGAGTGAAATGTCGGCCGCAACCCGTCTCACCGACGATCGTCCCGCTGAACATTTCCGTGCGCACATCGTGCTGCCCCAACCCTGAGCAGTGGCCGTTCGCCAAGTTGGGTTCTGGGGTTCCCTCCTGTGTTCCTCCATGACGGGTCGAGCGTCCGGAAGATCATCGCCGGGTACGCGGGCTGGGCCCGCCGCCTCTTCGAGGAGAGCTACGGCCCCTGCTGACCGGCCGACGTCGGACCACCGACAAGACGGTTGTCGCCGATCGACCCCCGTGGAATCATCTGCTCGCCCGCGCAGGTCGCGCGGCATTCCACGGGGGAGTTGATCATGAGAACAACCCTGGCCAACTATCGGCGGAAGGGCTTGTCGCACCTGGCGATGGTCGCCGCCCTGACCGCCACCGCAGCGAGCGTCCTGATCGGACCGGCTCCCGCGACCGCCGCACCATCGCCGTCGGCGACGCCCACCACGACCGCCGCGCCCTCGGAGACCGCTGCCAGCCCGTCGGCTACGCCCACCGCGGCACCCACGCCCACGCCGACGGCGCCCGCTCTGGCGAAGGCCTCCACCGCCGACGCCCCCAGCAAGCCGACGAAGACCGACGACGACGGAAAGTCCACCAGCGGCACGCGAGGCTGCGGCGGCAAACTCGTCTTCGGCAAGATCGAGAGCTGCTCGATCAGCGGCGAGGAGCAGCACGCCTGGACGGTCACCTCGACCGTCGACCAGGACACCCTGTACGCCCGACTCAAGGGCGTGTCGGGTGAGGGCGTCAGCGCGCAACTCACCGACCGGAACGGTGACTACGTCTGCTACCTCGGGCCGTACCTGAACGAGTGCCAGCTCGGGACGGCGGGCACCTACACGATCACCGTGTCGCTCTACTACGGGACCGGGGAGGGCGCCTACACCCTCTCCGCCGAGTCCCGGCGCACTCCGCCGGAGTGCGACACCCTGCCGGAGAACTTCTTCTCCTGGGCCTCGGCGGGCCGCAGCGGCACGCTGCCGGCCGGCCTGGCCGCCCGCTGCTTCAAGTTCAACCAGCCGACCGGCACCGTGCTGCACCTGGCCGACCCGGGCGGCCCGGGTGACGTGCGGGGCACGATCCTGGACGGGCAGTACCAGCCGGTCGGGTGCCAGGTGGGCGACACCACCGAGTGCACACTCGGCGAGCCCGGGCCGTACCGGCTCTTCCTCGAGGAGACCTACGGCAACGAGTCCGCCTACACCCTGAAGATGCCCCGCCTCTCGCACGCCGTCGGATGCCCGGCCCTGCTGCTGGCGTCCTTCGGTGACCCCGGTACGGCCGTGGGCAGCGGGACCGTGCCGTCCTACCAGGGCGTGTCCTGCCAGTCCCTGACCAGCACTGCGGCCGGCGCGGTCGTGGTGCGCTTCAACCAGTTCGCGAACCAGTACCTCGACTGGCGAATGTATGACGCCGACGGCCGACAGATCTGCGCGGAGTACGACGCCTGGCGCTCCTGCGCCCTGCCGACGGCGGGCTCCTACACGCTGCTGGCCCAGAACTGGTTCTGGGAGCCGGTGAACTACCAGGTGGCGGTGGCCGCGCTCGACCGCGCCGACGGCTGCGCCCCCGCCACCGGCACCAACTGGGACCAGCCGACGCTGGTGGTCCACCAGACCTCGCCCGTGCAGGCCAACTGCCACCCGTTCCAGGGCAAGGCCGGCGAGCGGGTGATGGTGTACCGCGCGCCGGACGTCTACAACCAGCTCTACCCGTGGATCGTCGACGAGCACGGCGCGGCGATCTGCACCGAGCCGTCCGAGGAGGACGGCTGCGCCCTGCCCTCGACTGGCACCTACCGGGTCGTGTCGTTCCTGTCGGACTGGGACGCGGGCAGCACCGACCTCACCTACCGCATGCAGGTGCGGTCGCTCACCGACCCGGCCGGCTGCCCGACGGTCACGCCGGGCAGCTACAACGCGGCCCCTGCCGGGGCGCTCGGCGGCATCCGCTGTCGAGTTCTGGAGGTCCCCGCCGGGGGCGTCTACCGGGTGAAGGCGGTCTCGGCGAGCGGCGAGCGGATCTACGCCACCGTCTACGACGGCACGGGACACCGGCTCTGCCTCGACGTCTGGTGCGAGCTGCCGGAGGCCGGCAAGTACCCGCTGGTGCTCGGCGGCAGCGGCCCGGACTCCGTCTACGAGCCGGACTTCCAGTACGCCCTGGCGCTGCTGCCCTGGCTCCCGTCGAACTGTGCGCCGGTCTCGGACACCGGCTGGCAGGACGCGCCGCACCGCGGCGAGTTCACCGCCCCGGCCCAGTTCGACTGCCTGCAGCTCGCCAGCGCGGCCGGGTCCCGCATCGTGGAGCTGCTGCCCGGGGACGCAACCGGTGCCGCCTACCCGGACGTGGCCGTCGTGGACGCCACGGGCGCGCACCTGTGCGACTCGTCCTGGTCGCTGCGCCAGTACCACTGCGAGCTGACCGGCCAGGCGCCGTTCTTCGCGGTGCTCAACGCCCCCGACGACGTCCCGACCGGAGCGTACTCGGTGGCCTTCGCCCGTACCGACGGCCCGCCGGCCTGCCCGGTGCTGCCGGCGGACGCGGCGGGTGCCACGGTGACGACGGGCGCGGACCGGTTCGCCGTCTGTTTCTCGGTCCCGGCTGACCAGCGGGCCGCCAGGGAGTCGTTCACCTGGAAGCGGACCAGCGGGACCGGTGACGCCCGGATCTCGATCTTCGACGAGTCCGGCCGCCGCTACTGCGGGCCGACCGGGTACGCCGTCGAGCGGACGATCTCCTGCTCGCTCCCGGCGGGCGCGGTGACGGTGATCCTGGAGACGGACGCGGTCGACGCGACCTACCAGCTGACCCACCGGGACGCGAGCCTGCCGGCCGCGTGATCCCCGGCGGGCCGGCCCCACCCGGGGCCGGCCCGCCACCCGGCCTCACCTGCCAAAACCGCCCGGCCGGTCCGTCAGGACCGACCGGGCGTTTCCGGTTGGCGGTGGCGGCGGGATTTGAAGCCGCGGAGGGCGACGCCGAGTTCGGCACGGCCGAGGACGACGCCGCCCGGGACATGGGCCGCGCGGTGCAGGAGGTCGCCGCCCGACACCGCGCCCGGTAAGGGGCGGGAAATTTCACATTCGCTGCCGGCCGACGGCGCTGGCGTATCCGGATGCGTAGTCCGGCTCGGCCGTCTTCCGGTGCGATGGATCGCCCCCCGACCCGCCCTAACCACAACGGGTTCCCCTTCAATCCCGTGGTCAGGTTCCGGTAGTCCACACCCGGACGATGTTGTCGTCGCTGGTGGTCGCGACCAGGACGCCGTCGGCACTGAACGCGAAGGACCGAGCCGGCTTCGGGTGCAGGATCCGGGCGAGTTCGATGCCGCTGCGGGGATCGTGAACCGCGATGGACGCGGCCGCGGTGGCGACGGCGAGGCTGTTGTCCACGGGGTTGAACGCCAGTTCTGAGACCGGGAGGGAATAGCCGAGCTCCTGCAGTTTCACCGGAGGCGAACCGCTGGTGGTGGAGCTGGCGGTGGAGCTGCGGTCGGTCGCCCGGCGCGCGCTCGCCACCGGTGACGACGCGTACTGCTGGACGTGCCTCTGAGTCACCGGAAGGCCCTCCGGCAACTCTCCTGGCAGTGCGGCTGAACCGGGCAGCGCTCCCGGACCGTACCAGCGGTCACAGGACGTCGGACGACGGGAGAACAAGGTGCAGCGGAAGCATGTGCTGGCGGCGGGAGTGGTGGCGGTCGCCTCGGCGGTGGTCGCGGTCGGGACCGGGTTCGGCTTCGCCGACACCGCACCCGCCCGGCAGAGCGCCTGCTCCGGGTCGGTCACGTTCTCGGCCGAGGGCGGGGCGCCGGCGGCGACCAGCGACCGGTTCCCGGTGGGGACCCGGCTGCGGGTGACCAACCTGGACAACGACAAGGTGGCCACGGTGACGGTGACCGGCCCCTCGGGCAGCTGCGTGCTGCTCAACGCCGCCGCGATGGAGCTGGTCCGGGAGCCGGGCAAGAACGTGATCCGCCGCAACGTGGTGGAACGTCTCGACGGGGGCGCCCCGGCGGTTCCCGGGGCGCGGCCCGCTCCGGAGGAGACCCGTCCGGGCGCCGCCCAGCCGCCCGCCGGCTCCCCGGCCGGCGGTCCCGCGCGCAGCGCGTGCACCGGGGCGATCACCTTCTCGGCCGAGGGCGGTGCGCCCGCCGCGACCAGCGGGCAGTTCCCGGTGGGGACGCAGCTGCGGGTGACCAACCTGGACAACGACAAGGCGGTGACGGTGACGGTGACCGGTCCGTCGGGCAGCTGTGTGCTGCTCAACGCCGCCGCCATGGACCTGATCCGCG
Source organism: Micromonospora sp. DT47 (assembly GCF_049844475.1). Lineage (NCBI taxonomy): Bacteria > Bacillati > Actinomycetota > Actinomycetes > Micromonosporales > Micromonosporaceae > Micromonospora > Micromonospora sp. DT47. The sequence continues at coordinate 70,659 of NZ_JBNCLC010000004.1, read as the reverse complement.
AGCCGGGCAAGAACCTGGTCCGCCGCAACGTCGTCGAGCTGCTGCGCTGACCGCTGCGGGAACGGGCGGGTGCGCGCGGTGCCGGCGCCACACCCGCCCGCCGGCCGACGTCACCACGACCCGGCCCCCGCCGGCCGGACAAGGTCGGCGGAGGGCGGGCCAGGTGGCGGGGTCAGGCGATGCGGCGGATGCGGCGGACGGCGAGGTAGAGCAGGAGCGCGGCGAGGGCGACGAAGATGCCGGTCTCGATGCCCTGGAACAGCCAGAACCGGTCCGCCGGCTGGTAGAGCTGCCAGTTGTACGCGCCCGGCTCGAGGCCCAGCTCGGCGCCGCACGCCTTACCGCTGGGTCCCTTGCCACCCGGCGGGCATTGGATCCGGGTGTCCTCCGCCACCATCGTTCCGTCGGCGTTCCGGATGCCCATGGAGAGGATCCAGTCGCCGCGCTCCGTCGGCGGTTCGCCGGAGCCGTCGATCGGGAAGGTGAGGGTGCGGGCGGGCTGGTAGTGCGGTCGGGCCAGGATCTCCACCGCCGCCCGTACGCCGATGAACCCGGCCAGGGTGATGCCCATGGCGGGGAGCATCCGCTTCCACACCGTGCCGGCGAAGATGCCGAGCGCCACGGCGAAGAGGGTGTACCCGATCGGGACGACGCCCTGCAGGTCGAAGACGATCAGGCCGAGCCGGCCCTCCCGGGCGGCCTGGGTGAGCGGGTCGACCCACCACGACATGCCCAACCCGTAGCCGACTGCGAGGGCCACCACGGCGGCACCGACCAGCCCGAACTTCACCAGCGCCCAGCGGGTCCGGCCGACGCCCTGGGTCCAGACGAAGCGGTGCGTGCCGTGCTCCACCTCCCGGGCGACCAGCGGGGCGCCCCAGAACAGGCCGACCAGCACCGGCAGGGTGAGCAGCAGCACGGCCACCAGGTTGAGGTTGCCGTACTGGTTGGTGAAGCGGTGGAAGCCCGCGTCGCAGCTGTCCCGGGTCGCTGCGGCCACGTCCGGGTCGCTCAGTTGACGTACGCACTCCGCCAGCCCGAGGTCGGCGAAGGTGTGCCGCATCGACAGGCCGATCGGCACCATCAGGGCGGCGAGCGCCGCGAACCCCAGCAGAGTGAAGAATGCCTGCTTGCGGTGTTGCCGCCAGGTCAGCCAGATCATGCCGGCACCCCCCACTCGCTGTGACTGGTCTGCGTTGCGCCGTCGGCCAGGTGGGCCAGGACGACGTCCTCCAGGCCGACGTCGCGCACCGTCCAGGCGGGATCGGTGACCGGGCCGTCGGTGCGGACCAGCAGAGTGGACTGCCGGTCGGTGTGGCTGGCCCGGACCACCTCGGCGACGCCGCCGATCGGGCCGCCGTCGTGCCGCGGGCCGACCAGCTGCCGGTGCGAGGCGACCAGATCGTCGACCGCGCCGGCGAGCTGCACCTGGGCGGCGTTGAGCACGATCAGGTAGTCGCAGACCCGTTCCAGGTCGGCCAGCAGGTGCGAGGAGAGCAGGACGGTGGTGCCGGCGTCCGCGACGCTGCCCATCAGTGACTGGAGGAACTCCCTGCGGGCCAGCGGGTCGAGGCTGGCGACCGGTTCGTCGAGCAGCAGCAGCCGGGGCCTTTTGGCCAGCGCCAGGGCGAGTGCCACCTGGGCTCGTTGCCCACCGGAGAGTTTGCCGACCGGCCGGTCCGGCGGTATGCCGAGCTGAGCCAGCCGGGTACGGGCCAGCCCCGCGTCCCACCGCCGGTTGAGCTTGCCGCCGGCCGTGACCAGCTCGGCGGCGGTGAAGTCCCGGTACAGCGGGGTGTCCTGGGCGACGAACCCGATGTCGGCCAGGCCCTCCGTGTCACCGTAGGGCGATCTGCCGAAAACCCGCACCGCGCCCGCGTCGGGCCTGAGCAGGCCGACGGCCAGGTGCAGCAGCGTGCTCTTGCCCGCACCGTTCGGCCCGACCAACGCGGCGATCCGGCCGGCCGGCAGGTGCAGCGAACAGTCCCGCAACGCCCAGGCGCTTCCGTACCGCTTGCCCAGCCGGTCGGCTTCCAAGACCATGTCCATCCTCTGTCCTCTCTCTCCGCTCACGCGGGCTCCTTCTGCGGGGCGTCGTCGGCGAGGGTGGCTCGTAGCGTGGTCTCCACCAGGGCGACGACGTCCTCGGCCGTGAGGCCGGCGGCCTGCGCCCGGTGCAGCCACGCGACCAGGTCTTCGCGCAGCTCGGCCTGGTTGGGCAGGGACGCGCCGGCCAGGGTGCGCTGGACGAACGTGCCCACCCCCGGTCGGCCACCGACCAGACCCTCGATCTCCAGCTCCCGGTACGCCTTCAGCACCGTGTTCGGGTTGATCGCCAGCGACTGTGCGACGTCCCGGACCTTCGGCAGTTGGTCGCCCGGCGACAGCAGGCCGACCCGCAGGGCCTGTTTGACCTGCTGGATCAGCTGCACGTAGGTGTTCACCTTGGACCGGCCGTCCAGCACGAACTCGATCACCCGTGGCAACCCTTCTATTGTCCTACGACAGTAAGACTATAAGACAGGGTGGCGGGACGGGAGCCGCTCTGTCAACGGTTTCGGGTGGCATCAGAACGAGGCGGATCGCTCTTGAGCGGACAACCCACTGAACCCGCCCCTCTGGTGAGGGACGGGTTCAGGCGGCGGGCCGTGACGGGCGTCAGCCGAAGGCGGCGTCCAGGATGTCCAGACCCCGGGTCAGCTCCTCGTCGGAGATGACCAGCGGCGGGAGGAAGCGCAGCACGTTGCCGTAGGTGCCGCAGGTCAGGGTGAGCAGGCTGGCGGCGTGGCAGGCCGCCGAGACCGCCGCCGTGGCGGCCGGGTCCGGGGTGAGAGTGCCGGGCTGCACGATCTCCACGGCGAGCATCGCGCCCCGGCCGCGTACCTCGGCGATGCGCGGGTCGCGGGCGGCGACGGCGCGCAGCCGGTCGCCCATCACCCGCTCGATCCGCCGGGCCGCGCCGGCCAGGTCCAGCTCGTGCATGGTCTCGATGCTGGCCAGCGCCGCCGCGCAGGCGATCGGGTTGCCGCCGTACGTGCCGCCGAGGCCGCCGACGTGCACCGCGTCCATCAGCTCGGCCCGGCCGGTCACCGCCGCGAGCGGCAGGCCGCCGGCGATGCCCTTGGCCAGGGTGATCAGGTCCGGTTCGACGCCCTCGTTCTCACAGGCGAACCAGTCGCCGGTTCGGCAGAACCCGGTCTGGATCTCGTCGGCGACGAAGACCACCCCGGCCGCCGTCGCCCACTCGCGCAGCGCCGGCAGGAACCCCTCCGCGGGTACGACGAAGCCGCCCTCGCCCTGGATCGGCTCGATCAGCAGTGCCGCCACGTTCTCCGCGCCGACCTGCTTCTCCACCATCTCGATCGCCCGCGCCGCCGCCTCGGCGCCGGAAAGCCCCCCGTCGCGCAGCGGGTACGACATCGGCACCCGGTAGATCTCCCCGGCGAACGGCCCGAACCGATGCTTGTACGGCATGTTCTTCGCGGTCAACGCCATGGTCAGGTTGGTCCGACCGTGGTAGGCGTGGTCGAAGACCACCAGCGCCGGCCGCCCGGTGGCGTGCCGGGCGATCTTCACCGCGTTCTCCACCGCCTCGGCGCCGGAGTTGAACAGCGCCGAGCGCTTCTCGAAGCTGCCCGGGGTCAGCGCGTTGAGCTGCTCGCAGACCGCCACGTACGACTCGTACGGGGCGACCATGAAGCAGGTGTGGGTGAAGCGTTCGACCTGCGCCTTCACCGCCTCGACCACCCGCGGCGCGGAGTTGCCGACGCTGGCCACCGCGATGCCGGCGGCGAAGTCGATCCACTCCCGCCCCTCGACGTCGGTGATGGTGCCGCCGCCGGCCCGGTCCACGTAGGAGGGAATGACGCTGCCGACGCCCCGGGCGACCGCCGCCCCGCGCCGCTTGTGCAGTTCCTCGCTCGACGCCACGGCTCAGCCCTCGATGTTGTGCATGACGTGCTTGATCCGGGTGTAGTCCTCCAGGCTGTAGACCGACAGGTCCTTGCCGTGCCCGGAGTGCTTGAAGCCGCCGTGCGGCATCTCGGAGACGAACGGGATGTGGGTGTTGACCCAGACGCAGCCGAAGTCGAGCCGCCGGGTCATCCGCATCGCCCGGCCGTGGTCCCTGGTCCAGACCGAGGCGGACAGGCCGTAGTCGACGCCGTTGGCCCAGCGCACCGCCTCGTCCTCGTCGGAGAAGCGCTGCACGGTGATGACCGGGCCGAAGACCTCGTCCTGGATGATCTCGTCCTGCTGGCGCACTCCGCTGACCACCGTGGGGGCGTAGAAGTAACCCCGCGTGCCCTGCCGGGATCCCCCGGTCTCGATGTTCGCGTGATCCGGCAGCCGGTCCACGAAGCCACGCACCCGGGCGAGCTGGTTGGCGTTGTTCAGCGGGCCGTAGAGCACGTCCTCGTCGTCCGGCGCACCGGTCCTGGTGTTGCGGGCCTGCTCGGCGAGGGCGGCCACGAAGTCGTCGTAGATGCCGGGGCCGGCGAGCACCCGGGTCGCGGCGGTGCAGTCCTGGCCGGCGTTGAAGTAGCCGCCGACCGCGATCGCCTCGGCCGCCGCCGCCACGTCCGCGTCGTCGAAGAGCACCACCGGGGCCTTGCCGCCGAGCTCCAGGTGGGTCCGCTTGAGGTCGGGGGCGGCGGCGGAGGCGACCTCCATGCCCGCGCGGGTCGAGCCGGTGATCGACACCAGCTGCGGAGTGGGGTGCGAGACGAGGGTACGACCGGTGTCCCGGTCGCCGCAGACCACGTTCAACACGCCCGGCGGGAAGAACTCGGAGGCGATCTCGGCGAGCAGCAGCGTCGACACCGGCGTGGTGTCCGACGGCTTGAGTACCACCGTGTTGCCGGCCGCGAGGGCCGGGGCGATCTTCCAGACCGCCATCATCAGCGGGTAGTTCCAGGGCGTGACCTGCGCGCAGACTCCGACCGGCTCGCGCCGCACGTACGAGGTGTGCCCGGCCATGTACTCCCCGGCCGAGCGGCCTTCGAGCAGGCGGGCGGCGCCGGCGAAGAAGCGGAACTGGTCCACCGCCGGCGGCAGCTCCTCGTCGGCGGTGAGCTGGCGCGGCTTGCCGGTGTTGCGGACCTCCGCGTCGACCAGCTCGGCGGCCCGCGCCTCGATCGCGTCGGCGAGCTTGAGCATGGCCTTCTGCCGCTCGCCGGGTGTGGCGTCCCGCCAGCTCTCGAAGGCGGTGGCGGCGGCCTTCATCGCCGCGTCGACGTCCGCCGCCCCGGAGACGGGCGCCTGGGCGAACACCTCACCGGTGCAGGGATCGATCAGGTCGGCGTACCCGCCGTCCACCGGGTCGACGTACTCGCCGTTGACGAAGTTGCGCAGCTGCTGCTGGTCGCTCATGGGGATGTCTCCGTGGGATGGCCGGGGGATGGTCAGCGGAGGTATTCGCAATCTAGGTGCCATCTTGGCTACTGAATTCGCGGCCCACAAGGCCTGTGGCGACTGTTTCCGTGCGAGCCGGGGTCGTCTACGCTGCCGACGTGGAGCCAAGAGCCTTCTATGTCGCCGGCCGCCCCGTTCACGGCGAGGGCGAGCTGACCGTCACCCACCCGTACGACGGCCGAACGGTGGGGCGTACCACGCTCGCCACGGCCGACCAGGTCGAGGCGGCCATCGCGGCAGCGGCCGGAGTGGCCGCGGCGGCCGCGGCCCTGCCGGCGCACGCCCGGGCGGCGGCCCTGGACCACGTGTCCCGGCGGCTGGCGGAGCGCGCCGACGAGGTCGCCGCGTTGATCACCGCGGAGAACGGCAAGCCGGTGAAGTGGGCACGGGCCGAGGTGGGGCGCGCGGTGTCGACGTTCCGCTGGGCGGCGGAGGAGGCACGGCGCTTCTCCGGTGAGCTGCAACGCCTGGACACCGACCCGGCGGCGACCGGGCGGATCGCCCTGGTGCGACGGGCGCCGAAGGGGCCGGTGCTGGGCATCGCGCCGTTCAACTTCCCGCTGAACCTGGTGGCGCACAAGGTCGCCCCGGCGATCGCGGTGGGCGCGCCGATCATCGTGAAGCCGGCCCCGGCCACGCCGCTGTCGGCGCTGCTGCTGGGCGAGATCCTGGCCGAGACGGAGCTGCCGGAGGGCATGTTCTCGGTGCTCCCGCTACCGAACGAGCGCGCCGCCGAGCTGGTCGCCGACCCGCGCCTGCCGGTGGTGTCGTTCACCGGCTCCGGGCCGGTGGGTGCGGCGATCCGCCGGTCCGTGCCGGAGAAGCACGTGACGCTGGAGCTGGGTGGCAACGCGGCGGCGGTGATCTGCGAGGACTGGGACTCCCACGAGGATCTGACCTTCGCCGCGCACCGGATCGCCACGTTCTCCAACTACCAGGCCGGGCAGTCGTGCATCGCCGTGCAGCGGGTGTTCGTGCACGAGTGGCTGTATGACGGTTTCCTGCCCCGGCTGATCGCCTCGGTGGAGGCGCTGCGGGTCGGCGACCCTTCGTCGGAGCACACCGACGTCGGGCCGCTGGTGTCGGTCGAGGCCGCTGCGCGCGTGGAGGAGTGGGTGGACGAGGCGGTCGCCGCCGGCGCCACCATCGAGGTGGGCGGCCGACGCGAGGGCGCCACCTACCCGCCGACGGTGCTCTCGGGGGTGCCGGCGGACGCCAAGGTCTGCACCGAGGAGGTCTTCGGGCCGGTGCTGGTGGTCACCCAGGTCGAGAACGACCAGGCCGCGTTCGCCGCCGTCAACGACTCGGCGTACGGCTTGCAGGCGGGCGTCTTCACGCACCGTCTGGACGTGGCCTTCGCTGCCTCGCGCGCCTTGGAGGTGGGCGGGTTGATCGTCGGGGACGTGCCGTCGTACCGCGCCGACCAGATGCCCTATGGCGGGGTGAAGGGAAGTGGAGTGGGGCGCGAGGGGCTGCGTAGCGCGATGGAGGACTACACGGAGCCGCGGGTGCTGGTGCTGACCGGGGTGCAGCTCTGAAGTGGGGTTGGAGAGTCCCTGACCTACGCACTACGAGTCTCGCGTGGCTGCTCAGTGGACCCGGACGCCTCGCTTACAAGCCCTGTGAGGGCACGCCGCCGAAGCCCCGCGACCGCCGCCAGCTCGCCGACGCGGCCGGCGTGCGCTCCCCTAGGCCGCGCGGGTCCTGGCCGCGCGGCCGGGCCGGCTGCCGGCCCACCACCCCGCCCCGAGAGGAACTTGCTGGCCACGGCGACGCCGTGAGGCGGCCGGCGTCGGAGCGGGCGACCAGGGAGAAGGTCAAGCAGGAAGAGTGGCGCGGGCCGCTGCGTGCGCATCGCCGCTAGTAGGGCGGCGTGGCCGGTTCCGGTGGGCGCCCCCAGGCCCGGCGGGCGTCGGCGACGGCGACCGCGGTCAGCACTGCGACGACCACGGCCGCCGATATCAGCGGCGGGTAGTGCACCAGGACGGGCACCGGGGCCAGCAGCACCAGCGCGGCGATCCACCGGGGTGGCGACACCCGGCTGAACACCTCGTACTCGAAGCGGGCCCGGCCGGCCAGGAAGAGGACCGGACCGCCGATGACCACCGCGATCCAGGAGGTCTCGGGATGGCTCAGCGGGTGCCTGATCGTCAGGTCGTAGCCGATCGCGGTGGTGGTGAGGCCGACCACCATTACCAGGTGGGTGTCGGCTGCGGACCGGCCGATGGTGGCCGGGTGGCGGGCCTTGGCGACCGCCTCGCCGAGGATCTGCCCGGCGCGCTGGACGTAGAGCCGCCAGAGCAGGATCGAGGTGGCCAGCGCCAGAGCGAAGGCGATGGTCTGGCCGAGCCAGTAGGGGCCCGTGTTATAGGCGAGGCCGGCCACAATGATCGTCTCGCCGAGCGCGACGAGGAAGAACTGTTGGTAGCGCTCGGCCAGGTGCTCGGCGGCGATCTCCGAGTGCGCGATGGTGGACCGGCCCAGTCCCGGCACTGGCCAGCCGAACCGGTTGGCCAGGTACTCGGCGGTGAGCGCCGATGTCCAGAGGACGATCCGCGGGTTGGTCGGAAGCAGCGCCCCGATGATCCAGAGCACCCCGGTGGCGCTGAAGACGATCGCCATCCGTATTTCCAGCCGCCGGTGCGGGTGGGGGCCCAGCGCGAGCAGCAGGATCACCGGCCGAGACAGCTGCGCGACCACGTACGCCACGGCGAAGGCCAGCCCGGTCTCGCGGAACGCCCGGGAGATCGCCACGCCCATCACCATGCTGGACACCAGCGCGGTGATCACGATCAGTTGCAGCCAGCCGTGGTGCGGGTCGTACCGGCTGGTGGTCCAGGCAATGCCCTGCCAGACCCCCCAGAGCGCGAAAAGCAGCAGCAGGAGCTTGCCGCCGCCGGTGACCGCGCTCCAGCCCTCGCCGCCGCCCGTCTCCGGGGCGAGGTCCTCGAACGCCCGGGCGGAAATGCGGCTGAGCGCGTAGGCGAAGATCAGATCGAAGAAGAGCTCCAGGAAGGTCGCCCGCCCCGTCGCTTGCGTGGTGGGCATCAGGCGCCGCGCACCCCCGGCCGCCATGCCTCAGCGGCTCCCGTCGTCGATGGTGCCCATCAGGCAGTCGTAACACCGGCCGCCGACCTGGCCGGCCCTTATCCGGGAAACAGGCAGCCCATCCTGCCCGCGCGGCGGGCGGGCAGGAACGGCCGAGGACGAAGCGATGGGGGTGACTGTGCCATTGGGCGGGATCCCGCTGGCCGACCACGCCGCGGTCAACGTGACCGTCGACCGGGCCGGCTTTACCAACGTCTCGTCCTCCGAGGTCGCCGGGGCCGACGCCTTCACCCCGCTGGCGCTGGCCGCCGCCTGGCAGCCGCGGCTACGCCCGTTCAGGGCCGCCTTGAAGACGTACAGAAACTGGAACGGGGATTCTGGCGACGCCGGCAGCCGGCTGTCCGGTCTCGGGACCTGCGTGACGGATCGGTATCAGGACCTGGGTGACATCCGCCGAGTGTGGCTTCCCAAGATCGCGCTAGGTGTTCTGCCGTGGCGAGTGGCTTCCGTCGTTCCTGGCTCGTTTGTATGGAGTGATACGAGAGGAAGCGCCGTGACTAGGTTGGGACTCTGTGCCGGGCTGATGGCGGATGGGTGAGTCGGGCGGCGAGCGGCTCATGCGCGAGAAAGCCGGCTGGCGGCGGGCGACCTTCCTGGAGCTGCTCTTCGATCTTGTCTTCGTGTTCGCGCTCAATCAGCTCAGCTTGCGGCTGATCCATGACCTCAGCGCTGGGAGTCAGCAATGGTTCGGCGAGGTGGTGGAGACCTTCCTGCTGTTCCTGGCGTTCTGGGTCCTGTGGCTGTCGACTGTCGCGTTGACCAGCCGACGAAGCCCGGATTTGCTGCTGGTCCAGATCATGGTGTTCATGTCGATGGCCGGCGCCGTGGTGATGGCCGTCGCGGTACCGCAGGGGTTCGAGCAGCGGGCTCTCGTCTTCGCCGGCGCTTATGCGACGGTCCGGATAAGCCGCCTGCTGCTCCTCCTGGTCCTCCGCCGTCTAACGGTCACTACCACGGCGCCGCTCTCGGTTGCCGTGAGCGCGGTGCTGTGGATCGTGGGCGCGCTGGTGCACGACCAGGGTCTCCGCGCCGTGCTCTGGGCCCTCGCGCTGGCCATCGGCTACATCGGGTTCACGGCCCGCTTTAAACGATCCGCTGGACCGATCGCGGGTGAGCACCTGGCCGAGCGGTTGCAGCAGTTCTATTTGATCACGTTAGGTGAGGCGATCTTCGTGTCCGGCAAGGCGTTCAGCGGCAGCGACCTCGGCACCCCGCATACGGCCGGGTTCGGGCTCGCGTTCGTCGCCATCGTGCTGCTCTGGCGGGTCTATTTCTACCGGGCCGGCGCTACCCTCCCGCTGGCCATCACGGGCGCCAGGAACCCGGTCCGGCAGTCCGTGGCGGTAGCCGGGACTCACCTGCTCATGATCGCCGGCGTCCTCCTGGCCGGTGTCAGCTTCGAGCTGTACATCACGGAGCCGCTCGGCCGGCCGGAACCGAGCTGGCTCATCGCCATCCTCGGTGGGCCCGCGCTGTTCCTGGCCGGGCGGTCATTTCTCGAACTCCAGGTCTTCAGCCGAGTCTCCCGATCGCGGCTGGCCGGCCTGCTCGCCCTGGGCCTCCTGATTCCGGCCACGTGGTACCTGCCACCCCTGGCCGCCGGTGGCGCCGCCGCTGCGGTACTGGCCGGAATCGCCGGCTCGGACGCTTGGCGCGCCCGGGGCCGCGCACCCGAGGCACCCGCCCCACGGATCTGACCCACCAGGGAATCCCGGCCCTTCGCGGAGCGAACCGTCAGGGCCACGGACCAGACAGGCCTCAAGAACTACCCAACGTCAAAAGATCGTCTAGGCCGGACGTGTCACGCAGGTCCTGATGAGGGTGATGGTTGACACCTGGTCGGCCTGGTCCTCGTTGTGTCTGTAACCCAGCCGGGAGGAGCACCGGGTGGGACTCGCGGAGTTGAGCGTCATGGAACAGCGGTTTCACGCGGTCATGGAATCGACGCGACAGCGGCGGGTCGGACTCGTGACGACGGCGCTAGTTGCTCTTGGATGCGCGATCTGTGACGTAGACACCCTTGCCCTGACGGCCGTCGATTAGCCCCTCGGCCTTGAGGACGAGCATCGCCGCGCGGATGACAGTGTTGCTGGCCTCGTAGTGCGCGCAGAGGGCGTTGAACGACGGCAACTTGTCGCCTGGCTTCAGGCGTCCGTCACGGATCTGCTCGCGAAGATCGCGGGCGACCTGAAGGTATGCAGCTTCAGACATCGGTGGTGCTCCCAGCTTGGCGGCTGGGGCAAGCACACCACAGGAAGTGCGGAAGTTACAACGCCATGTGCTCATAGCCGTTGACCGTGCGCGCTATGCGCTCTAAGTTGCTGATGGGGCTACTGAGCTTGGCGGCTTGACGCCCCGCCGTGGGTGTCTGGCCTGGTCCCCCGTCCGGGGTGGGCACCCGCGGCACCGTCCTGGCGAGTTGGCGGGAGGCCCGATGGGTGGTCGGACGCGGTGGATGCCGAGCCGACGAAGGGCCTTCGAGCGGGCGACCGAGCTTCGGGAGCGGCATGCGGGTTCAGCGACACAGCGGGCGGCGTGATGGTGCGCCGCGTTTCCTACGAGGAGTACCTCGTCGCGGCGGCGATGACGCTGGCCCGCCGGCATCGGCCGGTCTGGTGTTGGCGCCGGTGGCGACGGGTGTGCCGGTGCGGCGCGGACCTGCCGTGCCGGGCGCGGCACCGGCTCCCGATCAACCGGGGCCACTGGCCGGGGGAGGGGCGGACGCCGACCACCTGATGTGGCTGATCCTGGCGGTGCACGTGCGGCGGATCGACGGCACGTGTGCCGGCTGCCGGGCCTGGTGGGCGCGGCTGTCGCCGTACCCCTGCTGGCAGGTCGAGTGGGCGACCAGCCGGCAGGCCCGCTCGCGCACCGCGCGCTTCCTGGGCGGCCTGCGATGACCACCCACGGCCCGGTGCTGCCGGTGTGGAGTTGCGGTGGCTGCGACCTGCCGTGGCCGTGCCCGACGCGCAAGCGCGAGTTGCGGGCCGAGTTCGACCGGGCGCCCGTCTCGCTCGCCCTCTACATGGGGTCCTGCCTCGTCTGGGCGGCCGAGGATCTGGTCAGGCTGCCGGCGGGCAGCCTGCATCGACGGTTCTTGGGCTGGGTGCGGTGAGCGTCCTCCGGCCTGGTGACGAGAAGTTCCACTACAGCGACGGCTCGCACAAGTGGATCCCGCCCAGTCCCGACTACGACCAGGAGGTCTGGGACGAGCAGGTGCGGCAGCACAAGCAGCGGCACCTCGCTGGTGAGAAGCCGAAGCCCCGCCTGCGCACGCGTTCGATCTGAGCGGCGGAAATCCCTTGCTACCGGTCGATGGGTGGGTCAGGGTCGCCGCATGACGGACTCCCACGCCGACACCAACCTGCCCGCCCGCTCCTTCGGCTGGTCGGACATGTTCGTCCGACCCGAGGACGACCCCCGTTCGGACGGAAACTTCGACGACGAGCGGAGCATCCTGGTCAACTACCTCCGCGACTATCGGCTGACCCTGGAACTCAAGTGCGCCGACCTCGACGCGGAGGCGCTGGCCCGGCGTAGCGTGCCGCCGTCGACGATGTCGCTGCTCGGGCTGGTCCGACACATGGCCGAGGTGGAGCGGGGCTGGTTCCGGCGCACCATGGCCGGCGAGGACGCCCCGTGGATCTGGCGTACTGAGGACGACCGGGACGCCGACTTCGACGGCGCGGTCGGTGACCCGGAGGTGGTCGCGGAGGCGTGGGCGACCTGGCGGGCCGAGGTCGCGTACGCCGAGCGTTTCGTCGCCGAGGCGCCCGACCTCGGGGTCAAGGGGCACCGCGGCGACGAGGTCATCTCGCTGCGCGAGCTGCTGGTGCACATGATCGAGGAGTACGCCCGGCACCTCGGCCACGCCGACTTCCTGCGCGAGCGGATCGACGGCCGGGTCGGCCAGTGACGGCGGAGGACCGGATCGCCCGGGCCCACGCCCACTACGAGCGGGCCGTCTTCGCCGGCGAGACCGGCGTGCTCACCGAAGCCGAGCGCGACCTGGACGGGGTCGAGGCGGATCTCGCCCTGGCCCGGGGCCGGATCCTGCACGCCCGGTTCCTCGACGGCCGGGTCGAGGACCCGCGCGAGCTGCCGCTCTTCGAGCGGGCCGTTGAGCTCTACCGGCAGCTCGGTGACGCTCGCGGCGAGGCGGAGGCACTCTTCTGGGTCGGCTGCGTCCACCAGGTGATCCGGCAGGACGAGAAGGCTGCCGCTCCGGCGTACGCGCGCGCTCATCAGCTGGCCACCGGGGTCGGTGACCGGTTGACGCTCTCCTACGTGCTGCGGCACCTGGCCTTCACCGAGCAGGCGGCCGGGCGGCTCGACGCGGCGCGCCAGCGGATGGAGGAGTCCACCCAGCTGCGCCGGGAGGTCGGCTTCCAGCCGGGCGTCGCGGCGAACCTGGTCGGGCTGGCGTTCCTCGCCATCGGCGACGGCCGACGGGACGACGCCCGGGCGCTGGTCGAGGAGGCGGCGGCCACCGCCGAGGCCAGCGGTGCGTCCGGCATCCTGCGCTGGGTCGAGGAGGCGCGCCAGGCATTGAGCGAGTGATCTCCGGAAGGGCGTGGACGATGGGGATATCGCCGTATCGCCGGAGAGGAGTCGATCATGAAAGGCCAGGGGGCGCCGCGGACGGTGGCGGAGGCGGTGGCCGTCCAGGATCGGTTGCGGCCGCTCGCGGACCTGGTCGGGCCCGGCCCGCGCCGGCCCGCGACGGTGGCCGGCCTCGACGTCGCGTACGCGGAGAGCGGTGACCTGCTGGCGGCGGCCGTCACCGTGCTCGACGCCGCGACCCTGACCGTGGTCGACCGGGCGGTCAGCGTCGGCCGGCCGGCCTTCGACTACGTACCCGGGCTCTTCGCCTTCCGGGAGCTGCCCGCGCTGCTGGCCGCGCTCGACCGGCTGACCACCCGTCCGGAGCTGCTGGTCTGCGACGGGCACGGGCTGGCCCATCCGCGCCGGTTCGGGCTGGCCTGCCATCTGGGCGTGGTCACCGGCCTGCCGGCGATCGGGGTGGGCAAGACGCCGCTGGTCGGCGAGTGGGCCGAGCCGGGGCCGCGCCGAGGTGACAGCAGTCCGTTGGTCGACGAGGGCGACACTGTCGGGCGGGTGCTGCGGACCCGGGACGGGGTGAAGCCCGTCTTCGTCAGCGTCGGGCACCGGATGAGCCTGGACAACGCGGTCGCGCAGGTGCTCGCGCTGACCCCGCGCTACCGACTGCCGGAGACCACCCGGACCGCCGACCGGCTCTGCCGCGACGCCCTGGCCGCCGCCGCTCCGACCGGTGGATCACCGGCCCGCTGAGCGTCGCGGCCCCTGCCGCCGCGGCCGCGTCGACATCGGACGGCGTCGACCGCCGGTTCAGGTGCGTACCGGGGTCGCCGGCAGATCCCCAGGTGGACGCCGAGCTCGTCGCGCGGCGAGCCGGTCGGCATGCCCGGAGCCGCCGGAGGGTAATCCGGCACACATGCCGGGCGCTCTATGAGCGAGGGGTACCCCGCCCCGGTAGTAATCTGACCGGCGGACCCCAACGGGGAGAAACGGTGAGGTGAACATGTCGGTGCGTCGGCACATGGCGCGACTGGTGGCGGCCGGCGCGCTGCTGGGCGGCCTGCTGGTCGTCGGGGCGGCACCGGCATACGCCGACGAGGACCGGATCGGTGTCCGCGCGGCGAGCAGCTTCACCGCCGGCGGCTCCCCGGGCGGCGTCGCGATCGAGGTGCGCAAGCGCACCGACGGCTGCGTGATGCTGCGCACCGCGCTCGGGCTGCGCCTGGACGGTGTCTCCGCCGACCAGGTGCGGGTAGAGGTGAACGCGGGCGGCCGCTGGTTCCCGGTGCCGGTCTCCGGCGGTGGAGGCGAGGTGAGCGTGCCCCGTACCTCGCCGGCGAATCCCACGTTGTGCAAGGGAAAGAGCATCACCGTCCGCTACCGGGTGGCGTTCCTCGCGGGCGCTCCGGCGGGCCGGTTGGAGGTGGTCGGCGAGGCGACGACCGCGTCAGGCCGGCTCCTCGGCCGGGAGGTCGACACCTCCAAGGTCGGCGGTAGGGCCGCCGGGTTGCCGACCAGCAGGCCCAGCCCGACCCCCAGCGCGGTGCCGACCGAGACCCCGGCGGCCGCCGCGGACGAGCCGACCCAGGCCGTCCTCGCCGCCCCGATCACCGGCCAGGCCGCCGCCGATGCCGACCAGTCCTCCGGAGGATCCATGATCATGTTTTTCGGCATCGCCATGGTCGCCGTGGGCGCCGGGTTGATCGCCCTGCTCATCCGGAACAACCGCAAGGACCCGACGGACGACGGCGGGCAGGTCGGCTACCCGGGCGTCCCGCTGTCGCCCAACCCCGGCCCCACCACCTACCGCTCCGGCGGCGGGCTGCCGGGCGGGACCCCCGCGCCGACTCCCCAGATGTACGGCCAGCAGCAGCCCCCGGCCCGCCCCACCGGCCTGTACGGGGCGGCCGGCACCTACCCCACGGTCACCCCGGCCGCCGGCGGGACGTACGGCGCCCGGCCCACCTCGGCCCCGCCGTCGCCGGCCTCCGCGCCCCCGGTCTCGGCGCCCCCGGCGCAGGGCCGGCACGCCTCGGCTCCGCCCGCGCAGGGCCGGCACGCCCCGGCCCCGCCGGCCGGTCAGACCGGCCCCCAGCATGGCCCCGCCGGCGGGGACGCCACGACGTTCATGCCCCGCCTCCCCGGCTAGAACGGGGCCGGCGCCGCCGCTCCGATACGCTCAGGGTCGTTGACGGCCTGCTGGCGAGGAGCGAAACCTGTGTCTGACCTGTCCCAGATCGTGAAGGCGTACGACGTCCGGGGGACGGTGCCCGACCAGTGGGACAAGCGCGCCGCCGAGGCCCTCGGCGCGGCCTTCACGCAGGTGCTCAACGCCGCCGGTGAGCCGGGCGACGCCGTCCTCATCGCCCACGACATGCGGGCCACCGGCCCCGGTCTCGCCACGGCGTTCGCCACCGGCGTCCAGGCCGAGGGGCGCACCGTGATCGAGCTCGGGCTCGCCTCCACCGACATGCTCTACTACGCCTCCGGCGCGCTGGACCTGCCCGGGGCGATGTTCACCGCCAGCCACAACCCGGCGCAGTACAACGGCATCAAGATGTGCCGCTCCGGCGCCCGGCCGATCGGCCAGGACAGCGGCCTTTCCGACATCCGGGACCGGGCGCAGGCCCTGCTGGATCGCGGCGAGCGCCCGGCCGGCGAGCCGCAGCACGCGATCAAGCGGCGTGACCTGCTCCCGGACTACGCCGCCTACCTGCGCAAGTTGGTCGACCTCTCCACCATCCGGCCGCTGAAGGTGGTGGTGGACGCCGGCAACGGGATGGGCGGCTACACCGTGCCCAGCGTGCTCGGCGAGCGCACGCTGCCGGCCCTGCCGCTGGAGATCGTGCCGCTCTACTTCGAGCTGGACGGCACCTTCCCCAACCACGAGGCCAACCCGCTCGACCCGAAGAACCTGGTCGACCTGCAGCGCGCGGTGGTCGAGCACGGCGCCGACATCGGTCTGGCCTTCGACGGCGACGCCGACCGCTGCTTCGTGGTCGACGAGCGGGGCGAGCCGGTCTCCCCGTCCGCGGTCACCGCCCTGGTCGCGGCCCGGGAGCTGGCCAAGCACCCCGGCTCCACCGTGATCCACAACCTGATCACCTCCCGCGCGGTGCCGGAGATCATCCGCGAGCACGGCGGCGAGCCGGTGGTGGCCCGGGTCGGCCACTCCTTCATCAAGGCCGAGATGGCCCGTACCAACGCGATCTTCGGTGGCGAGCACTCGGCGCACTACTACTTCCGCGACTTCTGGTTCGCCGACACCGGCATGCTCGCCGCCATGCACACCCTGGCCGCGCTCGGCGAGCAGTCCCAGCCGCTGTCGATCCTGGCCAGCGTCTTCGAGCGGTACGTCGCCTCGGGTGAGATCAACTCGACGGTGGCCGACCAGGCGGCGAAGGTCGCCGAGGTCCGGGTCGCGTACCCGGAGGCGGAGGCCGACGAGCTGGACGGGCTCACCCTGCGGTTCCCCGACGGCGCCTGGTTCAACCTGCGCGCGTCCAACACCGAGCCGTTGCTGCGGCTCAACGTGGAGGGCCCGACCGAGGAGCGGATGATCTCGCTGCGCGACGAGGTGCTGGAGCGGGTTCGCGGATAAGATCGCCTGCGCCGGTCGGCACCGCCGTCCGACGAGACCACCCACGTGGAAGGAGCCGCAGTGGCCCTGGACCCGCAGTTGCTCGAGATCCTCGCCTGCCCCGACACGCACCACGCCCCGTTGGACTACGACGCGCAGGCACAGACCCTGACCTGCACCGAGTGCGGTCGCGTCTTCGAGGTACGCGACGACGTGCCGGTGCTGCTGCTCGACGAGGCCCGCGGCGGCCCGGAGGCGCAGCCGTGATGGACGGTGTGGCCGGCGTCAGCGGCCGGCGGGTGGCCGACGAGTCGGTGCTGGACGACCCGGACGCCGTCGCCGAGCACGACCCGGGAGGCATGCTGCGCTACACCGCCTCGGCCGGCGCCCAGGTGCGCGAGTCGGCGGCGCTGGCCGCCGAGGCGAACCTGTCGCTGCTGGAAGACGGTGGCCGCCCCCGGGCGGTGGTCATCGCCGGCATCGGCACCGCCGGGCGTACCGGTGACGTGCTGGCCACGGTCGCCGGGCCGCGCTGCCCGGTGCCGGTCATCCCGCACCGCAGCTCCGGCGTGCCCGGCTGGGTCGGCGCGGCGGACGTGGTGATCGCGGTCAGCGCCTCCGGCCGCAGCCCCGAGGCGCTCGGCGCCGCCGAGGCCGCGCACCGCCGCGGCGCCCGGCTGGTCGCCGTCGGCGCGCCCGACTCGCAGTTGCAGGCGGTCGCCGAGCGGGCCCGGGCGCCGTTCATCCCGGTGCCCCGGCGCGCCCCGGCCCGGGCCAGCCTCTGGGCGCTTACCGTGCCGGTTCTGCTCGCCGCCCGTACGCTCGGCCTCGTGAAGGTCAACGAGGCGGATCTGGCGGAGACCGCGGCCCGGCTGGACGCCGACGCCGACCGGTGCCGGCCGACCGCCGAGTCCTTCGTCAACCCGGCGAAGTCGCTGGCCCTCGGGCTGGCCGGGTCGATCCCGATCGTCTGGGGCTCGTCCCCGCTGGCCACCGTCGCGGCCCGGCGTTTCGGCGACACCCTGTCGGCCAACGCCCGCTACCCGGTGGTCACCGGGGCGCTCGGCGAGGCCGGTCGGGGGCGGGTCGGCCTGCTCGACGGAGTCTTCGGCGGTCTGGTCGAGTTGGCGCGGGACATCTTCGTCGACCGCGACGAGACCGAGGGTGACTCGACCCGGCTGCGGCTGGTGCTGCTTCGCGACGGCGGCCTCAACGCCGACGACGACACCGACGAGCCGCTGGCCGTCGAGGAGCGCCGCGCCGACGCGGTGCAGACCCTCGCGGAGCGGCGCGGCGTGCGCTGCGACGTGGTCACCGCCGAGGGCGGTTCCGCGCTGGAGCGGCTCGCCTCGCTCATCGCGGTGCCCGACTTCGCCTCGGTCTACCTTGCCCTGGCCCACGGACTGGACCCGATGGCGGTCCCGGCCATCACGGAAATGAAGGAGCTGTCGAACCAGTGAGCGCAAATGGCGGGACGAAGGCGATCGTCGCCGCCCTGCTGGCCAACGTCGGCATCGCCGTCACCAAGTTCGTCGCGTTCCTGCTGACGGGTTCGTCGTCGATGCTCGCCGAGGCGATCCACTCAGTCGCCGACTCCGGCAACCAGGGCCTGCTGCTGCTCGGCGGCAAGCGGGCCAAGCGGGAGGCCACCCCGCAGCACCCCTTCGGGTACGGCCGGGAGCGCTACATCTACGCGTTCATCGTGTCCATCGTGCTGTTCAGCGTCGGTGGTCTCTTCGCGCTCTACGAGGCGTACCACAAGTGGTCGCACAAGGGGGGCATCGACGAGTGGCAGTGGGTGCCGGTCACCGTCCTGGTGGCCGCCATCATCATGGAGTCGTTTTCCCTCCGGACCGCCATCAAGGAGTCCAACCTGGTCCGGGGCAACCAGTCCTGGGTGCGCTTCATCCGCCGTGCCAAGGCCCCCGAGCTGCCGGTGGTGCTGCTGGAGGACCTCGGCGCGCTGATCGGTCTGGTCTTCGCGCTCTTCGGCGTCGGCATGACCCTGATCACCGGCAACGGCGAGTGGGACGCCGCCGGCACCGCCGCGATCGGTGTCCTGCTGGTGACGATCGCGATCGTGCTCGCCATCGAGACCAAGAGCCTGCTGCTGGGTGAGGGTGCCGAACGACACGACCTCGAGGCCATCGAAAAGGCGATCACCGAGGGCCCCGAGGTCGAGCGGATCATCCACATGAAGACGCTCTACCTCGGCCCCGAGGAGCTGATGGTGGCCGCGAAGATCGCCGTGCCACCAGGCGACAGCGCCGAGGACCTGGCCCGCGGCATCAACGCCGTCGAGGCGCGGATCCGTGCCGCCGTCCCGGTCGCCCGGGTCATCTACCTGGAGCCGGACGTCTACTCCGCCGCCGCCGACCAGGCCGGCACCGGCGCCGCCGCGCACACCGCCGCACCGCAGCCGGAGTCCGGGCCGGGTGAGGCGGCCGAGCGGGCCGGAGGCTGAGCGTGGAGCTGCTGTACGGGCCGATCCGCGACTACGCCTGGGGGTCCCGCTCGGCGATCGCCGAGCTGCAGGGGCGCCCGGTGCCCAGTGCGGGTCCGGAGGCGGAACTGTGGCTGGGCGCCCACCCGGGCGCCCCGGCCATGGTCGACCGGGGCGGCAACCGGGTGAGCCTGCTCGACCTGCTGGTCGCCGAGCCGGGCCACTGGCTCGGCGAGCGGGTCGTCGGCCGGTTCGGCACCCGGCTGCCATTCCTGCTGAAGGTGCTCGCCGCGGACGCCCCGCTGAGCCTGCAGGCCCACCCGGACGCCGAGCAGGCCCGGGCCGGGCACGCGGCCGACGCGGCGCGCACCGACGGGCGCCGCAACTACGTCGACCCGTTCCACAAGCCGGAGTTGCTGGTCGCGCTCTCGCCGATGGAGGCGCTCTGCGGTTTCCGTGACCCGGCGGTCTCGGCGGAGGCGCTCGCCGGGTTCGGCGTACCCGCGCTGGCGCCGGTGGTGGACGCGTTGCGCACCGGGCCGGCGGGGCTGCGGGAGGGCGTACGCCTGCTGTTGACCTGGCCGGCCGCGGAGCGGGCCGGGCTGGTGGCGGCCGTGGTGGCGGCGCCGGTCGCCGGCCCGGACGCGGAGCTGGCCCGGGCGCTGGCCGCCGCCTATCCGGGCGACCCGGGGGTGCTGGTGGCGTTGCTGCTGCACCACGTGCGGCTGGCGCCGGGGGAGGCGATCTGGATGCCGGCCGGCAACCTGCACGCCTACCTGCGCGGCACCGGCGTGGAGATCATGGCGGCCAGCGACAACGTGCTGCGCGGCGGGCTGACCCCGAAGCACGTGGACGTCGACGAGCTGCTGCGGGTGCTCCGTTTCGAGGTGCTGGACGACCCGGTGGTCACCGCGCGGCCGGTGGCGCCCGGGGTGGTCTGCTGGCCGGTGCCGATCGAGGACTTTGCGCTGCACCGGGTGACGGTGGGCGCGGCGACGCCCTCGGTGCGGCTGCCGCTGCCCGGGCCGCGGGTGGTGCTCTGCCGCGGCGGCAAGGTCTCGGTGGACGACGGGGCGGGCGCGGTCATCCTCGGCCCGGGGCAGGCGGCGATCGGTACGGCCGCCGCCGCCGAGCCGCTGGTCTTCGCCGGCGAGGGCGAGGCGTACGTGGCCACCTGCGGCGCCTTCTGACTCGTCGGCCGACGATACAAGTCCGACTTTTCCTGAAATCGCTTGACGTGGCCCTTGCCCAGTGTGACTCTATGGGTACGCAGCGTTGTCGCGACGAAGGTCCGAGAGCGCGCGCGGGGGAACCAAACCGGGGGGATGCGCGGGGCGGCCGGCTCGTGGACGGAAATTCCGTCCACCACCGACCGCCCCGTGCGCTGTCTCCGGCGGTCCTCCGTGCGGCCTCAAGGCACGGGCGTAAGGTGAATGGTTGCGCAGCCCATCGTTCGACAGGAGCTTCTATGACCAGCACCCTCCCGGCGTCCACCAGTGGCACGCGGCCGAGCACCCTCGCTGAGGGCGACTACAAGGTGGCGGATCTGTCGCTCGCCGAGTTCGGGCGCAAGGAGATCCAGCTCGCCGAGCACGAGATGCCCGGCCTGATGGCGATCCGCCGTGAATTCGCCGACGCCCAGCCCCTGGCAGGCGCCCGCGTCACCGGCTCGCTGCACATGACCATCCAGACCGCCGTCCTGATCGAGACCCTGGTCGCGCTCGGCGCGCAGGTCCGCTGGGCGTCCTGCAACATCTTCTCCACCCAGGACCACGCCGCCGCCGCGATCGTGGTGGGCCCGACCGGCACCCCCGAGGCGCCGGCCGGCGTCCCGGTCTACGCCTGGAAGGGCGAGAGCCTGGAGGAGTACTGGTGGTGCACCGAGCAGGTGCTTACCTGGCCGGACGGGCAGGGCCCGAACATGATCCTCGACGACGGCGGCGACGCCACCCTGCTCGTGCACAAGGGCGTCGAGTTCGAGAAGGCCGGGGTCGTCCCGCCGGTCGAGTCCGCCGACTCCGAGGAGTACGCGGTCATCCTCGAGGTGTTGCACCGCTCGCTCGCCGAGGACGGCCAGCGCTGGACCCGGATCGCCTCCGGCATCAAGGGCGTGACGGAGGAGACCACCACCGGCGTCCACCGGCTCTACGAGATGCACCGCGCCGGCACCCTGCTCTTCCCGGCCATCAACGTCAACGACTCGGTGACCAAGAGCAAGTTCGACAACAAGTACGGCTGCCGCCACTCGCTGATCGACGGCATCAACCGGGCCACCGACGTGCTGATCGGCGGCAAGATGGCCGTCGTGCTCGGCTACGGCGACGTGGGTAAGGGCTGCGCCGAGTCGCTGCGCGGCCAGGGCGCCCGGGTCGTGGTGACCGAGGTCGACCCGATCTGCGCGCTCCAGGCGGCGATGGACGGCTACCAGGTCGCCACCCTGGACGACGTGGTCGAGCAGGCCGACATCTTCATCACCGCGACCGGCTGCTTCGACGTCATCACCAACGAGCACATGGCCCGGATGAAGCACCAGGCCATCGTCGGCAACATCGGCCACTTCGACAACGAGATCGACATGGCCGGCCTGGCCAAGCGCTCGGACGTCACCCGGGTCAACATCAAGCCGCAGGTCGACCTGTGGAAGTTCAACGACGGCCACGCCATCATCGTGCTCTCCGAGGGCCGCCTGCTGAACCTGGGCAACGCCACCGGTCACCCGAGCTTCGTGATGTCGAACTCGTTCGCCAACCAGACCATCGCCCAGATCGAGCTCTTCACCAAGACCGAGGAGTACCCGATCGGCGTCTACGTGCTGCCGAAGCTCCTGGACGAGAAGGTCGCCCGGCTGCACCTGGGCGCGCTCGGCGCCAAGCTGAGCAAGCTCACCAAGGTGCAGGCCTCCTACCTCGGCATCGCCGAGGAGGGCCCGTTCAAGCCGGAGCACTACCGCTACTGAGATCCATGTCGAAGGACCGGGTCGGCCGCCACGCGGCCGGCCCGGTCCTTTCGTGTACGCCGCCCGTCGGGCCCGGCGGGGGCAGGCGGGTCAGCGGGGGTTGGGGCCGCGGCGGGTGGGGCGGATCCAGGTCCAGACGCACCAGGCCAGCCAGGCGAGCGAGACCGCCACGGCCAGCGGCCGCAGCCGCAGCGCGCTGAGGACGACGACCAGCGCCAGCACCGTCAGCCACGGCGTCAGGCCCCTCACCCGTGCGCTCCCTTCGTCCTGTGTCGATCCGCACAGGGGTCGGAAGTCCCTGGTGGCGCGGGGGCGGGCGGACGGAGGGTGGGAAGCGCGTCGGGCACGGGTCGTCCTGTCCTCGGAGTCCGTCGGATCCTCCCACGACGGCGGCCGGCGCCCGCCCTCCGACGACGCCCCGACCAGCACGCGGAGCCCGGGTGAAGTCGTCGCGAACGACTTGACGCCACCCCCGGGGCGGGAGGAAGGTATGCCTGCCCTAAGTTAGTTGAGGCAACCCTTACTACGACACGGAGTACCGATGTTCGCCACGTACCTGATCGGCCTGCGGGAGGGCCTGGAAGCGACCCTGGTGGTCAGCATCCTGGTCGCGTTCCTGGTGAAGTCGCGGCGTCGGGACCGGCTGCCCCAGGTCTGGACCGGCGTGGGTCTGGCCGTGGCGCTGTCGGTGCTCTTCGGCTGGCTGATCGAGTACACCTCGACCTCCCTGCTGGCCCGATCCGAGGACCGCGAGCTCTTCGAGGCGGTGACCTCCGTCGCCGCCGTGGTCTTCGTGACCTGGATGATCTTCTGGATGCGCAAGGCCGCCCGGACGATCGCCGGCGAGCTGCGCGGCAAGCTCACCGAGGCGCTCGCGGTCGGCTCCCTCGCGGTGGCCGGGATGTCCTTCCTCGCGGTGATCCGGGAGGGTCTGGAGACCGCCCTGATCTTCTACTCGGCGGCGCAGAGCGCGGCCGGTGGCGCCGGGCGTGGCCCGCTGCTGGCGCTGATCGGCGGCGTCGCGACCTCCGTGGTGATCGGATTCCTGCTCTACCGCAGCGCCCTGAGGATCAACCTGTCGAAGTTCTTCACCTGGACCGGCGCGCTGCTGATCCTGGTCGCCGCCGGCATCCTCAAGTACGGCGTACACGACTTCCAGGAGGCCGGTGTCCTGCCCGGCCTGAACGACCTGGCCTTCGACATCTCCTCGGTGCTCGATCCGAGCACCTGGTACGCCGCCCTGCTCGCCGGGATGTTCAACATCACCGCCGCGCCGAGCGTGCTGGAGATGCTCGCCTGGGTCGCCTACGCGGTGCCGGTGATGGTGCTCTTCCTCCGGAAGCCGGCCACCCCCGCCAAGCCGACCCCCGCGACGTCGTCCGCCGACGCACCGACCCCCGCCGTCCCGCGCGCCTGACCCGCCCTTCTCCGAGGAGACAAGAACTGATGCGTACCACCCGCTTCCTGGTGCTCGCCGCCGCCGGCGTGCTGGCCGTCACCGGCGTCACCGCCTGCACGGACGGGGAGGAACAGGAGGCCGCGAAGGCCGGGAACGCGGTCAAGGTCAAGGCGACCGACACCGCCTGCGAGGTCGACCTCACCGACCTGACCGCCGGCCAGGCCACCTTCACCGTGACCAACTCCGGCAGCAAGGTCAACGAGTTCTACGTCTACGCCGCCGGTGACCGGGTGATGGGCGAGGTGGAGAACATCGCCCCCGGCCTGAGCCGCGAGCTGCGCGTCGAGCTGCCCGGCGGGAGGTACGAGACGGCCTGCAAGCCCGGGATGAGCGGCCGCGGCATCCGCGGCGCGCTCAAGGTCAGCGGCACGGCCGCGACCGTCGCGCCGGACGCCGCGCTGACCGAGGCCACCACCAGCTACCAGCGGTACGTGACCAGCCAGACCGGCGCGCTGCTGACGAAGACCGAGGAGTTCGTCACCGCGGTCAAGGCCGGCGACGTGGCGAAGGCCAAGGCGCTCTACCCGGTCGCCCGCATCTACTGGGAGCGGATCGAGCCGGTGGCGGAGAGCTTCGGCGACCTCGACCCGAAGATCGACGGCCGCGAGGAGGTCGTCGAGGAGGGCATGGAGTTCACCGGCTTCCACCGGATCGAGAAGGACCTCTGGACCACCGGCGACATCAGCAAGGACGGCCCGATCGCCGACCGGCTGCTCGCCGACGTCAAGGAGATCGTGGCGAAGGCCAACGCCGAGAAGCTCACCCCGCTCCAGCTCGCCAACGGCGCCAAGGCGCTGCTCGACGAGGTCGCCAGCGGCAAGATCACCGGCGAGGAGGAACGGTACTCGCACACCGACCTCTGGGACTTCAACGCCAACCTGGAGGGCTCGAAGGCCGCCATCGCCGCGCTGCGCCCCGCCCTGGAGCAGCGCTCGCCCGAGCTGGTCACCCAGCTCGACGCCGAGTTCGCCAACGTGGAGTCCGCGCTCGGCAGGCACCGCGCCGGTGACGGCTGGAAGCTGCACACGGCGCTGAGCAAGACCGAGCTCAAGGAGCTCTCAGACAGCATCAATGCCCTCGCCGAGCCGATCAGCAAGGTCGCCGCGGCCGTCGCCCGGTGACCACGGGTCCGTCAGGAGAGTCGATGAGCGAGCAGAGCACCGAGCCGGCCGCGGACGGCGGACGGCGTGGTACGCCGCTGTCCCGGCGGCGGGCCATCACCCTCGCCGGGGTCGGCGTCGCCGGCGTGGCCGGGGTCGCCGCCGGCGCCGGCGCGCTGGTCCGGGGTGCCGACCACGCCGCGGCGAACGACCTGGCCGCCGGAGCGGTGCCGTTCCACGGCGAGCACCAGGCCGGCATCGCCACCCCCGCCCAGGACCGGCTGCACTTCGTCGCGTTCGACGTGATCACCAAGGACCGGGCCCGGCTGGTCGCCATGCTCCAGGAGTGGACGGCCGCCGCCGCCCGGATGACCGCCGGGAAGGACGCCGGTGTCATCGGCGCCGTCGGCGGCATGCCGGAGGCCCCGCCGGACGACACCGGGGAGGCGCTCGGCCTGCCCCCGTCGCAGCTCACCCTCACCGTCGGGTTCGGCCCGACGCTGTTCCGGGACGCGCAGGGCAGGGACCGGTTCGGCATCGCCGACCGGCGTCCCGCCGCCCTGGCCGACCTGCCGCACTTCGCCGGGGACGCGCTGCGCCCGGAGATCTCCGGCGGCGACCTCTGCGTCCAGGCCTGCGCCAACGACCCGCAGGTGGCGGTGCACGCCATCCGCAACCTGGCCCGGATCGGCATGGGCGTGGTCAGCGTCCGCTGGTCCCAGCTGGGTTTCGGGCGTACCTCGTCGACCTCGCGGGAGCAGGCCACGCCGCGCAACCTGTTCGGCTTCAAGGACGGCACCGCCAACCTCAAGGCCGAGGACGCCGGCCTGCTGCGCGAGCAGCTCTGGGCCCAGCCGGGCGACGGGCCGGACTGGATGACCGGCGGGTCGTACCTGGTCACTCGCAAGATCCGGATGCAGATCGAGACCTGGGACCGCAGCTCGCTGGCGGAGCAGGAGCAGATCGTCGGGCGGACCAAGGGCAGCGGCGCCCCGCTGGGCCGTAAGGACGAGTTCGACGAGCCGGACTTCGTGGCCAAGGGCGACGACGGCCAGCCGGTCATGGCCGAGGACTCCCACGTCCGGCTCGCCCACCCCAGCACGAACAACGGCGCCCGCCTGCTGCGCCGGGGCTACAACTTCGTCGACGGCTCGGACGGGCTGGGCCGGCTCGACGCCGGGCTCTTCTTCATGGCGTACCAGCGGGACCCGCGCAAGCAGTTCGTGCCGATCCAGACCCAGCTGGCCCGGCACGACGCGATGAACGAGTACCTGCGGCACGTCTCCAGCGCGGTCTTCGCCTGCCCGCCCGGCGCCCGCGACGCCGCCGACCACTGGGGCCGCGCCCTCTTCGGCTGACCCCACCCGGCTCGGCGGTCAGCCGGTGCGGGGAGCGGGGACGGCCGGGCGCACGTCCGTCGGGGCGGGCGTCGACGCCGGCGGGCCGGCAACCAGGGCGAGCTCCGGGCCGGAATCCAGCTCGGGCCAGAGGCCCGCGCTCATCGTCCGGCTGCGGTGCAGCCGGAGCGCGCCGCGGCGGTTCCGCTCGGCCAGCACCGCCGCCAGGGCCAGCGTCTCCGGTACGCCCGGCGGCGGTGGCGGGAAGGTCACCGCGGCCACCTCGCGCCACAGCCCCCAGGCCAGCCGGGAGCGGGACGGCTCGGCGAACTGGTGCGCCCGGGTCAGGTACTGCCGCACGGCCAGGGCCAGCGCGTCGTCCATCCGGGTCAGGTCCAGGGTGGCCGCCCAGCGGGCCAGCGGCGGGATGATCCTCGGCGCGGGTCGCCACGGATGGGTCGTCCGGGTGTGCACCACCATCGTGCCGCCCACCAGGTCGCCCAGCCGCCGCCCACGCGGGTCGGTCAGCATCACGGCCACCCCCGCCACCCAGCTGAGCAGGGGCAGCACCAGGCCCGGCCACTCCACGGCCACGCCGACCAGCGCCCGGGTCAGCGACTGCCGCAACCCGACCGGGCCGCCGTCGGCGCTGACCACCCGCAGCCCGACCGCCATCTTGCCGACCGTCCGGCCGTGGTTGAACCGTTCCCACAGCACCGGGTAGCCGACCAGCACCACCACCAGCCCGACCGTCTGCAGGGCCTCGCCCAGGGCCCGGTCCACCGCCCCCCCGGGCAGCGCGAACAGCATCAGCGGGATCAGCACCACGGCCAGCAGCGCCGCGACCACCAGCTGGGCCACGATGTCGATCAGCAGCGCCAGCACCCGGGAGCCCAGCCGGGCGACCCGGACGTCCAGCTCGACGGCCTCACCGCTGACCAGACCGGCGTCGGCCGCACGGTCGGCCCGCCGGACCGTGGCGGGCACCGGTGGTTGCGCTGTCACCCGCACAGTGAACACTATGGGCGCCGGACGGGGGAGGACCTAGTGGATCTCGACGCGTACGTCGCCGAGCACAGCCACGAATGGCGGCGGCTGGAGCTGTTCTGCGACCGTCGTCGGCTCGACGCCGACGAGGTCGACGAGATGGTGGCGCTCTACCAGCGCACCGCCACCCACCTGTCCGTGCTGCGCAGCCGCTCGCCCGATCCCATGCTGGTCAGCCGCCTGTCCCAGCTGGTGCTGCGGGCCCGGGCCCGGGTCACCGGGCGCCGCCGTCCGTCCTGGTCCGCGCTCGGCCGGTTCGTCACCGTGGGCTTCCCGGCCGCCGTCTGGCGCGCCTGGCCCTGGTGGTGTGCGGTGGCGACCGGCTTCAGCCTGCTCAGCGGCTTCCTCATCTGGTACGTCGCCGGGAATCCGGCCACCGCGGCGGCCTTCATCGGCCCGGAGGCCGCCGCCGACCTGGTGGATTCCGGCTTCGCCGGCTACTACACCGAGTTCTCCGCGCCGACCTTCGCCTTCCACCTGTGGACCCACAACGCCTGGATCGCCGCCCAGTGCCTGGCCTCCGGGGTGCTGGTCGTGCCGGTGTTCTACCTGCTGTGGCAGAACGCGCTCAACGTCGGCGTGGTCGGCGGCGTGATGGTCTCGTACGGCCGGGCGGACGTCTTCTTCGGCCTGATCACCCCGCACGGGCTGCTGGAGCTGACCGGGGTCTTCGTCGCCGCCGGGGTGGGGCTGCGCACCGGCTGGGCGTGGATCTCCCCGCCGGCGCACCTGACCCGGGGCCGGGCGGTCGCCGAGGCCGGCCGGTCGGCGATCCTGGTCGCCGTCGGCCTGGTCGGGCTCTTCGCGGTCTCCGCGCTGCTGGAGGCGTTCGTCACCCCGGCGCCGGTGCCGACCGCGCTGCGGATCGGCGTGGGCGCCGCCGTCTGGCTCGGCTTCCTGGCGTACGTGGTCGGGTTCGGCCGGCGGGCGGTCAGCGCCGCGGCGACGGCGGACCGGAACGACCCCTGGCTGGCCGAGCTCTGGCCCTCCACGGATCCCGCCCGGGCCTGGCAGCCCGCCCGGCCGACGGCCGACCACATCCCGGACTGAGCCGCCGGTCAGAGCTGGCCGAGAGCCTTGAGCCGCAGGTAGGTGTCGGCCACCGCCGGGGCCAGCCGGTCCGCCGGGGCGTCCACCACGGTGACGCCGTACCGGGCGAGGACGGCGCGCACCCGGTCCCGCTCGGCCAGCGCCCGCCAGCCCGCCGCCGCCGCGTACGCGTCCTCCCGCCGGGCCGGCGCGGCGGTGGTCAGCGCGGTGAGCACCGGGTCGTGCACGGCCGCGATCACCACCCGGTGCCGGGCGGCCAGCCGGGGCAGCACCGGCAGCAGCCCCTCGGCGAGCGCGCCCGCCTCCAGCGCGGTGAAGAGCACCACCAGGCTGCGCCGGCGCTCCCGGCGCAGCACCTCACCGACGATCAGCTCGAAGTCGGTCTCCACCAGCGCCGGTTGCAGCGGCGCCACCGTGGTCACCAGCCGGTTGAGCAGGGTCGGCCGGCCGCTGCCGGTGACCGTGGCCCGGATCTCGGCGTCGGCCGCGATCAGGTCGACCCGGTCGCCGGCCCGGGCGGCCAGCACGGTGAGCAGCAGCGCCGCGTCGATGGCGGTGTCCAGCCGGGGCTCGTCGCCGACCCGTACCGCCGACGTCCGGCCGGTGTCGAGCACGCAGACCAGCCGGCGGTCCCGCTCCGGGCGCCAGGTGCGGACCAGCACGTCGGAGCGGCGGGCGCTGGCCCGCCAATCGATCGAACGCACGTCGTCGCCGACCACGTACTCGCGCAGGGTGTCGAACTCGGTGCCCTGGCCACGGCCGTGGCTGACCTGCATCCCGTCGATCACCCGCAGCCGGGAGAGCTTCTCCGGCAGGTGCCGGCGGGAGTCGAAGCGGGGCAGCACCCGCAGCGTCCAGGCCGGGGTGGCGGGCCGCCCGGAACGCTGGCGGAAGGCCAGCCCGAGCGGGCCCAGCGACCGGACCGCCAGCGCCACCGCGGGCCGGTCGCCGCGCCGGGTGGGGGTCAGCCGGCTGGGCAGCAGCACGCTGCCGCCGGCCCCGACCCGCAGCATCCGCCCCGGAGGTACGTCCGGGCGGGCGCCCGCCGAGGGCACCCAGGCGTCGCGGACCTGGGCCCGCAGCGTACGGCCGGAGGTGTTGGTCAGCCGCAGCGCGACCGTGGCGGTGCCGCCGAGGCGGACCGTATGGTCGCCCTCGCGGGCGGCGGCGATGCCGCGCAGCGGGGCGGCCAGCGCCCAGTCCAGGGCGGTGAGCAGCAGCACGGCGCCGGCCATCACCGCGACGCCGAGGAACGGCGCCGGCCAGACCGGCAGGGTCAGCGCGCCCGCCAGCAGCAGGACGGCCGCCCGCCAGGTCATCGCGGCGTCGGCACGGTGGCCAGCACCGTGTCCAGCACCGCGTCCACGCCGACGCCCTCCAGTTCCACCTCGGGCCGCAGCCGTAGCCGGTGCCGCAGCGTCGGCCGGGCGGTGGCCTTGACGTCGTCCGGGGTGACGTGGCCCCGGCCGGCCAGCCAGGCCCACGCCTTGGCCGTGCCGAGCAGCGCCGTCGCGCCCCGGGGCGAGGCGCCCAGCTCCAACGCCGGGGCGACCCGGGTGGCCCGGCACAGGTCCACGATGTAGCCGAATACCGGCTCGGACACGTGCACCCGGCCGACCGCCGCCCGGGCGGCCGCCAGGTCGGCCGCGGTGGCCACCGGGCGTACGCCGGCGGCGTAGAGGTCGCGCGGGTCGAAGCCGGCGTGGTGGGCGCGCAGCACCCCCAGCTCCTCCTCCCGGTTGGGCAGCGGCACGGTGAGCTTGAGCAGGAACCGGTCCAGCTGCGCCTCGGGCAGCTGGTAGGTGCCCTCGTACTCGATGGGGTTCTGGGTGGCGGCCACGATGAACGGGTCGGGCAGCGGACGGCGACTGCCCTCGACCGACACCTGCCGTTCCTCCATCACCTCCAGCAGCGCCGACTGGGTCTTCGGCGGCGTCCGGTTGATCTCGTCGGCGAGCAGCAGGTTGGTGAAGACCGGCCCCTCCCGGAAGGTGAACGCGGCGGTGTGCGGGTCGAAGATCAGCGACCCGGTGACGTCGCCCGGCATCAGGTCGGGGGTGAACTGGACCCGCTTCGAGTCCAGGTCCAGCGCGGTGGCGACGGTCCGGATCAGCAGCGTCTTGGCCACTCCCGGCACGCCCTCCAGCAGCACGTGGCCGCGGCAGAGCAGCGCGATCACCAGCCCGGTGACCACGGCGTCCTGCCCGACGACCGCCTTGGCCACCTCGATACGCAGCCGGTGCAGGGCGGCCCGGGCGTCGTCCGGGCCGGCCGTGGTCTCGGCGGTCATGGCGGGTCGGGTCACCGGTGGTCTCCTTCGGTCGGGTGGTCGGGGGCTGCCGTGACCGTACGGGTCACCCGGTCCAGCGACCGGGCCAGCTCCAGCAGTTCGGCGTCGGAGTCCGGGTCCGCGCCGTACAGCAGCTCGTGGACCTGCTCCGGGGTGTCGCCGGTCCGGCCGGCGACCAGCGCGGCCACCTCGGCCGGCGGGGCGGTGCCGGGCAGGTTGAGCCGGGTGAGCAGCCGGTCGAGGGCGGCGGCGCGCAGTGTGCCGGCGGCCGGGCCGCGGGCCCGGGCGCGCTGGTAGAGCCGGGCCCGGCCGAGCACCGTCTCGGCGGAGCGGACCCGCACCGGCAGCGGTTCGGCCACCGGCGGGCCGAGCCGGCGGGCCCGCCAGAGCACCACCAGCAGCGCGGCGAGCGCGAGCTGCACCAGCAGCGCCCAGAACCAGGCCGGGAAGGCGTCCCAGAGCGGGTTGCGCGGATCGGACCCCTCGGCCCGGTCCTCCCGCTCGCCCTGCTGCTGGCCCTGCCTGTCGCCGCCGCCCTTGGACGAATCGCCGTCGCCGGTGCCGTCGCCCCGGCCGGTTCCGGAGCCGCCGTCCCAGGTGGTGGAGCCGCCCGGGGTGGGGGACCAGGCGGGCTCGCCGCTGGTGCCGGTGCCGAACTCCGGCGGCTTGGCCGGCCCGTCGAGGTCGAGCCAGACCACCCGCCGGTGCACGCCGAGCAGCCCGGTGGCGAGCGCCTCGTTGCCCCAGTCGGCGATCCGGTCGTTGCGGAACGGGTCGCTGGCGCCGATCACCACGACGTCGGTGCTCCACGGCACCCGGACCAGTCCGGCGGAGTAGCAGCGGTCCAGGCTCACCGTCCGGCCGGGCGGTGGCGCGTACCGCTGGAGCAGCGCGGCGGCCGTGCCGGCGCGGGTGGCCTCGGGCAGCGGGCAGGGCCGCCCGTCGGTGTCCGGGCCGACCGCGCGGGCGGCCCAACGGCGGTCGGCCGGCAGCAGCGGCAGCTCGGCCGACTCCAGCACCCGGCGGGACGGGTCGACCAGGACCAGCCGGCTGCCCGCCGGCAGGGCGCCCAGCGCGCCGACGGTGTCCTGGTGCAGCAGCTCCGGCGACGGTACGAAGAGCGTGGCCGACCCGCCGTCGAGCGCGACCAGCGCCCGCAGGGTGTCCGTCTCCCGCTGCACGGTGACGCCCCGACCGCGCAGCGCCCCGGCGAGCCGGCTGCCGCCGTCGTCGCCGGTCGCGACCGGGGAGAGGAAGCCCCGCTCGGCGGGGTCCGGCTGGTCGACCGAGCGGGTGACCAGGGTGACGGTGAACAGCACGGCGGCCAGCGCGAGCGGGATCAGCACTCGGTGCCGGCGACGTCGCCGGCTGGCGGTGGTCGTCGCGGGCGCGGGCGGGGCCGGCGCGGCGGTGGCGATCATCGCGGTTCCTCCGGGCGGCCGGCCAGCACCCGGTCCAGCTCGTCGGCGAGTTCCCGCATCCGTCGGTCGTGCTCGGCGGAGGCGGGCCGCTGGGCGTACCAGAGTTCCGAGAAGATCGTGCCGGCCGCGCGCAGCGCCGGGTCGACCGGGGGTCGGTTGGCGGCGGCCTCGGCGGTCAGCTCGGTGACGGTCAGCCCGGGACGTGGCTCCACCGCCCGTACGGCGACCAGCGCCCGGACCATCCCGCGCAGCCGTTCCCGGACGGCCTCGGCGAAGCGGCCCTCGGCGGCCAGCCGGTCGGCGAGGGAAAGCCCCGGCCCGAGCGGCTGTGCCGCGCCGCCGTCCCGGGGTCGGGGCAGCTCCGGCGCCTCCGACGTGCGCTTCTTCCGGGTGCGGCGCCGCCACCGGGGCCGGCGGAAGCGGGGCCGCCGCAGCCGGGGTGGGCGGACGCGGGGCAGCCGCAGCCGGGGCAGCCGGCGGGGCACCCAGGCCGGGAAGTGGTACCAGGCCAGGGCGACCAGCGCCGCGGCCAGCACCAGCAGCAGCGCCGCCAGCGGCAGCGGTACGACGTCGCCGAGCGCGGCGGTGGTCTCGGTCCACCAGCGGCTGAAGCTCATCGGTCGGCCGCCAGCAGGACGGGCTCGGCGAGGCCGGCCGGCGAGCGGGACAGCCGGATGTCCAGCCCCTCGGTGCGCATCCGGTTGTCCAGGTGGATCACCGCGTCCAGGCAGGCCAGCGCCGGGTACGCCACGCTGTTCACCGCCGCCCAGACGATCATGGCGGTCCACCGGTCGGCCACCGATCCGCCGGCGACCAGGTCGAGCTGGTCGAGCCCGTACCAGGTGCCGAGGGCGAGGCCGACCCGGAGGATCCACCAGCCGAGGTAGCCCAGCAGCCGGACGGCGGCGGCCCGCCCGCCGCCGCGTACCGCGAGCGTGGCGGCGCGTCCCGGCGCCCGGGCCGCGCCGACCCGGTCCACCACCAGCGCCGCCGCCACCGAGCCGAACAGGGCGTACCCGAGGAGCCAGACCGGTCCGAGCAGCGCGGCGACGAGCACGACGAGGCCCACCAGCGGCGCGAGGACCAGGGTGGCGCCCCACCGGGCTCCGCCGGGCCGGAGCAGTTCCGGTACGCGGGCCTTCCGGCCGAGCAGTGCGGCGCCGGCGGCCCGGGCGGCCGGGTTGCCGAGCAGCGTGATGATCACCGCCTCGGTGGCGGCGCCGACGGCCAGCAGGAGCCAGTACCGGCCGGACAGCCCGAGCTGGGGCAGGTAGGCCGGCGGGACGATGCCGGGGTCCGCCCGCAGCGGTCGGAGCAGGAGCTGCTCACCGACGGCGAGGAGCGCGCCCAGCGGGATCAGCAGGCGACCGTGGCCGCGCAGCAGCAGCACGGCGGAGTCGAGCAGCTCACCGACGGTGAGCGGGCGCCTGGGGAGCACGGCGGTCGGGCCGACGTCGGACACGCGTACTCCTGGCGGGTGGTGGTGGCGGGCGGCGGCGCGCCCGGGGATCATGGTGACACGCCCGACCCGATCGGGTGGACCCGCACGCCGGGTGGTCCTCGACGGGCCCCAGGGGTGGCGATGTTGCGCGTGGGACGTGCGGTGACGCCGCTCACGGCAGTACCGTGCCGGGTGAACGCCGATCCCACCGAACTGAACGGGGATGGAAACATAAATCCCATGAGAGCCCGGGTACTGGTGGTCGACGACGACCCCGCGCTCGCCGAGATGCTCGGCATCGTCCTGCGCAGCGAGGGCTTCCTGCCCGCCTTCGTCGCCGACGGGGAACGGGCACTGGCCGCGTTCCGGGACAGTCGACCCGATATCGTCCTGCTCGACCTGATGCTGCCCGGGATGAGCGGCATCGACGTGGCGCGGGCGATCCGGGGCGAGTCCGGCGTGCCCATCGTGATGCTGACCGCCAAGAGCGACACGGTGGACGTGGTGCTCGGGCTGGAGTCCGGCGCCGACGACTACGTGGTCAAGCCGTTCAAGCCCAAGGAACTGGTCGCCCGGATGCGGGCCCGGCTGCGCCGGGGCGAGGATGTCGCCCCGGAGATGCTGACCATCGGGCCGCCCGGCAACCAGATCACCATCGACGTGCCGGCGCACATGGTGAGCCGGGACGGCGAGGAGGTGAAGCTGACGCCGCTGGAGTTCGACCTGCTGGTCGCGCTCGCCCGCAAGCCGCGCCAGGTCTTCACCCGGGAGGTGCTGCTGGAGCAGGTCTGGGGCTACCGGCACGCGGCGGACACCCGGCTGGTCAACGTGCACGTGCAGCGGCTGCGCGCCAAGATCGAGCGGGATCCGGAGGGGCCGGAAATCATCCTCACCGTTCGGGGCGTGGGTTACAAGGCGGGTACCGGATAACCTGGTCGCACTGTGGCCACCTCCCCGACGTCCCACTCCGCGACAGCAGCCTCCCGCCGGCGCCACGCCGTGCGGGAGGTGTGGCGTGGGTTGGCAGGCGGCGCCGTCCGGCTGGTCGCCGGCCTGCATCAGACCTGGCGGCGGTCGCTGCAGGTCCGGGTGGTGACCATCACGCTGGTGGCCTCGAGCCTGCTGGTCGGCGGCTTCGCCTACCTGATCGCCGACAAGATCACCAACATCCTGCTGGAGAACGCCCAGACCGACGTGCTGCTGCGGCTGCGCAGCGGCAGCGACTACTCGGCGAAGCAGTTCACGCTCTACAGCCAGCCGCAGGACGCCCAGCTCCAGGACACCATCGAGGGCACGGTCAACTACCTGGCCGGGGGCGACCCGCAGCAGACCAGCGGGGTGGTCGTGGCGATCACCGCGGACAACCACGCCGGCATCATCAAGACCCGGACCTCACCGGCCCTGAACGTCCAGCCGTTGATCAGCAAGGAGTTGCGGGCCGCGGTCACGGACGGCAAGATCGCCCACCAGATCCAGACCGGCCGGCTCACCGGCGAGCGGACCAAATACCTGGTGTACGGCTCGCCGGTGCCGACCCGGTTCGGCCAGGTGGAGCTCTACTACCTCGTCCCGCTCAACCGGCAGGACGCCACCGCCGCTGACGCCCGGGCCACCGTGCTCGCCACCGGAGTGGCCCTGGTGCTGCTGCTCGGCCTGCTCGCCGCGCTGGTCACCCGCCTGGTGGTGACCCCGGTCCGGGTGGCCGCCCGGACGGCCCAGCGGCTCTCCGCCGGCCTGCTCGACCAGCGGATGGTGGTCAACGGCGAGGACGACCTCGCCCTGCTGGCCGCCTCGTTCAACCAGATGGCGACCAACCTGCAACGGCAGATCCTGCGCCTGGAGGAGATGTCGCGCCTGCAGCGCCGGTTCACCTCCGACGTGTCGCACGAGCTGCGCACCCCGCTCACCACGGTCCGGATGGCCGCCGACCTGATCTTCGCCGAGCGCGACGAGTTCGACCCGGCGGTCGCCCGCAGCGCCGAGCTGCTCCAGGCCGAGCTGGACCGGTTCGAGGAGCTGCTCACCGACCTGCTGGAGATCAGCCGCTTCGACGCCGGCTTCGCGGTGCTCGACTCCGAGCCGACCGACCTGGTGCCGGTGGTGCACCGGGTCGCCGACCGGCTCGCCGGGCTCGCCGAGCGGGTCGGCGTGGTCATCGAGCTGGCCGTGCCGACCACCCCGGTGATCGCCGAGGTCGATCCGCGCCGGGTCGAGCGGGTGCTGCGCAACCTGGTCGGCAACGCCGTCGAGCACGGGGAGGCGAAGCCGGTGCTGATCACCCTGGGGATGGACCAGACCGCCGTCGCGATCACCGTGCGCGACCACGGGGTCGGGCTCAAGCCGGGCGAGGAAAAACTGGTCTTCAACCGGTTCTGGCGGGCCGACCCGTCCCGCGCCCGGCAGACCGGCGGGACGGGCCTGGGCCTGTCGATCAGCCTGGAGGACGCCCGACTGCACGGCGGCTGGCTGGAGGCGTGGGGCGCGCCCGGGCAGGGCGCCCAGTTCCGGCTCACCCTGCCGGCCCGGGCCGGGGACCGGCTCACCACCTCGCCGCTGCGGCTGGTGCCGGCCGACGCCACGCTGCCGTTCGGCGGCCCCCGCGACGGCGGGACGCTGGCCATCGGGCCGGGCGGCGACGGGGCGCTGGCGATCGGGCCGGGGCCGGCGGCCGGCGACGACCGGGCGGAGGTGCGCTCATGAGGCGGTGGGGCGGGGTGTCCGGCCGACGGCCGGCGCTGGCCGGAGCGCTCTGCGCCGTACTGTTCGCCGTCGGCGCGGCCGGCTGCGGCATCCCGGAGAACTCCGAGGTGCGGGTGGTCGGCTCCGGTCCGGCGGCGGAGGCCGGTGCGTCCAGCTTCCGGCGGGAGGAGCCACCCACGCGTACCGCCAGCGGTACCGACCCGCGATTGTTCGTCGACAACTTCCTGGCCGCCGCGGCCGGCGAGCCGGAGCGGGCGCACGCCCGGGTGCGGCTGTTCATCGCCCCGGAGAACCAGAGCCGGTTGCACGAGAAGCCGGGCAACGAGATCGCGATCAACGTGGTCCGGGTGACCAAGCGGCCGGTGATCACCGAGGACCGCAACGGGCTGTTCAGCGTACGGCTGCCCGTGCAGCAGGTCGGCCAGTTGCGCGCCAACGGGGTGCTCGGCCCGCCGGTGGCCACCGAGCCCGAGTACGGGTTCTCGCTGCGCAACGGCGGGGGAGAGGGCGCCGAGGGGGGCGGCCTCTACGTCACCGATCCGCCGAACGTGCTGCTGTTGAGCACCGACGCGCTGCAGCGGTACTACCAGACCCGCAACGTCTACTTCTGGAACTCCAACCAGACCCGGCTGGTGGCCGACCAGCGTTACCTGCCGCTGGCCGTGCCGAGCGAGCGGCTGGTCAGCGAGGTGGTCAAGTGGCTGATCGGGGGGCCGTCGGAGTGGTTGAGTCAGGGCGTCAGTCGCCTGCCGGAACGGACCAACCTGATCAACAACGCCATCGAGACGGACGAGCGCTGGGAGGTCGCCCTCGACCTGCCCGGTGACGACAAGCGCAAGCTGGAGAAGGTGGCCACCCAGCTCGCCTGGTCGCTGCCAGAGCTGAACGACGGGCTCCAGCTGACCACCCGCAACCAGTCCCGGGTACGCATCGACGACCTCAAGAAGCACCGCCTGGCGAATCCCCTCTACCCGCTCACCGAGGGCCCGCAGCCGTTCACCGTCTACGACGGCGCGATCCACCCGCTCTCCTTCCCCGGCCAGGTCAGCGGCGCCGTGCCGGTCGGGTCGGCGGCCAACCGGGGCGTGGTGTCGGCGACGGTCCGGCGGGCCGACGAGCAGCTCCTCGCCGCCGTGGTCGCCACCGTGCCGGGCGGGCGGCAGCGGTTGAAGGTCGGGGCGGGTGCCGACCCGGTGCCGGCGCTGCACGACGGGGCGAAGACGTTCGGCGCGATCGGGCGGCCGGTCTGGCTGCGCTCGCTCGAGTCCGGCCAGCCGTACGGCCTGGTGGTGGCCGACGGCCAGCTCCACCGGTTCGACGACCGGGCCCGGCTGGTCCCGGTGCCGCCGCTGGGCATCACCGGCAAAGTCACCGCGGTGGCCGCCTCGCTGGACGGGCACCGGATCGCGCTGATCGTCGGCGGCACCCTCTACCTGGCGGCGTTGAACCTGGATGGCGGGATGGTCTCGCTGGGCCCGGCCCGGGAGGTGCGCACCTCGCTCACCGACCTGTCGGCGGTGGACTGGGCGGCGGAGAACGCCCTGGTCGTCGCCGCCGGTACGGCCGACCGCTCGGCGGTCTACGAGGTGAGCATCGACGGGACCCTGCAGACCGAGCTGGTCCCCGACGTGGGCGCCCGGGTCACCCACCTTGCCGCGTACCCCACCAATCTGGTCTACGCCCTGCCCAGCGCGCTGATCATGTACGAGGCGAACGGGGTGGCCTACCGGTACCCGTCGACCGACAAGATCCGCGGGGACCAGGTGCTGGAGGTGACGCCGCCGCCGGCCGGCGGCCGGCCGGGCAGCCCGACCGCGCCGTTCTTCCTGTTCTGAGCGGGTCGTGCGGGACGTCGGCGGGCTCTGGGCGGACCTGACCGACCTGGTGCTGCCGGCCGGGTGCGCCGGCTGCCGGCAGCGCGACGCGACCACCCGGCGAGGCTTCTGCCCGGCCTGCGCCGGCGCGCTCCAGGCGCTGCGTCCCGGCCCGGTACGCCCCACCCCGCCCCCGCCCGGCCTGCCGCCCTGCCACGCCCTCGGCCCGTACGCCGGGCCGCTGCGGGAGGCGTTGCTGGCGTACAAGGAGCGGGGCCGGCACGGGCTGGCCAGGCCGTTGGGCGCGCTGCTGGCCGAGGTGGTGGCCGACGCGGTGGGCCCGGCGCGGCCGGTGCTGCTGGTGCCGGTGCCGGACACCGCGGCGGCGGCCCGGTCCCGCTACGGCGACCACCTGACCCGGCTGGCCCGGTACGCCGCGGCCCGGCTGCGCCGGGCCGGCTGGGACGTCCGGGTGGCCCGGCCACTTCGGGCGCTGCCCCGCCCCGACTCGGTGGCGCTGGACAGCGCCGGCCGGGCCGCGACGGCGGAGGCGGCGTTCCGGCCGCGCGCCGGTGCGGCCGGACGGGAGGCCGGTGGCCGGACGGTGGTGGTGCTGGACGACATCGTCACCACCGGGGCCACCCTGGCGGCGGTGAGCCGGACTTTGCAGCTCATGGGAATGACACCAAACGGCGCGGCAGTGCTCGGCGCAACGCAAAAGCGGCGTCATCGGTGACGCTTCGTGTTTCCGTTTCACCCCATGGTGTAAGCAGCTGTGGATTTTCTGAGCCTTCTCGACAACCGGGGGTGACTGCCGCCCGAACAGGAGTTAGCGTTTTCGTGTCGGGGGTAGGAGCTTTCCCAGCCGCTCCCGGCGGTGGAAGGAGGCGTAGCCGTGCTTGACCGGTCGACGCCGTAGGGACGCCCCCAAGGTCGGTCGACCGCATATTCGAAGATCAGACGACCATCCGAAAAAGGGAGGTCACGTGGACATCGTGGTCAAGGGCCGAAACGTCGAAGTGCCGGACCATTACCGGGTGCACGTAGCCGAGAAACTCGCGAAAATCGAGCGCTACGATCACAAGCTCATCCGCGTCGACGTGGAGTTGTTCCACGAACGCAATCCCCGCCAGTCCGACACCTGCCAGCGGGTGGAGATCACCTGCGTGTCCCGCGGGCCGGTGATCCGGGCGGAGGCCTGCACGAGCGACTTCTACAGCGCGCTCGACGCGGCGATCGCCAAGCTGGACACCCGACTGCGCCGCGCGGCCGACCGCCGCCGGGTGCACCGGGGCCGGCACGCGCCGCTCTCCGTCGCCGCCGCCACCGCCGGCCTGCCGGTGGCCGGCCTCGACGGGGTGGCCGCCCGTTCCGCCGGCACCGCCACCGCGGTGGCCGAGCGGGACGAGGACCCGGACGACCAGTACGACGACCAGCCCTGGCACCTCGCCCGGGCAAAGGTGCACCCCGCCGAGCCGATGACCGTGGACGACGCCCTGTTCCAGATGG
This sequence comes from Micromonospora sp. DT47, assembly GCF_049844475.1. Lineage (NCBI taxonomy): Bacteria > Bacillati > Actinomycetota > Actinomycetes > Micromonosporales > Micromonosporaceae > Micromonospora > Micromonospora sp. DT47. The sequence goes on along the minus strand of NZ_JBNCLC010000004.1, from coordinate 31,432 downwards.
AACTGGTCGGGCACGACTTCTACCTGTTCCACGACAAGGAATCCGGCCGGCCGAGCGTCGTCTACCGGCGGCACGCGTACGACTACGGCATCATCTCGCTCGACACCTGACCCCTGTCCACCCTCGCGGTCGGTCACGGAGTCGCGGTGGTCCGCCACCGGCGGCTCCGTGGCCGACGCGCGTCTCAGTGAGGGTCTCCCGCCAGCAGCGCGTAGAGGGTGGAGTCCACCCGGGAGCCGTCCGGGCCGGGCAGCCGGCCGCGCATCAGCCCCTCGCGCCGGAAGCCGGCCCGTTCCATCGCCCGCTGCGCGGCGACGTTGTCCGGGCGGGTGCCGGCCCAGAGCCGGGCCAGCCCGACCTCGTCGAACACCCACCCGACGAGCAGCCGGACCAGGCGGCTGCCGAGGCCGCGCCCGCGCCACTCGGGGAGGAGGCTGAACCCGAGCATGGCCTGCCCGGTGGAGGGCTCGTCGTACATCAGCGCGCAGCCGCCGGCCACCGCGCCGCTCGCCGCGTCCAGCACCGCCAGGTCCGCCGAGGCGCCGGTCAGCCACCTGCTCTCGGCCAGCGCGCAGCGCGCGGCGACCGCCTCCCGCGTCGGCGCCACCGGCGGCACCCGGTTGGCCACCACCTCCGGTAGGCCGTGCAGCCGGTGCAGCGCGTCCACGTCGTCCGGGCCCAGCCGGCGCAGCGTCACCACGCCGTCGGTGAGCCGGCCGTCGGGCAGGTCCGGCAGCGGGCGGGGAGCCGGGCCGGTCGGGTCGTCGGCGAGGCGTACCCAGGCCAGCAGGTCGTGCCGGCCGCCGCCGCGGGTCGGGTTCGCGGCCCGGCGGGTCCCCTCGTACCGGAAGCCCGCGGCGAGCGCCACCCGCTGGCTGGCCGGGTTCTCGGCGCGGGTGAGCAGCTCCAGCCGGGCGGTCCCGGCGGCGAAGGCGCGCGCCGAGAGGACCCGGGTGGCGGCGGTGGCCACCCCCCGGCCCCGGGCCCAGGGGGCCACCCAGTAACCGATCTCGGCCTGGCCGCGGGCCGCGACCACCTGGCTCAGGCCGATCCCGCCGAGGAGCCGGTCGGAGGCCGGATCCGCGATCGCGTACGCGGCGCCACCGGCGGCCCGGGCCGCCGGCGCGCCCTCGGTGATCCACCACCGCGCGGCGTCCTCGGTGTACGGGTCGGGCATGCCAGAGATGAACCGCTGGGTCAGCGGGTCAGCGCAGGCGGTGGCGGTGTCCGCGATGTCGTCGAGCCGGAACGGCCGCAGGTGTGTCCCCTCCGACCGGATCGTCTCAGGCGTCACCGCAGGTCCTCCGGGAGTAGCGCGGCGATCCAGACGTCCGCCCGTTCCCCCCGGTGCGACACACCGCCGCGGGCGGTGCCCTCGAAGGTGAAGCCGGCCTTCTCGGCGACCCGCTGGGAGGCGGTGTTGCCGACGTTCGCCCTCCACTCGATCCGGGCCAGGCCGAGGGTGGTGAAGCCCCAGATGCTCAGCGCGCTGAGCGCGGCCGGCATCCAGCCGCGACCCCGGGCGTGCGGCGCGGTCATGAAGCCGACGTCGGCCAGCAGCGGGTCGGCCGGGCTCAGCCGCAGGTCGATGGTGCCGGCGTAGGCGTCGTCGGCGTCCCCGATCACGAAGGTGGCGCTGGTGCCCCGCGCCCAACTGAGCCGCGCGTGGTCGAGGTACCCCTCGGCGTCGCCACGCTGGTACGGGTGCGGCACGGTCGTCCAGCGGACGGCGTCGGGGTCCCGGCAGGCCGTCACGATGCCGTCCAGGTCCCGCTCCTCCATCGGGCGCAGCCGCAGCTCGCTCGCGCCGGCGGTGGCGAACAGCACGGGCTGCGGCCGGCCGAAGACGGCGGCGCGCCGGGCCTCCAGGGTGTCCGGGCCGGCCGGACCCGGCTCGCCGGCGGCCGGCACCTCGCCGGGGAGCAACGAGCCGATCCAGGCCTCGGGTCGGCCGCCCTGGTTCGGGTGGGCCAGCGGCAGCTCGCCGGAGACCCGGAAGCCGGCCCGCAGCGCCACCAGCCGGGACGCGTGGTTGCCGACCTCGGCCTGCCAGATCAGCCGGCGCAGCTTCAGCGTGTCGAAGGCCCAGCGGGCGACCGCCCGGGCGGCCCGGACGGTGACTCCCCGGCCGCGCGCCCAGGGTGCGGTCCAGTAGCCGAGCTCGCCGGAGTCGAGGCCCCGGTCGATGGAGATCAGGCCGCAGGAGCCGAGCAGTTCACCGGTCTCCGCGTCGCAGACCGCGAACGGCGCCCCGGTGTCCTCCGCCCAGGCCGTCGGGCTGATCCCGGTGATGAAGCCGTGGGCGTGTTCGGGCAGGTACGGGCGCGGTACGGTGGTCCAGCGCTGGATGTCCGGGTCCTGGCACGCCCGGTGCACGTCGTCCGCGTCGGTCGCCCGCCACGGTCGCAGCAGCAGGCCGTCCTCGATGATCTCCACAGGCTCCATCCGAGCCATGGTGCCGGATCGTTCGCGGTGGGCGTAACCGGAATTGGGCCGGCGACGGCGTCGCCCGTGCGTTATGTCGGTTTCGCCGGGCCGTACCGCCGCCACCAGTGACCATCGCCGGAACGAAGCGCCTACGATGGTTCGAGACTGTCTAGGGGAGCGTAGATCCGTGTCGATTCTGGAAAAGGTCCTTAGCGCGGGCGAGGGCCGTATGGTGCGCCGGCTCAAGGCCATCGCCGCCGCCGTCAACTCGATCGAGGACGACTACGTCAACCTCACCGACGAGGAGTTGCGCGGCCTGACCGAGCAGTACCGCGAGCGGCTCGCCGACGGTGAGACCCTCGACGACCTGCTGCCGGAGGCGTTCGCCACGGTGCGCGAGGCCGCCGCCCGGGTGCTCGGCCAGCGTCCGTACGACGTCCAGGTGATGGGCGGCGTGGCGCTGCACTTCGGCAACATCGCCGAGATGAAGACCGGCGAGGGCAAGACCCTGACCTCGGTCATGGCGGTCTACCTCAACGCGCTCTCCGGCAAGGGCGTGCACGTGGTCACGGTCAACGACTACCTGGCCCAGCGCGACGCCGCCTGGATGGGCCAGGTGCACGAGTTCCTCGGCCTCACCGTCGGCGTGGTCCTGCCCAACCGGCCGGCCGCCGAGCACCGCGCCGCGTACGAGTGCGACATCACCTACGGCACCAACAACGAGTTCGGCTTCGACTACCTGCGCGACAACATGGCCTGGTCGCGGGATGAACTGGTCCAGCGTGGCCACAACTTCGCCGTGGTCGACGAGGTCGACTCGATCCTCATCGACGAGGCCCGGACCCCGCTGATCATCTCCGGCCCGGCCGAGCACTCCGCCCGCTGGTACCAGGAGTTTGCCGGCGTGGTGGCCCGGCTCCAGTCCGGCACCGACGGCGAGGGCGACTACGAGGTCGACTACGCCAAGCGGACCATCGCGGTCACCGAGCGCGGCGTGGCCAAGGTCGAGGACCGGCTCGGCATCGACAACCTCTACGAGTCGGTGAACACGCCCCTGGTCGGCTACCTCAACAACGCGATCAAGGCCAAGGAGCTCTACAAGCGCGACAAGGACTACATCCTCAGCGACGGTGAGGTCCTGATCGTCGACGAGTTCACCGGCCGGATCCTGCACGGCCGTCGCTACAACGAGGGCATGCACCAGGCGATCGAGGCCAAGGAGGGGGTGGAGATCAAGCAGGAGAACCAGACCCTGGCCACCATCACCCTCCAGAACTACTTCCGCCTCTACGGGAAGCTCTCCGGCATGACCGGCACCGCCCAGACCGAGGCGAGCGAGTTCAACAAGGTCTACAAGGTCGGCGTCGTGACCATCCCGACGCACCGGCCGATGGTCCGCCTCGACCGGGCCGACGTCATCTACAAGACCGAGAAGGCCAAGTTCAACGCGGTCATCGAGGACATCGCCGAGCGGCACCAGGCCGGCCAGCCGGTGCTGGTGGGCACCGTCTCGGTGGAGAACTCCGAGATCCTCTCCCAGCTGCTGCGCCGCCGTGGCATCCCGCACTCGGTGTTGAACGCGAAGTTCCACGCCAAGGAAGCGGAGATCGTCGCCCAGGCCGGTCGCAAGGGCGGGGTAACCGTGGCCACCAACATGGCCGGCCGTGGTACGGACATCCTGCTCGGCGGCAACCCCGAGTACCTGGCCGCGAACGAGCTGCACCAGCGCGGTCTGGACCCGGTCGAGCAGGCCGACGAGTACGCCAAGGCGATGGAGGAGGTCCTGCCCACCTGGAAGCAGGCCTGCGACGCCGAGGCGGAGGAGGTCGCCGCCGCCGGCGGTCTCTACGTGCTGGGCACCGAGCGGCACGAGTCCCGCCGGATCGACAACCAGCTGCGCGGTCGCGCCGGCCGGCAGGGCGACCCGGGCGAGTCCCGGTTCTACCTGTCGCTGCAGGACGAGCTGATGAAGCGTTTCCGGGCCGGTGCGGTCGAGGCGGTGATGGAGCGCTTCAACATCCCGGAGGACGTGCCGATCGAGTCGAAGATGGTCACCCGCCAGATCAAGAGCGCGCAGGCCCAGATCGAGGGCCAGAACGCCGAGATCCGCAAGAACGTCCTGAAGTACGACGAGGTGCTCAACAAGCAGCGCCAGGTGGTCTACGGCGAGCGGCGCCGGGTGCTCAACGGCGAGGACCTCTCCGACCAGGTCCGCAACATGATCGACGACACCGTCGGCGCGTACGTCGTCGGCGCCACCAGCGACGGCTACGCCGAGGACTGGGACCTTGAGCAGCTCTGGTCGAGCCTCAAGCAGCTCTACCCGGTGGGCGTCACCATCGAGGAGCTGGAGGAGGAGGCCGGCTCCCGGGCCGGCATCGACCAGGACTTCCTGGTCGCCCGCCTCAAGGAGGACGCGCACGCCGCGTACGACCGGCGCGAGGAGACCCTCGGCGCGGAGGCGGTACGCGAGCTCGAGCGGATGGTGCTGTTGCAGGTCATCGACCGCAAGTGGCGCGAGCACCTCTACGAGATGGACTACCTCCAGGAGGGCATCAGCCTGCGGGCGTACGCCCAGCGCGACCCGGTCATCGAGTACCAGCGCGAGGGCTTCGACATGTTCGCCACCATGATGGAGGGCATCAAGGAGGAGACGGTCGGCTTCCTCTACAACGTGGAGGTGCAGGTCCAGGAGCCGGAGGCCGAGGAGGTCCAGCTGCTGGAGAAGCCGGTCGAGATCCGGGCCAAGGGTCTCAGCCGCGCGCCGCAGCAGCAGGGCCTGCAGTATTCGGCCCCGACCATCGACGGTGAGGCCGGTGCGGGTGCGGTCGCCGTCGAGCGGCCCGAGCAGGAGGCGCCGGCCCTCGGCGTCGGGCGCCCGGAGGCGGCGGCTCGTCCGGCGGCGCCGGGCCGGTCCGGCGCGCCGCGTCGCCCGGCTGCGACCGGGGCGAGCGGACAGGCCTTCGCGGCGAGCACCGCCCGGCGGGGCCCGGCGCCGGCCGACGGGGCCGAGGCGGGCAACGGCCCGTCCCGCAACGCGCCCTGCCCGTGCGGTTCCGGCCGCAAGTACAAGCGCTGCCACGGCGCGCCCAACGGCGGCGCCTGATCCTGAGCGGGGCCCCGGCCCCGTGCGAGTGGCGTGAGTCGAGCCGCGGTCCTTCGGGGCCGCGGCTCGATCGCTGTCCGGCGCCGGATCCGCGCCGCCCGCCGCCCGCGTCGAGCACGTCCCGTGCCGGGCGGTGCGCCGGCGCCGGCGGTGGTCAGATCACCTGCAGGACGGTGCAGAGCCAGCTGCCCCGGCGCTGCTCCAGCCGCAGCGCCATCGCCCAGCTCCGGCCGCCGCCGGCGAGCACGGCGGCGACCTCGACGGCCGCCGCCCGGGGCTCGCAGACCCGCAGCCGGCGCAGGTGCAGCGCCGCCCGGGTGGACCGGCGGCGGACCGGTCCGCCGCGCGTCGCCGCCTTCGCCAGCTGCTCGGAGACCTCGATCGAGTGGCCCGGCTCGACCAGGGAGCGGATCTGCCCGGGTGGCCGGTAGCCGTTGAGGATCTCCAGGCAGGTGCCGACGAACCGGTGCGCGGCCCGGGTGGCCTCCGGCGTGGCGGTCGTCAGGGCGCCGGCCGGCGGCCCGGGGTGCGGTGGCGACCCCGGCCGGACCGGGCCCGGTCGCGGGTCGGCTCGGCGCCCGGCAGGACGCCCCGCGGGCGGGTGGGCCGCCCCGAACAGGTCGAGGGCGAGCTGGCCGGTCGGTCGGGGCCAGAGGTCGGCCGACTCGTCGACGTAGGGCGGATCGCTGACCGGTGCCGGGCGCAGCCGGATCGGCGGGCGGGTAGGCCCCGGGCGGCGGGAGTCGACCATCGTCAGCCCCTCAATTCCTACGTTTGCCTTCGTTTGCCTCCGACGCGCTCGATTCTGGGGCACGGCGGTGCCGACCGTCAATGGCGCGGTGCGGTCGACCGGCTACTCCGCGTCGCGGTCCAGGAGGGGGTTGCCGCGCACCCACTCGGCGGTCTCGGCGTACTTCCGCGCGATGTACTCCTCCAGCCGGGCGCGCTCCACCCGCCACTGGCCCCGGCCGCCGATCTTGATCGCGGGCAGCTCTCCGCTGCGCACCATGTGGTAGACCTGCGAGTCCGACACGTTCAGCTCGGTGGCCACGTCGGAGAGCAGGAGAAACCTCGGCTCCACGGAAACCCCCGATGTTGGCGTCGTTTGCCTCAGTTTGCCATCGACGGCCAGCGCGGCCCAGCACCTCGAGGTCCCGCGCACGGTGCGGGAACTTCCACCGGGCCGGTGCGCGGTGTATGACGGTCTCGACATACGGCATGATCGGCGGCCGGGACCGGCCCGCCCGCCGGCCCGCGAGCGACAGTGGGAGACGACGGTGAGCGACGAGCTGGTCCGGGTGTACGTCCCGGCGACCGTGCCGATGCTGGCCCGGCTGGGGGAGCAGGGGCTGCCGGCGGTGCAGGCGCACGCCGTCACCCCGGCGCTGCGTGAGTGGTACGCCGAGGGCGACGAGGAGGAGCTGGAGTACGTAGCCTTCACCCGCGCCGCCCAGGACGCCCTGCACCTGCTGCGCGAGGACCCGGCCGCGCCCCGGCGCCGGGTGGTGGTCTCGGTGGACCTGCCCCCGTCGGCGGTCGGCCGGGCGGACGTCGACCTCGGCTCCAGCGCGGTCCGGCTCGAGCGCCCGGTGCCCGCGTCGGCGATCGCCGCGCTGCACGTGGACGGCGCCGACGCGGTCGAGGACGTCGCCGCGGCGGTCGACGTGGTCGTCGAGGCCGCCGCCGGCGACCCGGACGCCCAGTTCACCGTCGACGGCGCCGAGGACCACGAGCTGGAGTGGTACGACCCCTCGGAGCTGGAGCTGCTGCTCCGCTCCGCCTCCTGACCGGCCGGCCGGCTCGGGCCGGCCCGCAGGTCAGCGCTCGGACGCCTCCTCGGCGGTCTCCGGCTCCTCGTCGTCGCGCGGCGCCGGGCCGAGGGTGCGGCCGAAGGCGATGAGCGCGGTCAGCGCCCCCACGAAGAGCACCCAGATGCCGTTGTCCACCCGCGAGGTGCCCAGGCTGGTCTGCGCCACCGCGTCCGCCTCGCTGAGCGCGCCGGCCAGGTCCAGCAGGGTCCGGCCGCCGATCCGGATGATCACCTCGGCGAGCAGCAGGAGCAGGCCCGGCCCGGCCCCGGCCAGCAGGTACGCCGGCCAGCGCGGCGCGGGTGTGGCCGGGTCGCGCCGGGTGGCCCGGCGGCGGGCCCAGGTGAGGTAGCCGAAGGCGAGCAGGCCGGCCACCACCCCGGCGACCAGCGACTCGGTCCGCGACACCCACTTGGCGGCGCTCACCAGCGACGCCTGGGAGCCGTCCGAGCCGAAGACGTCGAAGAGTGGGTCCCGGGCCCGGCTGAAGGCCACCACGAAGACCAGCGTGCCCAGCGCGGCGGTGACCACCGCGCCGACCGGGGCGGCGCTGCGGGCCCCGGCGAGCGCCCCGCCGATGATCGCCGCGGCGGCGCTGGTGCCGGCGATCGTGTTGGTCGTCGCGTTGTCCGGGTAGGTCAGGTTGATCGCGACGGCGGTGCCGAGCCCGACCAGCAGGCCGGTGCCGATCGCCGCCATGAAGCGCAGGGTGGCCCGGTCGCTGCGCCGGGCGAGCAGTTCGGTCACCGCCAGCGCGACCGCGGCGCCGGCCACCAGGGCGGCGGAGATCACGCCGGGCAGGGCGAAGGCGGAGAGGCTGATCGCGGTGAGGCCGGCCGCGGCCGAGGTGATCGCCTCCCGGGTCGACCAGAGCATCGCCGCCAGCCAGCCGACCGCGAGCAACGCCAGCACGGGCGCGCCGGGGGCACCCGCGGGGTGGCCCTCGCCGGCCGCCGGCGCGGCGTCGTCGACCGGGTCGGTGGTGTCCGGCTGGTCCGGCTCCGCGGCGGTCGAGCTGCCGGGCTGGTTGCTCATCGTCTCCCCTTCGACGCCTGACCCACGCGACCCACGCGGGCGGGCACATCCGGCGACCCAGCGTACGCGCCCGCCCGCGCCGCGCCCGCCACGCCCGGGTCCGCGCCGACACCCTGGTTTCCTTCGGCGGATCGGGACTTTCGGGTACGGATCCGCGCAGGGACGTCGACGCGTACCTGGTGATCTACGGCTCCGGGCGGGCGGCGCGCGATCGGCGGTGAGGGGGCGTGGGAGAATCGGCCGAGGTCCCGCCGCCGCGACCGGTCCACCGCGCGGCGCCCGGCGTCCGGCCGTCCGGTCGGTGCCCGCGGGTCCGAACTCGCCACCGCTGTCGAGATCGCACAGGAGCCTGTGATGGACGCCGTGTTCTCCGTACCCGAGCCCCACAACGAGCCGGTACGCACCTACGAGCCGGGCAGCGCCGACCGGGAGCGGCTCCAGCGGCGGCTGACCGAGCTGGCCGCCGAGCGGATCGACCTGCCGATGACCATCGCCGGTGAGCGGCGGATGGCCGGCGGCGCGCCGATCAACGTGGTCCAGCCGCACAAGCACGCGCACGTGCTGGGCGTCACCGGGCACGCCAACCACGAGGACGCCCGCGCCGCGGTCAAGGCTGCCAAGGACGCCGCCCCGATGTGGCGGGCGCTGCCGTTCGAGGAGCGCGCCGCGATCTTCCTGCGCGCCGCCGAGCTGCTCTCCGGCCCGTGGCGGGACACCCTCAACGCGGCCACCATGCTCGGCCAGTCCAAGACCGCCGTCCAGGCGGAGATCGACGCGGCCTGCGAGTTCATCGACTTCCTCCGGTTCAACGTGCACTTCGCCCGCCAGCTGCTGGAGGCCCAGCCGAAGTCCTCGCCGGGGGTGTGGAACCGGTTCGACCACCGCCCGCTGGAGGGCTTCGTCTACGCGGTCACCCCGTTCAACTTCACCGCGATCGCCGGCAACCTGCCCTCGGCGCCGGCCCTGGTCGGCAACACCGTGGTCTGGAAGCCGGGCCCGACCCAGCAGTTCGCCGCGCACTTCACCATGCGGCTGTTCGAGGCGGCCGGCCTGCCGCCCGGCGTGATCAACATGGTCACCGGGCGCGGCGAGGAGGTCTCCGACGTCGTGCTCGCCGACCCGGACCTCGCCGGCATCCACTTCACCGGCTCCACCAAGGTTTTCCAGCACCTGTGGCGGACCGTCGGCGAGAACGTCGCCGGCTACCGGGGCTACCCGCGGCTGGTCGGCGAGACCGGCGGCAAGGACTTCGTGGTCGCGCACACCAGCGCCGACGTGGACGCCCTGCACACCGCGCTGATCCGGGGCGCCTACGAGTACCAGGGCCAGAAGTGCTCGGCCGCCTCCCGGGCGTACGTCCCGCGCTCTCTCTGGGAGGGTGGGCTGCGCGACCGGCTGGCCGCCACCGCCGAATCGCTGACCTACGGCGACGTCACCGACTTCAGCAACTTCGGCGGCGCGGTCATCGACGACAAGGCGTTCAGCCGGCACACCGCCGCGCTGGAGCTGATCAACGACGACGACACCTGCCGCGTCCTGGCCGGCGGCACCGCCGACGACTCGGTCGGATACTTCGTCCGGCCGACCCTGTTCGAGTGCACCGACGCCGCGCACGAGACCTTCACCACCGAGTACTTCGGGCCGATCCTCGGCGTGCACGTCTTCGACGACGCCCGTTTCGACGACGTGGTCACCCAGGCCGAGTCGATCGCGCCGTACGCGCTGACCGGGTCGATCTTCGCGACCGACCGCCGGGTGGTCGACGCGGTGGCCGAGAAGATGCGGTACGCGGCCGGCAACTTCTACATCAACGACAAGCCGACCGGCGCGGTGGTCGGGCAGCAGCCCTTCGGCGGCGCGCGGGCCAGCGGCACCAACGACAAGGCGGGCTCCTGGCACAACGTGGTCCGGTGGATGTCGCCGCGGACGATCAAGGAGACCTTCGTCCCGGCGACCGACCACACGTACCCCCACATGGGCTGAACCGGCGGCGGCCGCCGGTGGCGCGACGCGCGTCGCCGGCGGCCCGGCCGGCCCCGGCGGGAGCCGGGGGGCCGCCGGCGGTCGGCCGTCCGGCGGGCCCGGCTGGCCGACCGGCCGGCAGGCATAGACAGTCCTGCAGCACTGTCGTCGGCCGACAGTGCACATAGGAAATCCTGCCCGGTGGCAAATACGGAAATCCTGGACGCCGTGGCGGCAAAGTGGCAGCTTAGAGGGCATGGCGGATTCCGGAGTCAACCCCACCGCGGCGGCCCTGCTCGGCCTGCTGCACGAGGGTCCCATGACGGGCGGTCAGTTGATGGCCGCCGCCGAGCGCCGGCTGGCGCCGTACTGGTCGATGACACGCAGTCAGGTCTACCGCGAGTTGCCGGTGCTGGCCGAGCGGGGTTTCGTGCGGCTGGGCAAGCCCGGGCCGCGGATGAGCCAGCCGTACGCGATCACCGCGGCTGGGAAACGGACATTCTCCCGCTGGCTGGCGGAGAACCCGGGCCGGGACACCATCCGCAACCCGATCGCCCTGCGGATCGCCTTCGGCGACCTGCACTCGGCCAGTCAGCTCAAGAACCTGTACGCCTCGGCCAGCGAATACCACAACGAGGCCCTGGCGTACGTGCGTGAGCAGGTCAAGAACGCCAAGAAGGAGGGCGACACCTACGACGCCAGCGCGCTGGAGTTCGCCGTCGCCTACCACAAGGCCGCCCTGTCCTGGCTGAAGACCGCCCCGGTCGGCTGAGCCGCCTTTTTCCCTCCGGACCGCGGGGCTCGCACGCTTGCTCACCGCCCTCGCAGTACGCTTTTGTGTCGTGACTGCTGCCGATTACGCCGAACAGCTCAAGGAACTCGACGCCACCCTGCGCAACATCGAGTCCGTGCTCAACCTCGACCGCCTGCACGAGGAGAAGGCGCGGCTCGAGGAGCAGGCGTCCGCGCCGGACCTCTGGGACGACCAGGCGCGCGCGCAGCAGGTGACCTCCCAGCTGTCGTACGTCAACGGAGAGATCAGCAGGCTGGGCAGCCTGCGCTCCCGGCTCGACGACGCGTACGTGCTGCTGGAGCTGGCCGAGGACGAGGGCGACTCCGGGGTGCTGACCGAGGTCGAGAACGAGATCACCGGGCTGACCAAGGCCATCCAGGAGATGGAGGTCCGCACCCTGCTCTCCGGCGAGTACGACTCCCGGGAGGCGCTGGTCGCCATCCGGGCCGGCGCCGGCGGGGTGGACGCCGCGGACTTCGCCGAGATGCTGCTGCGGATGTACCTGCGCTGGGCCGAGCGGCACGGCTACCCGACCGAGGTCTACGAGACCTCGTACGCCGAGGAGGCCGGCCTCAAGTCCGCCACCTTCACGGTCAAGGTCCCGTACGCCTACGGCACGCTCAGCGTCGAGTCGGGCACCCACCGGCTGGTCCGGATCAGCCCCTTCGACAACCAGGGGCGCCGGCAGACCAGCTTCGCCGGCGTCGAGGTGCTGCCGGTGGTGGAGCAGACCGACCACATCGACATCCCCGAGAACGAGATGCGGATCGACGTCTACCGCTCCTCGGGGCCGGGTGGGCAGAGCGTCAACACCACCGACTCCGCCGTCCGGATCACCCATATCCCGACCGGCATCGTGGTCACCTGCCAGAACGAGAAGTCCCAGCTGCAGAACAAGGCCTCCGCGCTGCGGGTGCTGCAGGCCCGGCTGCTGGAGCGCAAGCGCCAGGAGGAGCAGGCCAAGATGCAGGGGCTCAAGACCGAGGCCGCCGGCTCCTGGGGCGACCAGATGCGCTCGTACGTGCTGCACCCGTATCAGATGGTGAAGGATCTCCGAACCGAGCAGGAGACCGGCAATCCGTCGTCCGTATTCGACGGGGAGCTGGACAGCTTCATCGAGGCCGGCATCCGGTGGCGCAAGCAGCAGCAGCTCGCCAACGACGCTGCGTGATCGGCCGTGGGCGGAGCGCGTCATGGATCTCCGGTTGACCGGCTGAATCGATGACACGTTTCGCATCGCCGGGGCGGGGGGCTTGGCTCTGCGGTTACACCGCGTAGACTCACCACCCGTGATTCAGCTTGAGCAAGTGACGAAGACGTACCCGAAGGCGTCCCGGCCTTCGCTCGACAACGTGTCCGTCTCGATCGAGAAGGGCGAGTTCGTCTTCTTCATCGGTCCATCCGGCTCCGGCAAGTCCACGATGATCAAGATGCTGATGCACGAGGTCAGCCCCAACAAGGGCCGGGTCGTCGTGAACGGCAAGGACGTCACCTCGATGCGCTCCTGGAAGCGACCCCACTTCCGGCGTTCGATCGGCTGCGTCTTCCAGGACTTCCGGCTGCTGCCCAACCGCACCGCGTACGAGAACGTGGCGTTCGCCCTCGAGGTGATCGGCAAGACCAAGGCGGTCGCCCGCCGGGTCGTGCCCGAGGTGCTGGAGCTGGTCGGGCTCGGTGGCAAGGAGCACCGCTACCCGCACGAGCTCTCCGGTGGTGAGCAGCAGCGGGTCGCCGTCGCCCGGGCGTTCGTGAACCGTCCGCTGATCCTGCTGGCGGACGAGCCGACCGGAAACCTGGACCCGGACACGTCGATCGAGATCATGCGCCTGCTGGACCGGATCAACCGCACCGGCACGACCGTCGTGATGGTCACCCACGACTCCAACATCGTGAACCAGATGCGTCGTCGCGTCGTGGAGATCGAGAGTGGCCGCATCGTGCGCGACCAGGCCCGCGGCGTCTACGGGTGAGCCGTTGCTCCACCCCCGCCGTACACCCTGACGACGAACACCTCACGCCGGAGAGCCGGAGGAACACCCGATGCGGATGAAATACGTCCTGTCCGAGGTACTGGTCGGACTGTGGCGCAACGTCACCATGACCATCGCGATGATCATCACGATGGCGGTGTCGCTCACCATGCTCGGCGCCAGTGGCCTGCTGTACCAGCAGGTCGGCGACATGAAGGACCTCTACTACGAGAACGTCCAGGTCTCGATCTTCCTGAAGACGGATGTCAGCGACGAGCAGCGTGCAAGCCTCGACGCCAAGCTGAAGAGCGACCCCCAGGTGAAGGAGGTCATCTACGTCAACAAGGACGAGGCGTACAAGCGCTTCCAGGAGATGTTCCAGGACGCTCCCGACCTGATCAGCGCGGTCAAGGCGGACAGCCTGCCGCCGTCGTTCCGGCTCAAGCTGGTCAACCCGGAGCAGTACAAGACCATCTACGACCAGTACAAGGACGCCGAGGGGGTCGACGAGATCGTCGACCAGAGCAAGCTGCTGGACCAGATCTTCAAGATCCTCACCGCGATCCAGAACATCGCGCTGGCCGCCGCGGTCGTGATGGCCGTCGCCGCGCTGCTCCTGGTCGCCAACACCATCCAGGTGGCGGCGTACAGCAAGCGGCGTGAAGTCGCGGTCATGAAGCTGGTCGGCGCGTCCAACTGGTTCATCCAGGCGCCGTTCGTGCTGGAGGCCGTGGTCGCCGGTCTGATCGGTTCACTGCTCGGCCTGCTCGCGCTGATCGGCGCGAAACAGTTCCTCTTCAGCGGTTCGCTGAAGGCCCTGGAGGGGCTGCTCTCGCCGATCCAGTGGGCGGACATCTTCCTGGTGTTCCCGCTGATGGCCGGCGTCGGTTGCGTGATCAGCGCGATCACCGCCTGGGTCACGCTCCGCTTCTACCTGCGGGTCTAGTCACCGCCGGCTCTCCGCGAGGGCCCTTCCGCGCCAGGAATAAACGGCGCGGGAGGGCCCTTGTCATTCAGGTAGCATGATCTCCGCCCCGCGGCCGGTCACACCGGGTGCGGGTGATCCGGAAAGGGGGTGGCGCCGATGCCACGGGAAAAGGGTCGCAAGGTGGTCGCCTCCAACAAGAAGGCGCGCCACGACTACGCCATCCTCGACACGTACGAGGCGGGCATGGCGCTGACCGGCACCGAGGTCAAGTCGCTGCGCGCCGGGCGGGCCTCGCTGGTCGACGCCTTCGCCCAGGAGCGCAACGGCGAGCTCTACCTGCACGCGATGCACATCCCGGAGTACACCCAGGGCACCTGGACCAACCACGAGCCCCGGCGTACCCGCAAGCTGCTGCTCAATCGCCTGGAGATCGACCGGCTGATCGGCAAGACCCGCGAGGGGGGCCTGACCATGGTCCCGTTGCAGGTCTACTTCTCCGACGGCTGGGCCAAGGTGGAGATCGCCCTGGCCAAGGGTAAGAAGTCGTACGACAAGCGTCAGGACCTGGCCAAGCGGGACGCCGACCGGGAGATCGCCCGGGTGGCGGGCCGTCGCGGCAAGGGCATGGACGACTGATTTGTCGTGTTCGTCCCGGTCGGCATGCCCGCCGGGGACCTCGGGATGAAACCCGTTGCGGCAGGCGTTAGGCTTGTCAGTGCCGCCACATCGGCGGCCTGTCGAGGGGGTGACTGGTTTCGACTTCGTACGTTGCGGCAGGGGAAGCGAGCCGAGGAAGCCGACGTCGTCTCGAGAATCGTTCGTCGGAAACTATAAGCGCCAAGAACAATCGCGCTGACTTCGCTCTCGCCGCCTGAGGCGAGTAGTTGAGTCTGTCGGCCTGGGAGCGCCTTCGACCCAGTTTGCCGGCATCAGCTAGAAGGCTGGCCAACCGGACCCGGTCGCGGGGTCCGTGCGGCGAGATTAATCAGCGACTGGGCCCGTCACACCAACTCGCTCGCGTGAGCGGTGGGGCCGAGTAGAGGCATAGCGAGCTGCGCTCGGAGAAGCCCTGTCAAACCGGCGAAGGACCCGGGTTCGATTCCCGGCACCTCCACCACCTCATGTGCGCCCCGGTCCACCGGACCGGGGCGCACAGTCGTCTCCGGGGTCGTTGGCCCCACCGCCTAGGCTGCCCGCTGTGACGTGCGAGAAGATCTGGCTCTCCATCAGCGTTCCGCCCGCGCAGCGCGCCGTCGCGGCCGTGGTCGGCCTGTTCTTCGCCGCCTTCGGCGCGGCGTTCGTGCTGCTGCCGATGGTCGCCGACGGGTTGGTCCGCCGTCTGCTGACCGGCGACGACCCGCTCGCCTCGTACGACCAGGCCCGGGACCTCCCACCCGGGCTGCTTCCACCGGAACTGCGCGACTCCCCGCCGGCCGACGACGGGCTGGGCGCCGGTCGGTTCCTCGGACTGTGCGGACTGCCGTTCGTCCTGCTCGGGCTCTATCTGGTGCTCCGGACGCTGCGGACCGCCGCCTGGCTGGAGGGCACCCGGGCCACGGTCCGGGGCGCCCTCGGCACCCGCACGGTCGACCTGGCCCGGGCCGAGATCACCGCCGGCGCGCAGACCCACCGGGACCCCGACGACGGACCCGGGCACGTGCACCGGGTGCCGACCATCGTGGCCCGCGACCCGGACACCGGCCGCACCGTCACCGTGCCGTTGCGCGGGGCGGGGCTGGCCACCCTGCCGCCGCACGAGCTGCGGGCGCTCGCCGACGCGATGACCGTCGGCCGACCCGACGGCGGCCGCGAAGGCGACGTGCACGTGCTCGCCGGCCAGCTCCGCGCGATGGCGGCCAACCCGCTCGGCCTCTGACCCTCGCCCCTGCCGTCACTCGGCCACGCAGGGCAACCGCAGATGCTCCACCTCCGGTGGAGTGCGGTATGACGGAGAGGCATAAAAGTGGCGGCCGGGGCTGGTGGGGCCGGTGGTGCGGGAGCGGACCAAAGAGGCGGCCGGCCCCTCTGGACAGCGCCGACCTGCGGGTTCACCATCGCTGTACGCGGTAGCGCAGCAACGCGGGAGGTGCCCATGGTCACCGGTCCGATCCAGCAGCCGTCCGTCGTCCCCGCGGCGGTCCGACCGCCCGCCGACCGCCGGCCCGCTCCGCTCGGCGACGTCCACGCCCTGGCCCGGGCGCTCGCCGTACCGCCCGGGGAGCCGCGCTGGCGGGAACGGGTCATCGGCCACCTCGCCCCGGTCCGCCGGGGCTTCGTCGAGCACGTCCGCCACACCGAGGGCCCGGCCGGCCTGTACGCCGAGGTGGTCGCCCAGGCACCCCGGCTGCACCGCGGCGTACGGCTGCTCACCCGGGAGCACGGCGCCATCGTGGCCGCGCTCGCCGAACTCCAGCGCGCCGTCGAACGCCCGGGGGTGTGCGCCGAGGAGCTGTCCCGCCGCACCGACGAGCTGCTGCGGGCGCTGGCCCGGCACCGGCAGCGCGGCGCGGACCTGCTCTGGCAGGCGTACCAGACGGATCTCGGCGGGGAGACCTGAGCGCCGGGAACCGGCCGGGAGCGGGCGGCGTCCAAGTGGTATGCGTCGACTTCTCGCCCTGCTGGGCCTGCCCCTGGTGATGACGGCGACCGCCTGCGCGCCGGCCGGCTCCGACCCGTCCACCGGCGGCAGCCCGTCCGTCGGCGGCTCGTCGGTGCGCACCCCGGACCACCGGTGGGAGGCCTTCGCCCAGCGGGCCGCCGAGGTCGCGGGGGCGTGGCGGCCCGACCCGGCCTGGTCGAAGGGGTACGTGCCGCTGCAGGACCCGACGGTGCTCACCGGTGACCCGGGCTTCAACGCGGACACCGAGACGGCGTTCCAGGCCGGCTGGTACCGGGACCAGATCGAGATGCCGGGCACCCGGCCGGCCGACGGCACGATCCGGTTCCCCGACGGCACGATGACAGTGCCGCTGCTCAGCGCGGCGGAGGCGTACCGGCAGCTCGACCAGGGTGACCCGCCGCCCTGTGAGGGCCGGCCCAAGGTGCCCCGGCCGACGGTCGAGCCGGGCCCCGACGGGCCGGTCAGCAGCCCGGTCGCCACGGCCTGCATCCCGCTCACCGTCACGGCGGTCAAGCTCGGCACCGCGCCGGTGCGGACCAGCCGGGGTGTGGCCGACGTGCCGGCCTGGCTCTTCACGGTGGAGGAGCTGACCGCGCCGGTGGCCCGGCTCGCCGTGGCGCCAAGCGCCGTCACCGCGCCGAAGGATCCGCAGGCACCGAGCCGACCCGCGCCCGAGAACGTCGTCGGCGCGGCGGACCTGACCGCCGTCGACGACGCCCGCCTGACCGTGCGGCTCGGCGTCGGCGCCTGCGACACCGGCATCACCCCGCTGGTCCAGGAGCACCCGAACGTGGTGGTGGTCGGTGGCGGGGTCGTCCGGTCCACCGGCGCCTGCATCGCCATGCTGAAGCTCGAGCCGGTCACCGTCACGCTGAAGGCCCCGCTCGGGGCCCGGCCGGTGCTGGACGTGGTGACCGGTGCGCCGCTGCTGCTCGGCAGGCGGTGACTACAGGATCCGCGGCACGTCGGTGCTGATCGGGGCCGGCAGCACGGTCGGCCCGTCGGCGCGCAGCGCCTCCGCGACGGCGTCCCCGAGTTCGTCGAGCGACCCGATCACCCGGGTGGCGCAACCGTAGCCGCGGGCGATCGCGGTGACGTCCAGGCCGGGCAGGTCCAGCCCGGGCACCCCGGGCGTGGACTTGAAGTCGGCGAACGACTTGAGGATGGCGTACTGCTGGTTGACCGGGACCAGCACGACCACCGGCAGGCGCAGCCGCGCCGCGGTCCAGAGCGCCTGGACCGAGTAGTGGAACGAGCCGTCACCGATCACCGCGATCACCGGCCGGCCGCGCCCGGAGTCCCGCTCGGCGAGCGCGATGCCGACCGCCGCCGGCAGGCCGTAGCCGAGCCCGCCGCTGGCCATGGTGAAGTACGACGCCGGCCGGGTGACCTGCACCCGGCGGCGCAGCGCGGCCAGGTTGGACGGCGACTCCTGGACCAGCACCCCGTCGGTCGGCCAGCACGCGGCCAGCGCGGCGAAGAGCGCGTCCGAGCTCGGTGGGTCGCCGGCCTCCGGCGGCTCCGGCGCCGGTCGCGGGGCCGGTCCCGGCCGATCGGCCGCGGGCAGCAGGTCCAGCAGCGCGGCCAGGGTCAGCCCGGCGTCGCCGAGCAGGCTGTCGCCGACCGGGGCCCGGGCCGCCTCGTCGGCGTCGTCGGTGACGTGCAGCAGCCGGGTTCCTTCCGGCAGGTGGTCGCCGGGCACGTGCGGGTAGTAGCGGAACACCGGCGCGCCGACGACCAGCACGGTGTCGTGGCCGCGCAGCTTCTCCGCCAGCGGGGCCATCGCGAACGGCAGCACTCCCCGGTAGTGCGGGTGGTGCTCCGGGAAGGCGGCCCGTTCCGGCGCCGGGGCGGACCAGACCGGTGCGGCCAGCCGCTCCGCCACCGCCACCGCCACCGGCCAGGCCGCCGCCCGGTCCACGGCCGCGCCGAACACCAGCACCGGGGCGCGGCTGCCGGCCAGCACCGCGGCGAACTCCCGCAGCCGCCGGGGGTCGGGGGCGAAACGGGTGGCCACGGTGCGCACCTGGGGCGGCGGGTTGGCCGGCTGATGCCAGTCGTCCAGGGGCAGCGACAGGAAGACCGGCCCGGTCGGCGGCTGGACCGCGGTCGCGTACGCCCGCATGATCGCGGCCGGGACGTCCTGCGCCCGGACCGGCTCGTGGCTCCACTTCACGTACGGCTGGGGCAGTTCGGTCGGGCGGCGGCTGGTCAGCCGGGGCTCCATCAGCAGCATCTCCCGGCTCTGCTGGCCGGCGGTGACGATCAGCGGCGTCCGGTTGTGCCAGGCGGTGACCAGGTTGCCCATCCCGTTGCCAGTGCCCGGGGCGGTGTGCAGGTTGACGTGCGCCGGGCGGCCGGTGGCCTGGGCGTACCCGTCGGCCATCGCCACCGCCGACGCCTCGTGCAGCGCGAGGACGTAGCGGAAGTCCTCCGGGAAGTCCTGGAGGAACGGTTCCTCGGTCGACCCGGGGTTGCCGAAGACCGTGGTCAGGCCGAGGGCGCGGAGCAGGTCGTAGGTGGTGTCCCGGACGGTCGCCATCACCCCTGCCTCCCTGTCCCGGCGCGTGCTGCTGGGCGCCGGGAGGGCGCAATGACCAGACCCGACCTGCCGAATCTATCGGGCGTCGGGGGACGGGTCGGGCGATTTGCCGCTCACCGGCCGACCGGGGCCGTCAGGGCAGCGGGAACGGGGTCTTGATGCCGTCCAGGGCGTGCCCGCACGGGCAGTCCCGGTCGGCGGGCAGCGCGCCCACCGCGTCCAGCAGCACCCCGCGCAGCCGGTCGGTGTTCTCGGCGAAGACCCGGAACACCTCCTCCTGGGTCACCGACTCGCCGACCCCGACGCCGGCGTCCAGGTCGGTGACGAGCGCGATCGAGGTGTAGCAGAGGGCCAGTTCGCGGGCGAGCACGGCCTCCGGGTGGCCGGTCATGTTGACCACGGTGCCGCCCATCGAGGCGTACCAGCGGGACTCGGCGCGGGTGGAGAACCGCGGGCCCTCGACCACCACCACCGTGCCGCCGTCCACCGCCGCCACGTCCCGTCCGGCCGCGGCGGCCAGCAGCGTACGCCGGCCCACCGGGCAGTACGGGTCACCGAAGGGCACGTGCACCGCGCCCCGGTCGTAGTAGGTCTGGGCCCGGCCGCTGGTCCGGTCGATCAGCTGGTCCGGCACGACGAAGGTGCCCGGGCCGAGCTCCGGGCGCAGCCCGCCGACCGCGCACGGGGCGAGCACCTGGCGTACCCCGAGGGAGCGCAGCGCCCACAGGTTGGCCCGGTACGGGATCAGGTGCGGCGGGTACCGGTGGTCGCGGCCGTGCCGGGGCAGGAAGGCCACCGACCGGCCGCCGACCTCGGCGATGGTGACCGCGTCGGAGGGCGCGCCGTACGGCGTCTCGACCTGGTGCGAGGTGGCACCCTCGAGCAGCGCGTAGAGCCCCGACCCGCCGATCACCGCGATGTCCGCCGTCGGACCCATCGTGCCTCCCTCGATCCTGCTCGGTCACCCGCCGGTCAGACCTTAGCCAGCACCCCGGGTGCAGGCTATGGTGCCAGGCATGGCGGTGACAGCGCGGATGGCCGGCGGCGACCGGTTCCATGGCCGGGTGCGCGGCTGACGGTGTCCGACATGCAGGAGGAGGGGCGGGCGATCGGGGGTCGAGCCATGGAGTCGATGACCGGGCGGCTGCTGGTCGCGGCTCCGGCCCTCAAGGATCCGAACTTCGACCGTACGGTCGTGCTGCTGGTGGCGCACGAGGCCGGCGGGGCGCTCGGGGTGGTGCTCAACCGGGCCACCGAGGTGCCGGTCGCCGACGTGCTCGGCGACTGGAGCGACCTGGCCCGCCATCCGGCGGTGCTCTTCGAGGGCGGTCCGGTGCAGCCGGACTCGGCGATCTGCCTTGCGCGGATGCGGCACCCGATGCGGCGGTTGAGGGGCTTCCAGCAGGTCTCCGGCGCGGTGGGCACCGTCGACCTGTCGGCCGACCCGGAGAAGATGCGCGACAGCATCGGCGGCATCCGGGTCTTCGCCGGCTACTCCGGATGGGGCTCCGGGCAGCTGGAGCAGGAAATCGAGGACGGGTCCTGGTTCGTGCTCGACGCGCTGCCCGGGGACGCCTTCGTCGACCGGCCGGACGACCTCTGGCCGATGGTGCTGCGCCGCCAGGGCGGGATGATGGCGGCGGTCGCGCATTTCCCCCCGGACGTGGCGCTCAACTGAGGCCCGGTGGGTGCCCCCGCGAGATGACCATGCCGAGCGGCGTGTGTATAGTTCTCTGCGTGCCCGGGGGCGACCGGGGACGACAGCAAGGGGCCGTGGCGCAGCTGGTAGCGCACCACACTGGCAGTGTGGGGGTCAGGGGTTCGAGTCCCCTCGGCTCCACCTTGAGGCAGGCGACACAAACGCCCTGGTCAACACCGAGACGGTGCAGGCCAGGGCGTTCGTCGTTCTCATCCTCCACCCGGTCGACGTGCCAGATCCATGCCAGATCATGTGCTGGCCTGTCCTCTCGCCTCCTCTATGAGCGCATCCAGGGCAGCGGCGATGGCGTGATCCCGGTCACGCGTCGCGTGCTGGTAGATCATGGCCGCCCGAGTGCTGGAGTGGGCCGATGCGCGCCATGAGCTCCTTGAGCGTGGCCCCGCTCTGCCCAGAACTTGCAAGCGAGGGGTCCGGTGCAACCCGCTGGACGGGGATCAGCGGAGCCCCGACACTCGGCGTGTGATCGACATGCGGGACGTCGGGGTGTGCGTGCTGGCTGGTGAGCTGGCTAGCGAGGAGTTGCCGATGATTGCAGCGCAAGCGCTTGCCAACGGGCTGGACAGTCCGTCGTTGCGGGAACTCGCTGGACTCTCGCGAGGTGAGTACCGCGAGGCGCGTGAGCTGTTGGACCAGGTGATCGACGAGCTGGGCTTGCCTGAGCTGCCAGACGAGGACCGGGCCGTCTGGGAGGTGGCCCGTTCCTACGCGCGCCGTACCGTGTTCGGGGCTATCGCACCGGTGGATGGCGCGCATGCCATCGCTTCGCATGCCGGTTCTTTGATGTTCCCGGAGCCCCTTGCCACGTTCGCTTTCCTGACCGACCTGTGGCAGGACAACGTGGGTGAGCGCGCTCAACTTGAGCAGGACATCGTGCGCGAGGCGGAGGCCTTGCTGCGTGAGGCAGCAAGAAGGCAGCGCGAACCTCGATCAGAGTCGGTGCCACACACCAAGGCCTCGCGGCGGGTGCGACAAGACAGGGACCGGTAGGCCGCCCGGTCCGGCGATCGAGAGGTGAATCATGGTGAGTACGGACCGGGCGATGGTCTCCGAGGCAGCGATACGCCGCATCGACGCATGGCTCCACCAGCATGCGCCCCGAGCCCGCGCGGTTCTGCGACCACCGGCGTCCGAGCCCGACCTGGCAGCGGCCCAGGAGGCGGTCGGCCGGCCACTGCCGCCGGACCTGCGGGCCTGGTGGTTGTACGCCGACGGAGCACATTTTGGCCTCAACGCCGACGGCGGCTCGCTCATCCCACCCGGCTTCGTTCCCTACTCCATCGCCGAAGCCCTGAAAAGCCGCCGCGTGTGGATGGACGTCGCCCGGCAGGTCGCCCGGCAGATCGCGCCGGTCGGCCAATGGGACGCCTTCATCAGTTCGGAGAACAACCACCCGGCCGGAAAGCGATGCGAAACCTGGCTACCCGCCTGGCTACCCGTCGCCACCAACCAGGGCGGCGGGAATCTCTTCGTGGACTTGCGCGGCGGCCCCATGTACGGCTGCGTCATGGCGTTCTACCGGGACACGGGAGCATTGGCCGAGCCCGAATGGGCGGACATGGCGGCCATGCTCTACGACATCGCCGACCGACTGGCGGAGAACGAGGCGCAGCTCGATAACGCGGGCCGGATCTTCTGGCGGTGATGCCACATGGACCGTCGCTGGGTGCACCAGTCCATCTTCCGTACGTCGGCGCAGATCCACACCAAACATCGCGCAGGAAAGCCGAGCCGACCCGCTGCTCCGCGTACCATCGCGGTCGACAGCAACGGTGACTGCAACGGGGCGGAACTTCGGCGGACGACGCGGGCCGGCAGTGGATCAGCCGCCGAGGTCACAGACGCGCACGGACAGGCCCGGACGAGGCGCGCAGTTCTTACAAACGAGGGGTCGGAGATGGGGTGGAGCTGCCGCCGCGCATCGACGATGAGGACCAGGTCCAGGCCGTCACCAGCCCGTCAAGGCAGACCGAGGCGACCAATGATGACCACAGGGATGCACGGCGGTGAGTAGGCTTCTCGGTCATGCCCTCGGAGAACGTCACGGCCCACCCCGTGCAGCTGCACTACACTCTCACGTCGGACGACCTGCTAGACGGCTTCGCCGCCCAGAACCGCAGCATCCCGCGTCCCTGGTATCTGCGGTGGCTGAGCACCCTACTGGCGGTCGGCGTGCTCGCTGTCGTCTTCGTTTCCTCTGCGGTGTCGGGGAATGTGGCGGCGGGCACCGCTGTGGTAGGTGCCGTCGTCGTGTTCGTCGTGGTGGTGCCCGTCGCCGTCGGGTTCAGCCTGCTGCTGCGTCGGCTCTTCGGCGGCTCCCGCTGGATCTACCGGCTTCATGTTCGGCAGATCATGCGCGGCAATCCTGCGCTGTCCCAGCCCATGCAGGCCACGGTTACCGACACCGGGGTGCATCTCAGCAGCGCCGCCGGACAATCGACGACAAGTTGGGCTCAGCACCCGCTGCACCTCGAGACGGATCGATCGTTCGTCCTGCTTGCATCGGAGCGGCGCGGCGGGGCAGTGCTCGTACTGCCGAAGCGGGGGCTTGATGCGGCGGGCCTGGCACCGCTGCGGTCGTTGCTCTCCGCCCACTCCCGCCGGCTTTCCTGACCCGGACAGCGCCGTATCTGGGCGGACCCGTTGAGCAGGACCGGCGAGGCTGACCGCTCCTGTGCCGACTCCTGGCGGTGTGGGCTCATGCCGGTCTCGTAAGCCTTGGCGACCAGGCAGGCCCAAACGTCCTGACCGTTGCTTCAGGGGCAGACTGTACGTCAGGAAGACAGGTCGCAGCGGGGTGTGGGTGGCAACGTAGATGAAGGGGTCCGGCCAGCCCTGCCAGACCTGCCACGCTCCGAGCCTGCTCGCCGGCCAAGCGCCCCAGCCGTACAGCACATGCCCTGCGCCCCGAGGTCCGTAGCAGACTCAACACCGCCTACATGACCTGCGCCTACCTCGGGGGCAGTGTGGGTTCCTGGCTCCCAGCGCCCAACCGCCGCTAACCTCTATCGCTCATGATCGGACCAGCACCGACTGGTAGTCGCAGTCCGGCTCCTTGGGCGTAACGGAGCAGCGCAACGCGCGCAGGTTCCCGCCCTTACTCCCGTCGAACGAGAATCACTGACTTGCCATGTCATCCGGCAGAGAGGCTCCCTGGCGTGACGCTGCCATGCAGCAGCTGGCCCACCTTGTCGCTGCCCATCGGGTCCCGGCAGTCCCGCGGGCTGTAGAGCTTCTCGCCGCAGCGTTCGCTGTCTATTCTTCCGGGATGCAGGACACCCTGAATCTGCGCGCCAGCGGCGGTGATCCCAGGCCTTGGGCTGGGCGTGCCAACCGCACTCGCTTCGTGGCGATTGCCTGTGGCGTGCTTCTCGCGGTCGGGGTTGTGATGGGGGCCCGACACTGGCTCGCCAGCCCGCAGGCTGCCGCGGAGCAGGGTGGCCAGTCAGCGGTCGCCTTCGGGTGCGGCGGCATTGAGGTGCCAAAGGGAGCCACTGAGGTGCCAGCGCGAGAGCGTGCCTACTGTGAGCGGGCAGCGGTTGACTACGGGCGCCGCCTACCGTTGAGCGATGAGCAGCGCCGGGAGGCGGAGGCCATGACCGATGCGGTGACGAAGGCAGCATCGGGCGGTGGCTGGTGCATGGGGCCTATGGAGCCTGCTTGTTTGAAACGCCCGTCGTCGCATCCACCTCGTCCTGAGGATGTCGACACGGCCCGCCTCTGGCTTGCGAAGACGAAGGCCTCCGATAGCACCGCACGGCTGGCTCGGCCGGATGATCCGGCACCCGTCGGCACCTTGCTCTACGCGGCCCGAGTGGGAGATGCCTGCATCGTCGGCCATGTCGACTCGATTCCCGGGGGTGGGGGCGCGCGTCAGGTTGTAGGGCTGCTGCCGGGCGGGCGGTGCCTATCCGACTAGCGCGGGCATCGCATGCTTGACAGTTGACCTTGGTCTGCGGCGAGACTTCGGGGGACACGAAGACTGGGAGGGTGGCTTGATCTCGACGGAGTTGGAGCTCTTCGCGGACTACTACCAGATCCACCTGTTCGATGACCGGTCCGTGACCGATCTTGGGGACGCCTGGACCGAAGAGGCCGTGCTCGACCACCTTGCGGTGGCCACGGACGCCATGGCGGTCGGCACCACCGTCAACGTCAACGTGGCCGTGACCTTGGAGGTGTTGGATGCAGCTCCAGCAGACGACAGCGCGGAGTTCGACCACGTCGCGGAGGGAAGCCTGCAAGTTCCGTCCGGCCGACTCGTCGTCATGGGCTGCACCGACTACGAGCCGGAGGCCGCACGGTTCCGGGTAGCGGCGGGACCGATTCGTGTGCGGGTCGCGAGAAGCAACCTGGCCGAAGCAGTCCGTCTCGGCATCGACTCTGACGAGGATTCGGCGACCATGGAGCGGCTTCGACTGCAGGTGTGGCCTGCCCCGCATGCTGACCCAGTTGTCATCAAGCGCTGGAAGTCGCTGGAGGCTTAGCTCACCCACCGGGGGAACGCTGGACAGAACGGGGATGAGGGACGAACCCAAGCTCCTCATCAGGTCACCACGCCGGCCCGTGCAAGCGCCGAGAGAAGCGCCCCACCGACCGGGTCGACGGGTCCACATGAGGGCACGGAGCCAGTCCAAAGTAGGCCGCCTGGCGTCTAGCCGGTTGATCGCTCCGGCTCACGATGAGCAAAGATGCGGCCTATGAGCCATGAGCATCACGTCTTCCGCAACCCACCGCCGGCAACACCGGGCGAGGTGCGTGCGGCGCTCGATCGCGGCGAGCTTTTCAGCGCCCTGGACGCCATGGTCGGCGCCGTTCTGTATGGCGGTGGGGACTGGAAGGAGCTACAGGAACTCTATCTTGGTCTACTCGATCACGAGGATCGCCAGGTGAGGCGACTTGCCGCGACTTGCCTGGGGCATCTGGCGAGGGTCTATGGCCGACTGGACGAAGACCGGGTGGTTCCCGAACTACGCCGCGTTGGGTCGACCAGTGCGTTGAATGACATTGAGATCTGCCTCCATCCGCGCCGTGCACGTTGGCGCGGGCGCGTGTGGAAAGCCGTCCGTCCTTGGACGTGGATCTAAGTCCGGTGCCCGGGTTACGCCTACCGTGCTTGCCGGCATCGTCTTCTGCCGGAATGCGCGCCCCTGTTGTGGACCGTGAGGGCCTACGCGACGCCGCTTGAGGATCATGTCGGGCATCTGGTGGGACGCGACTGTCAATCGTGTCCCGTGACGGGACAAAAATTGTCACCAGAATTGTCCGGTCTCAGGACCTGCGTGACATATCGGTATCAGGACCTGGGTGACACTCCGCCCTCTGTAGCACCGGCCCGACGCTTGCCCAAGGTCGACGAGCTAATCCGAACCCGCGGCGACGGATGGAAGGAACTCACCGGCCTCGACCGTCGCCCGTCCGTGTAACGCGGGTCGCTCGATCCAGTCCACGGCAGCACGTCCGCGGTTAACGCCGCTGCCGCATGTCAGAATGCCCCCAAACCTGGAGCAGAGCTGACAGAACGGGCGAGCCGATGACGACGAGCAGGGCGGCCGAGCTGGTGCGGAAAGCAGGGGACCCGGAGCGGGCTACGTTCCTGGAACTCTTCTTCGACCTGGTGTTTGTCCTCGCGCTCGCTCAGCTCTCGCGCGGCCTGGCGGAGGATCTCGGGTGGAGCGGTGCCTTCCGGACGCTGGTGCTGTTGGGGGCCATGTGGTGGGTCTGGTCCAGCACCGCGTGGCTAACCGACCGGACGGACCCGCATCGACCGGTAATCCAGGCGCTGGTCATCGCGACCATGGTCGGCAGCCTGGTGATGGCGGCCGCGGTGCCCGAGGCATTCGGCGACACGGGCCTGATCTTCGCGGGCGCCTACGTCGCCGTCCAGCTCGGCCGCGGGCTCGTCCTCGTGGCCGTTCTGCGTGGCCACGAGCTGCAGCGCCACGTCGTGCGCGGGCTGTTCTGGTACGGCCTGTCGGCGCTGCCGTGGATCGCGGGAGCGCTCGTGCACGGTACGGCGCGTGGCGCGTTGTGGGCACTCGCGGTGCTCCTTGACCACACGGCAGGCAGAATCGGCTTCCCCACCCCGGGGGCGGGCCGCTCGCCCAATCAAGACCTTGTGATCTCGGGCGAGCACCTGTCCGAGCGCTACCGGCAGTTCTTCATCATCGCGCTCGGCGAGCTGATCCTGGTTACCGGACTGGCGCTGAGCAGCAGCGGCTTCGCGCCGGACGGAGCCGCCGCGTTCGCAGTGTCGATCGCGGCCACCGTGCTGCTGTGGCGGATCTATATATACCGCGCTGGGCAGGTCCTGGCGGAAGCGATTGCCGTGTCTGCCGACCCGGTCCGCCTCGCCCGATCGGCGTCATACGCCCACCTGGTGATGGTGGCCGGCGTGGTCGTCGCCGCCGTCGGCGACGAACTTGTCATCGCCCATCCACTCGGACACACCCCACCGGCCTGGGTCGCCGTCATCCTCGGCGGACCCGCGCTGTACTTGGCCGGGCGCGCCCGCTTCGAGCACGCGGTATTCGGCCGCGTGTCCCGGTCCCGACCGATCGGCGTCCTTGCGCTGGCCGCCCTGACACCGGCGATGCTCCCCCTGCCGCCACTCGTGGTCGCGGCCGCTGCTGCCCTCGTCCTGACCGCGATCGCCATATCCGACGCAGCCCGCGCCCGCAGACGCCCGCCCGAGCCGCCGTCACCACCCGGCTAGCCGGAAGCGTCACCCATGTCTTGAGACTGTTCTGTCACGCAGGTCCTGAGACCCGACAAATTGTCACCAGAATCCCCGTTCAAATTTCTATACGTCTTCAAGGCGGCCCTGAACGGGCCGCACGCGCCGCCGCCAGGGCGCGGCCTGCTAGCCCCTCCACCTTCGAGACGCTGCCGGGGATGCGGCATGGTTGATCAGGGATGTCGCCAGCTCTGGCTACCCGAACGTAAATACGTACGCTTCGGCGCCGGGCTCGAGGAACGTAATCTCCAGGGTCCGTTCGCGGACCGCGTCGTGCTCGCGCACGAGCTGGTACAGGCGGCCGTCCCGGAGCAAGCCGTCGCCACTTTCGTCGACGTCCACGCCGTGTGACGGGCCCGGAGCTTCGCCGTCGAGGAGCACGCGGAAAGGGATCGGCTCTCGCGCTCCGGGAGACAGCACGAGATGCGCGTCGCGCGTGTGGAACCGGTAGGCGATGCTCCCGCCGGCCTGGTCGAGCACGACATTCTCAGACCCGATCGTCCACTCGCCGGCAAGGCCCAGTGGTTGAAGCGCAGGCTCTCGGGGAGCTCGTAGGCGCGGCGTTCGTCGAACGCGGCGCCGTCCGGTGACGCGAAGTGCTCGCTGCGCTCGTAGCCGAGATACGTCTCGGGCGTACGCAGGTGGTCCCAGTCGGCCTCGGCCTCCACGCCGAGCCCTTCGACGGGGACGAGCTCGCGCTCGACGCCGAGCAGCCGCCGGATGACGCTCTCCGATTGCTCGTAGCGTCCCTCGCCGAAGTGGTGGTCGCGGATGATGCCGTCCGCGTCGACGAAGTAGAGCGCCGGCCAGTAGTGGTTGTCGAACGCGCTCCAGATCTTGTAGTCGTTGTCGACCGCAACCGGGTAGTCGATCCCTCGCGCCGTGATCGCCTGTCGCACCCGGTCGATCTCGTGCTCGAACGAGAACTCCGGCGTGTGCACTCCGATGACGACCAGCCCGTCGTTTCGGTAGGCCTGCGACCACGCCCGGACGTACGGCTCCTGGCGCAGCCAGTTGATGCATGTCAGCGTCCAGAAGTTCACGAGGACGACGTGGCCGCGCAGCTCGGCGGGACCGAGTGGCTCGGAGTTGAGCCACTCGGTCGCCCCGCCGAGCGAGGGCATGCGCAGACGTTCGACCACGGTTATCTAGCGAAGCGACCGGAAGCCGGCGCGAACCTCTTCTGAAAAGAGTTGCGGCTGTTCCCAGGCCGCGAAGTGCCCGCCCTTGTCGAGCTTGTTGTAGTGGATGAGATTGGGATACGCCTGCTCCGCCCAACTCCTCGGGGTCTCATACATCTCATCAGGAAAGACGCTCACGGCAGCCGGGACGGAGACGCCCTTGGCGGCGAAGAAGGAGAACTTGTTCTCCCAATAGATGCGAGCCGCGGAAACTCCCGTGTTCGTCAGCCAGAAGAGCGTGATGTTGTCGAGGACGTCGTCTCGCGTGAGGCCGACGGGTTGTCCGGCGAAGGCCTGGCAGATCAGCTCCAGGCTGGCCGCGTCGTGGTCGATCATGTAGCTCGCCAGGGCGATGGGCGAATCCGCGAATCCGGTCAGCGTCTCCGCGCGCGTGCCCATCATGAGGGCGTAGGCGGAATGCTTCCAGAAGAAGTTCAGCTGCTCGCACGCCCGCTTCTCCTCGTCGGAGAGGTTGGACGGCAGCGAGGCCAGCGCGTTGCCCGCTCCGGTGATGTCGGACTGGAGCAACGTGTCGATGTCGGGCGGAACGATGCCAGGCATGTTGGTGTGAATGCCGATCAGTTCCGGAGGCGCCTGCAGACCCATGACATCCGTGATGAGCGCGCCCCAGTCGCCGCCCTGCGCGACGAATCGCGTGTAGCCGAGGCGCTTCATCAGCTCGATCCAGGCGCGTGCGATGCGCTCGGGGCCCCAGCCGGGCGTGCTCGGCTTGCCCGAGAAGCCGTAGCCGGGCATCGACGGAATCACCAGATGGAAGGCGTCCGACGCGTCCGCGCCATGCGCCGTCGGGTCGGTGAGCGGACCGACGATCTTCAGCTGCTCGATGACCGAGCCCGGCCACCCGTGCGTGACGATGAGCGGCAGCGCGTCGTCATGCTTCGATCGGACGTGGATGAAGTGGATGTCGAGCCCGTCGATCTCGGTGACGAAATTCGGTAGGGCGTTCAGCCGCGCCTCGACCTTGCGCCAGTCGTACTCCTTCTCCCAGTAGCGCGCGAGCGCCTGGCTCGTCTCGAGCGGCACGCCCTGTGACTGATCGTCGACGGTCTGCTTCTCGGGCCAGCGCGTGGCCGCGATGCGCGCACGCAGCGCCTGGAGTTCCGCCTCGGGGATCTCTATCGTGAACGGCCGGATCCCTGCAACGTCCGCTCGCGCTTCGGTCTTGACAGCCATGTGGGCCTCCTTTCGGTTTCGAGCTCATTGGAGGTCGAGCGGGGCTTTCTGCCCTCCTACCGTGACGAACGGCATGCCCGGCTCCTGTCTCGCGAGGGGCATCTTGGATGAGGGCGCTGCCCGGGCTTGTGCCAGTTCGACAGAGGCACGCCGCCCCGTCTGGCCGAGCCTAGAACGCCTTTCCCCGGGTCACGGGCCATACGAGCAATCCCGCACGGCCTTCCAGAGCGGGCCGGGCCGGGCCCGCGCGAGTCATGGACCCGAACACCACCTGGCGCGGCGTCTACACCTGGCGTGCCCGTGGGTGACTGAGATAGGCGCCCTCCCGGGCTGGAGCACCAACTGGCGTTCTCCCTGCGACGGGGAAGCTTCCAGTTCGGTCGGACGTAGTGGCACGTGTAACCCGCGGGATACCGCTCCAGGTAGTCCTGGTGTTCAGGCTCGGCCTCCCAGAAGGGTCCAGCAGGGCTGACCTCGGTGACCACCTTCAGAAGTTCACGAGGACGACGTGGCCGCGCAGCTCGGCGGGGCCGAATGGCTCGGAGTTGAGCCACTCGGTGGCGCCGGCGAACGAGGGCATGTGCACACGTTCGAACAGGGTCATCGCTAGCGCAGCGATCGGAACGTCGCGCGGACGTCTTCCGAGAGCAGCTGCGGCTGCTCCCAGGCCGCGAAGTGCCCGCCCTTGTCGTGCCGGTTGTAGTGGACGAGGTTGGGGTACGCCCGCTCCGCCCAGCTGCGCGGAACCCGGTAGATCTCGTCCGGGAAGATGCTCACGCCGACCGGGATCGTCACGCCTTTGGTAGCGAAGAAGGGGAGCTTGCTCTCCCAGTACAGCCGCGCCGAGGACACCCCGCTGTTGGTCAGCCAGAAGAGCGTGATGTTGTCCAGGATGTCGTCGCGCGTGAGGTCGCTCGGCTTCTGCAGACGTCCCTCGAGGACCTGCTGAACGATGCCGGGCTGACCGCTTCCGTCGCCGTGGTCGAGCATGAACGCGGCGAGATCGATGGGTGAGTCCGCCAGGCCGTAGAGCGTCTGCGGACGCGTCCCCATGATCAGCCCGTACGCCACGTGCGTCCCAAAGAACCTGAGCAGCTGCTCGTACGTGCTCCGCTCCTCGTCGGAGAGACCGTCCGGCGCCGGGCTGCCGGCAAAGGCCGCGAGGAAGAGGTCCGGCGGAACCGCGCCGGGCATGTTGGTGTGAATGCCGATCAGCTCCGGTGGCGCCGGCTCGGCGGCCGCCGGGTCGGCGCGGCCGCCGGCCATCGCGTCGACGACGATCGCGCCCCAGTCGCCGCCCTGCGCGACGAACCGTGTGTACCCGAGCCGGCTCATCAGCTCGACGTAGGCCTTCCCGATGTGCACGGGATCCCAGCCGGTCGTGTTCGGCTGGCCGGAGAACCCGTATCCGGG